>JBQTJV010000348.1:0-10148 GCA_052386775.1 Betaproteobacteria bacterium
GTCTTGCTTGCGACTTCTTTCACCATCTGCGCGCCCATGTTCTCGAACTTGTCCTTCAGTTCGATTTCCTTCGCGACCGACACGCCGTCCTTGGTGACGGTGGGGGCGCCGAAGCTGCGCTCCAGCACCACGTTGCGCCCTTTCGGGCCGAGGGTCACTTTGACCGCGTCGGCCAGAATGTTCACACCGGCAACGATGCGGGCGCGGGCATTCTCATGAAACTTGACGTCTTTTGCTGCCATATTTGTTCTCCTGGTACTGTGGAAATCAGGACTCGATGACGCCCATGATGTCTTCTTCGCGCATCACGAGCAGTTCTTCACCTTGCACCTTCACGGTCTGGCCGGAATACTTGCCGAAGAGCACCTTGTCGCCCACCTTGAGATCCACCGGACGGACCTTGCCGTCTTCCAGGACCTTGCCCTTGCCCACAGCCTTTACTTCGCCCTGATCGGGCTTCTCGGCGGCGGTATCGGGGATGACGATGCCGGATGCAGTCTTACGTTCTTCTTCCAGCCGCTTCACGATGATGCGGTCGTGTAACGGGCGAATCTTCATGCTTACCTCTCCTCTTGAGATAGATTGACCAACGGAAAAATTGTTAGCACTCGACTTGAGGGAGTGCTAATAATAGTGAGAACAGTACGAAAAAGCAACGGGTTGGGATACACGGGGAAGGAGCCGCAACGGTGAGCGGGCGCTTACTCGACGGGCATAAAACCGCCGGCGCGGCTGGTCGGCCCGGCCGGCTTCGGTAGGGGAACGCTAGTTGATCAGGGTGGCGCTGCTGGCGGAAATCCCGAAGCGATACACGGTCTTGCGCTTGCCGGTGCAGGCCGGCGGAATGGGCGAGAGCGGGCACGGCGGCGGGCGCCGGCCTTCCGGGGTGAGGGTGGCGTCGTCGGCATACTCGGCCCAGATGCCGCCATTCACCGGCCGGAACACCCACATGAGATAGCCGCGGTCGGCGGCGAGCTGGACGAGGTCGTCGGCATCCGGGGCGTCCGCCACGACGACCTGATGGCCGTTGATGCCATACGGGAACGAGCCGAAGGCCTGCAGGCACTCGAACGCTTCGGTGGCCGGCGCACCAGGCCGCAGGCAACCCGGCCGCTCGGCCCGCGCGACGTCCCAGGCGCCGAGTTCCCACGCCGCCTCCATCGCCGCGCGATCGACGCTGACGAGATCGCCCCAGCGTTCGTTCAACTGCAGCGCGGAGCTCGGAATCGGCGTGTACGAAACGGCATCCGCCTCTTCCAACTCCGCAAGTTTCTCCTTGATGAAGCCGTGCCAGTGCAGCGTCAGGATCACCGGCGTATCGGGGCACGGCACTGCTGCGAGCGTGATGCCGACGAGCGGCAGGCCGGTCGCAGTCATCTGGTCTTCGATGCGCTCGAGGATTTGCAGGGGCAAGGCCGTCTCCTTCGCAGTGTTAAACTCGAAAACGATGCAAACCTGTCTCAGCAAGTTTGATGCCAAAGACATTAACGTGAGGGAAGTGCGGGCGGTTTACGACGGAAAACGGGACCTGCGCGTCGCTCGTGAGCGACGCTTTACTAAAGAAGTCTGAAAAAGCACTTCGGTGCGGGAAAGCAGCCTCTCCTCGCGTCATTCGCCCATCATGGGGCCACGTAAGCGTGACGCTTCTCTTTAGTTACGGAAAATTTTTAATGGTTTCTTTTCCAGAATGCAAACTAGCACTCTCAATCAACTGCTGCTAGATCGAAGCCGGGGCGCGGTGTGGCATCCGTGCACACAGATGAAGCAGCACGAGACGCTGCCCATCGTGCCGGTCGCGCGCGGCAAAGGGTGCTGGCTCTACGACTTCGAAGGCCGCCGCTATCTCGATGCGATCAGTTCGTGGTGGGTGAATCTGTTCGGCCATGCCAACCCGCGCATCAACGCGGCGCTGCACCAACAGCTCGATGCGCTGGAGCACGTCATGCTGGCCGGCTTCACGCACGAACCGGTGGTGCTGCTCTCGGAGAAGCTCTCAAAACTCACCGGGGGCATGCTCGGCCATTGCTTCTACGGCAGCGACGGCGCCGCGGCGACCGAGATCGCGCTCAAGATGAGCTTTCATTACTGGCGCAATTGCGGCCGGCCGGGCAAAACCCGCTTTGTGAGCCTCGCCGGGAGCTATCACGGCGAGACGCTCGGTGCACTGTCCGTGACCGACGTGGCGCTGTTCAAGGACACCTACGCACCGCTGCTGCGCGAAAGCGTGCAGGTGCCCAGCCCGGACTGGCGCCAGGCGCAGGCGGGCGAGTCGCCGCGGGATTGCGCCGTGCGCTGCGCCGAGGCGCTGGAGCGCCACCTGCAATCGCATCATGCCGAGACCGCCGCGCTCATCGTCGAGCCGCTGGTGCAGGGCGCCTGCGGGATGGCGATGCACGATCCCGAATACCTGCGGCAGGCGGAGCGCATCTGCGAGCGCTACGAGGTGCATCTCATCGCCGACGAGATCATGACCGGGTTCGGGCGCACCGGAACGTTCTTCGCCCATGAGCAGGCCGGCATCGTTCCCGATTTCCTGTGCCTTTCGAAAGGCATCACCGGCGGCTACCTGCCGCTGTCGGTGGTGCTGACGCGGGATGCGATCTACGAGGCGTTCTACGACGACGCCCTCACGCGCGGCTTTCTGCACTCCCACTCGTACACGGGGAATGCGCTGGCGTGCCGCGCGGCGCTCGCGACACTCGACATCTTCGAGCGGGAAAGCGTGCTCGAGGCAAACCGGGCGCGGGCGGAGCGCATCAAGCAAGCGGCGCGGGATATCGCGCGGCATCCCAAAGTGCGGCACTATCGCGAGACCGGCATGATCACCGCTTTCGAAATCGAAACCGGCCGGCCGGACTTCGCGCGCTGGTTCTTCGAGCAGGCCCTCGCCCGCGAACTGCTGCTGCGGCCGATCGGCAACACGGTCTATTTCATGCCGCCCTACGTCATCGCGGACGACGAGATCGCACTGCTTGCGCAACGCACGCTGGAGATCGTCGCCCAGGCATGAAACTCACTTTCCTCGGCGCATGCGGTGAGGTGACGGGATCGAATTTTCTCGTCGAAACGAAAGACGTCCGCTTCCTCGTCGATTGCGGGATGTTCCAGGGCGGAGCCGAAACCGAGCGCAAGAACCGCGCGCCGTTTCCGTTCGATGTGCAGGCGCTCGACTTCGTTTTGCTTACCCACGCGCACATCGATCACTCCGGGCTGCTGCCCAAGCTCGTGGCCGACGGGTTTCGCGGGCCGATCCATGCCACCGCGGCGACCTGCGACCTGCTCGGCGTCATGCTTCCCGACAGCGCGCACATCCAGGAGAAGGAAGCGGAGTGGCTGCGCGAGTCACCCACGCGGCGGGCCGGCGAGGCAGAGCCGCTCTATACCGTGGCGCAGGCCGGGCGGGCGTTACGACAGGTGAGCCCGGTCGAGTACGAAGCGGAGATCCGGCCGCATCCCTCGGTCCGCTGCCGCTATCTCGACGCGGGTCACATCCTCGGCTCGGCCATCATCGAAGTGAAGATCAGCGAAGAGGGGGTGGAAAAGACGGTCGTTTTCTCGGGCGACCTCGGCCAGCCCATGCGCCCGCTGGTGCGCGATCCGTCGTCCATCCATCACGCCGACGTGCTGCTGGTGGAGTCCACTTATGGCAACCGCCGCCACAAGTCGATGACCGAGACGCTGAACGAATTCGAGCACGCGGTCACCGACACGCTCACGAGCAAGAAGGGTAACGTCATCATTCCGGCGTTCGCAGTGGGGCGGGCGCAGGAAGTGCTCTATCTCCTCGGCGATCTGCGGCGCCACAAGCGGCTGCCCGAAATGGACATCTATGTCGATTCGCCGATGGCGCTGAAGGCGACCGAGATCACGCTGCGCCATGCGAAGCTGCTGGACCGCGAGTCGGCATCGCTGCTCGCCTGGCTGAAGAGCAGTGCCGCGGGGCAGCGCGTGCACTTCGTCCAGGACCTGGCGGAATCGATTGCGCTCCACCGCGTGCGGCAGGGTGCGGTGATCATTTCGGCGAGCGGCATGTGCGAGGCCGGCCGCATCAAGCATCATTTGCGGCACAATCTGTCGCGGCCGGAGTGCACGCTGATCATCACCGGCTTTCAGGCCGCGGGCACCCTGGGCCGGCGCATCGTGGATGGCGCCCGGGAAGTGCGCATCTTCGGCATCCCGGTCGCGGTGCGCGCCGACGTCTACACCATCGGCGGGCTGTCGGCCCACGCCGACCAGGACGCACTGCTCCAGTGGCTTTCCCGTTTTCGCCAGCCGCCGAAGCACACCTTCGTCGTGCACGGCGAGCAGCAGACGTCGGAGATTTTCGCCGACGCCGTGCGCGCGCGCCTCGGCTGGCCGAAACCCGTGGTACCGCAGCCGCGTTCCAGCGTACACTTCTAAAATCAGTCTGCGTGACCGTCCGCACTTCGACAGGCCTGTCCCGAGCTTAGACGAAGGGCGCAGCGCGAACGGTTTGGATACATGCCGTTCGTCGTGAGCTTAAGGCTGCCCTGAGCACGAGTCGAAGGGAACCATGAACGGCATGCGACAGCCTCTGGAGATGCTAGTACCGATGCGACTACCGGTAGTTTTCTTTCTATCCCTATACAGCCTGGTTTTTTCCGGGACCGGCGTCGCGCAGCCGCGCCTGCCCGAGCCGGTCGCGCAGGCGCTGGCGCGGGCCAAGCTGCCCGAAGCGAGCGTCGCGTTCTACGTCCACGAGATCGGGAGCGAGCGCCCGCTCGTCGCGTACGGCGACGAGCGGGTGCTCAACCCCGCCTCGACGATGAAGCTGGTGACCACCTACGCCGGGCTCGAGCTCCTCGGCCCGGCCTACGCCTGGAACACCGAAGCCTACGGCAGCGGACCGCTGGTGAATGGCGTGCTCAACGGCGACCTCATCCTCAAGGGGCAGGGCGACCCCAAGCTCACCCTCGAGAATTTCTGGCTGCTGTTGCGCAATCTGCGCGCGCGCGGGGTGCGCGAGATCCGCGGCGACCTGATACTCGACCGCTCGTTCTTCTCCCGCGAAGAGTACGATGCTTCGCGCTTCGACGAGCAGCCGACGCGCCCCTACAACACCGGGCCCGATGCGCTGCTCGTCAATTTCAAGGCGGTGACGGTGCAGTTCATTCCCGATCCGGAGGCGCGCACGGTGCGTCTGCTGATCGAGCCGCTGCTGCCGCACCTCACGGTGGTGAACAATCTCAAGCTCACGGACGGCGCGTGCGGCTATTGGCTTTCGCAGATCAAGACCGACGTGCAGGGCAACGCCGACAGCGCGCGCCTCGCGTTTTCCGGCAACTATGCGCTCGACTGCGGCGAGCAGGCGCGCAGCTTCAGCGTGCTTGGGCATCGCGAGTATCTGGCGGGACTCTTCAGCGTTTTATGGCACGAGCTGGGTGGCGTCTTCACCGGGACCACCCGCGACGGGCCGGTGCCCCCGGGAGCGCGGCTGCTCGCCAGCGCGAAATCGCATGCCCTCTCGGAGATCGTGCGCGACATCAACAAGTACAGCAACAACGTGATGGCGCGGCAGCTCTTTCTGACGTTGGGGGCGCTCGGCGAAGGGGCCCCGGCGAGCGGCGACAAGGCGAGCCGCACCATCAAGCAGTGGCTCGCCACGAAAGGCCTCGCGTTTCCCGAACTGGTGCTGGAGAACGGCTCGGGGCTGTCGCGCATCGAACGCATTACCGCGAAGCATCTCGGTCAGTTGCTGCTCGCGGCATACAACAGCCCGGTGATGCCGGAGCTGATTGCGTCACTGCCGCTCACCGCGGTGGACGGCACCATGCGCAAGCGCCTGTCCCGCGCGGTCGTCGCCGGGCAGGCCCACATCAAGACCGGATCGCTGTCGAACGTGCGGTCGATCGCCGGCTATGTGCTCGACAGCCGCGGCCGCCGAACGGTGGTGGTGTTCATCGTCAATCACGCCAATGCCGGCAATGCGCAACCGGTGCAGGATGCGCTCCTGCAGTGGGCCTACCAGCGCTGAGGATGCCTGCTGCACGCCGCGTCGGTAGAAACGCTTAAAAGCCGTTCGTGCTGAGTTCATCGAAGCACGACGGCGGGTCGTTCATCCTTCGACCTGGCTTGGGACGAACGGACTCAGGTTATAGTCCCAGGTCGCGCCACAGCGCGTCGACGCGCTGTTTGACCTCTTCGCTCATCGCGATCGGCGTGCCCCAGGTGCGGCCCGTTTCCTGCGGCCACTTGTTGGTCGCGTCGATGCCCATCTTCGATCCGAGGCCTGCGACCGGGCTGGCGAAATCGAGGTACTCGATCGGGGTGGCGTCCGCGATCAGCGTATCGCGGCGTGGATCGACGCGCGTGGTGAGCGCCCAGATCACTTCTTTCCAGTCGCGCACGTTGACGTCGTCGTCGGTGACAATGATGAACTTGGTATACATGAACTGGCGCAGGAAGCTCCAGATGCCGAACATGACACGCTTGGCATGGCCGGGGTACTGCTTCTTCATGCTGACGCAGGCGATGCGGTACGAGCAGCCCTCCGGCGGCAGATGGAAATCGACGATCTCCGGAAACTGCTTCACCAGCAGCGGCACGAAGACTTCGTTGAGCGCCTCGCCCAGCATCGCCGGCTCGTCGGGCGGCTTCCCGGTGTAGGTGCTGTGGTAGATCGGGTTGCGGCGCAGCGTGATGCGCTCGATGGTGAACACAGGGAACCAGTCCGCTTCGTTGTAATAGCCGGTGTGGTCGCCGAACGGTCCTTCGAGCGCGGTTTCGTATTGGGCTTTCTCGCCGGGCTGGATGTAGCCTTCCAGCACCATCTCTGCGGTTGCAGGCACCTGCAGGTCATGGGTCAGGCAGCGCGCGAGCTCGGTGCGCGCGCCGCGCAGCAGTCCCGCAAACTGGTATTCGCTTAAGGCATCCGGTACCGGCGTCACTGCGCCGAGCATCGTCGCCGGGTCCGCGCCCAGCGCGACTGCGACCGGAAACGGCGTGCGGGGATGGGCGAGTTGATGATCGCGAAAATCGAGCGCACCGCCGCGATGCGCGAGCCAGCGCATGATGACCTTGTTCCTGCCGATCACCTGCTGCCGGTAGATGCCGAGATTCTGTCGCGTGCGGCTGGGGCCGCGCGTCACGACGAGCCCCCACGTGATGAGCGGCGCCGCATCGCCGGGCCAGCAGGTCTGGATCGGCAGGCGCGCAAGATCCACTTCGCCGCCTTCCCATCGCTCGTCCTGGCACGGCGGACTGCCGACCACGCGCGGCGACATGCTCAGCACCTGTTTCACGAGCGGCAGCTTGTCCCAGGCGTCCTTCCAGCCTTTGGGCGGCTCGGGCTCCTTGAGATAGGCCAGCAGGCGCCCCAGCTCGCGCAGTGCGCCGACCGAATCGCGCCCCATGCCGAGCGCCACGCGCTGCGGCGTGCCGAATAGATTGCCCAGGACGGGAATGGCGTGACCTTTGGGTTTTTCGAACAGCAGCGCGGGACCGCCGGCTTTGAGGACGCGGTCGCAGATTTCCGTCATCTCGAGCCGCGGATCGACTTCGACGCCGATGCGTTTCAGCTCGCCGCGCGCTTCGAGCTGGCCCAGGAAATCGCGCAGATCCTTGTAGACCATGTCGCGGCTCAGAACAGGCGAATGCGGAAGAAGACTTCCAGCGCGATGCCGGCAAATACCGCCGCGCCGACCCAGTTATTGCTGAGGAAAGCCTGAAAGCACTTTTGGGGATCGCGGTCCATGATGAGCTGATACTGGTGCACCACGAAACCGGCCGCCAGCGCGAGACCGACGTAGTAGAAGACGCCGAGCCTGAGCCACCAGCCCACCACGGTCATGATGCCGAGAAAGACCGTGTGGCACGCCATCACCGCGGCGACGTCGTAGCGGCCAAGCAGGATGGCGGAGGACTTGATCCCGATCTTCACGTCGTCCTCGCGGTCCACCATCGCATACTCGGTGTCGTAGGCGATGGCCCAAAAGACGTTGGCCAGGAGCAACACCCACGCCACCGGCGCGATCCTGCCCTGCTGTGCCGCGTAGGCCATCGGTATCGAGATGCCGAAGGCGATGCCGAGGTAGGCTTGAGGAAAGGCGAAGAAGCGCTTGAGGAAGGGATAGGTCACCGCGAGCGCCAGCGCGACGAACGACAGCAGGATCGTCAGCTTGTTGAGAAACAGCACCAGCACGAACGCCAGCAGGAAAAGCGCCGCGGCGAGCACCAGCGCCTCTTTCGGACTCACGCGGCCCGCGGCGATCGGGCGGTCTCGCGTGCGGGCGACGTGAGCATCGAAATTGCGGTCGGCGTAATCGTTGACGATGCAGCCCGCCGAGCGCGTCAGCACCGTGCCGATGATGAATATGATCGCGACATCGAGACGCAGCGCGCCGAAGGGCGCCGACAGCCACAAACCCCACAGCACCGGCCACAGCAGGAGCAGGATGCCGATCGGCTTGTCGAGCCGCATCAGCTTTTCGTAGGCGTCGAGCTTTTCTCTTAGCGTCATGCGCGAAGCTTCAGTATTCCGGGGAGAAAAACTTCGGTCACCAGTATAGGCGATTTATGCAGCACGAATAGCGAGCGGCGCGCCCACAGGTAAGGCGGGCGCGTCTTCAGCGCGGCACACGCACGCTCGTAGAGCTCGTGATGCGCATTGAGCTTGCGCTGGTGCAGCGGATAGCGGCGCACGCGCGGGTCGGCGAAAAGCGCCGCGCCGAGCGGCCGCGTACCCAGGCGCGCCAGCCGGCGCCACGGCCCCTGCAGCGAACGCGGGTCGATCACGCTGTGCGCAAACACCACCGGCGCACGGCCGCAGTAGAGATAGACCTCGCGCACCAGCGCCATGCCGCGCTTTCCGCCGGCGTGCAGGAAACGCTCATCGCGGTTGACGCGGGCACGGCCTTGCGTGACAAGCTGCACGCGGAACGCCTCGCAGCGCGCCTGGATGCGCGCGGTGAGCGAGCCGCGATCCACCAGCCAGGCACGGAGCGCCGAGGCCGAGTGCGCAGGCCGGCCCAGCCAGTTACGGTCGCGCGGCGGAAACTTCACATCAGACTTTCAGCAGTTCATGGCGCGCGCCAAGCCAGCGCGCGAGATGGGCGTGAACCGCCGGCGCGTGGTCCCGCACCAGCGCGTCCGCCGCATCGCGCGCGGCCTCGAGCAGATCGACGTCGGCGGCGAGATCGGCGAAGCGCAGCATCGGCACGCCGCTCTGCCGCGCACCCAGCAGCTCGCCCGGTCCCCGCAGCCGCAAATCGTGGCGCGCGATTTCGAAGCCATCCTGGTTCTCGTAGATGATCTTGAGGCGTTCGCGCGCCGCGGCGGTGAGCGGATTCTGATAGAGCAGGATGCACGTGCTGCGCTCCGAGCCGCGCCCCACGCGCCCGCGAAGCTGATGCATTTGCGAAAGCCCCATGCGTTCGGCGTGCTCGATCACCATCAGCGTCGCGTTGGCGACGTCGACGCCCACTTCGATGACGGTCGTTGCCACCAGAAGCTGGATCTCGCCCTGCTGGAACGCCGCCATCACCGCGCTTTTCTCGTCCGGCTTCAGGCGGCCGTGAACGAGGCCGACTTTGAGTTCGGGAAACGTCCGCTGCACCGTTTCGTACGTCTCCAGCGCGGTTTTCAATTGCAGCGCCTCGAACCGCACGCGGTGCCCTTGTCGTGTAACTGTCCGTGTCGCGCGCGCGGTTGCGCCGCCTTCGCGGTCGCACGTGCCGAGGCTCCTCGCTCCGGCGTCGGACTCCTCGATCAACGGACACACCCAGTACGCCTGGCTGCCGGCCATGCAGGCATCGCGCACGCGGTGGATCACCTCGTCGCGGCGCGCTTCCGCCACGAGCCGGGTCGCCACCGGCGTGCGGCCCGGCGGCATTTCGTCGATCACCGAAACGTCGAGATCGGCGTAGTAGCTCATGGCGAGCGTGCGCGGAATCGGCGTCGCGCTCATCATCAGCTGGTGCACCTGCATGCCCTCATCCGCGCGCGCGCCCTTCATCCGCAGCGCGAGGCGCTGGTGCACGCCGAAGCGGTGCTGCTCGTCCACGATCGCGAGTCCCAGCCGGTGAAACCGCACCTCCTCCTGGAACAGCGCGTGGGTGCCCACGGCGATCTTGGCCTTCCCCGATGCAACGCGCGCCAGCGCCTGTTCCTTGTCCTTCTTGCGCAGGCTG
>JBQTJV010000349.1:0-2051 GCA_052386775.1 Betaproteobacteria bacterium
GCTACCTCAGCATTACGGCGCGCGAGTTCCCGGCCGCGTCGACGCAGTTCGTCCAGCCGGTGATGGACCGCGACTACTTCATGGCGCTCGCCGACACCTTCCGCTCGCCGCACCTGTGGAAGCGCGAAGGCGGCGAGTGGCGGCTACGCCATACGGTCTGGCAGGACGCTCCGGGCTGATGGCAAACCTGCGGCTGATCGCGCGGCTCGACATCAAGGGTCCGAATCTCATCAAAGGCATCCACCTCGAAGGGCTGCGGGTGATGGGCGATCCGCAGCAGTACGCGCGCGAGTACTACGAGCAGGGGGCCGACGAGCTGATTTACATGGACATCGTCGCCAGCCTCTACGGGCGCAACAACCTCACGGATATCGTGCGCCATGCCGCGCATGACATCTTCGTCCCGTTGACCGTCGGTGGCGGCGTGCGATCGGCGGACGATGTCAACGCGCTGTTGCGTGTCGGCGCCGACAAGGTGGCGATCAACACTGCCGCAGTCGCGCGGCCGGAACTGATCACCGAGGTGGCGCGGCGCTATGGATCGCAGTGCATGGTGCTCTCGATCGAGGCGAAACGCGTTGGCCCCGAGCGCTGGGAGGCCTATACCGACAATGGCCGCGAGAAGACGGGCCTCGATGTCATCGACTGGGTGCGGCGCGCCGAGAAACTGGGCGCGGGCGAAATCATGCTGACCTCCGTGGATCAGGAGGGCACGCGCAAGGGTTTCGACGTCGCGCTGGTGAGGGCTGTGGCTGCAACGGTTTCGATACCGGTGATTGCAAGCGGTGGCATGGGGAAAATCGAGCACTTGATCGAGGTGGTTGCCGAGGGCCACGCCGACGCGGTGGCGATGGCGGACGTGCTGCACTACAAGCGTCTCGGGCTGCAGGAAGTACGCGCCGCGGCGCTGGATGCGGGTCTTGGAGTGCGGCGGACGTGAGCCGCAAGGTCACCATCGTCGACTACGGCATCGGCAACCTCTACAGCGTGACGCGCGCATTCGAGGCGAGCGGCGCCGCGGTTCGCCTGACCGCAAATCACGAGCACATCGAAGACGCCGAAAGCGTGGTCCTGCCCGGCGTCGGCGCGTTCGAGGACGGCATGAAGGGTCTCGCGCAGCGCGCGCAGATTGAACCGATCCGACGGTTCATCGACACGGGACGCCCGTTCCTGGGCATCTGCGTCGGCATGCAGTTGCTGCTCGACGTCGGGGAAGAGTTCGGCGAGCACGCCGGCCTCGGCATCATTCCCGGCCGCGTGCAGGCGATCCCGAATACCGGTGCCGGCGGCGAACCGCACCGCATTCCGCACATCGGCTGGAATGCGCTGCTGCCGCCCGCGCGCCATCCCGACTGGTCCGCTGGACTGCTGCGCGGGCTGCCCGACAAGCCCGCGGTTTATTTCGTGCATTCGTTCGCGCCGGTGCCCAGCGACGACGCGCACCGGCTTGCCGATTGCGCCTACGACGGCCGCATCATCTCCGCGGTTATCCAGTCGCGCAACGTCCTTGGCTGCCAGTTCCACCCCGAGAAGAGCGGGCCGATCGGCTTGATGATCGTGCAGAACTTCCTCGAGCTCTAGCGTGCAGTTTCGACCGAAACAGGGAAATACATTGGATCAATACTTCAACCATCACCGACGAGAAACGGAAATTGAGGGTTGCTTTGAACATTCGGTTTTTTTTCTCGTGAATACGTCTACCATTTTCGAGGAGTTGTTCCGGCTGGCGAAGCTCCTGATGGCGGAAGGCATCCAACCAATCTTCTATTTCACCTTCGAACACTGGACAGTCGAGCGCGACACCGAGAGGTCCCGCGAGGCGGGAATGCGGGTAGTCACCGCCGATCCGATCAGCCCACCGACCATGTTCCGGTGTCATTCGGCCCTGCGCGACTTCTTCGCGCGCCGTCCGACTTGGCCCTTGGCAAACTTCCTGTCCAGGGTGCTATCGGAGACGCTCGGGCTGCGCCTTTCGCTCGCTCGCGCGGCGAAGCTGCTCCGCGATTGCCAGCTGTTGATATTGAGTTGCGATCTCGTCGGCTACGACAGCG
>JBQTJV010000350.1:0-10990 GCA_052386775.1 Betaproteobacteria bacterium
GGCCGGAGTGGCGGGTTATATCAACAAGGAGTGCGTCGGCGACGAGCTGACCTCGGCCCTGAGGAAAGTCACCAACGGCGGCCGTTACGTGAGCCGTTCGCTGGCGGAAAAGCTGGCGTTCGAGCTGTCCCGCGACACGCAGAAGCCCCTGCACGAGACTTTGTCAGACCGGGAGTACCGCGTGATGTGGCTGCTCGCCTCCGGCAAGCAGATCCATCAGATCGCCTCGGAACTGTTCGTAAGTCCAAGCACCATCAGCACTTATCGGGCGCGCATCTTCCGCAAGCTGCGCCTGCGCACCAACGCCGAGCTGGTGCATTACGCCATCAAGCACCGACTCGTCGACTAAGTCTCCAGCATCACCGCTTCCGCGCTGCCCGGGCGGCTGACCCGCACGGGCAAAGCGCGCTGTCGCGCCGCCGCTACAGTGCGCCGCGACACCGCCACAAAAAGATCAACGCAGACCGATAGCGCACCGCGCGTGCCGAAACTATAGTGATTTCTCGCGCCTGCGTTCGCTCTGGCTGTTCGGAGAACAAAGATTTTCACGCAAGCGCGATCTTCCACTAACGCAGCAGTTCCGGACAGAGGGGATCCAATGAAAATTCTGGCGATCGTCCTGGCTGGCGGTGAAGGCACGCGGCTTTATCCCCTGACTGCAGACAGTCCCAAACCTGCGGTGCCGTTCGTGAACGGCTATCGCATCGTCGATTTCGTGCTCAGCAATCTCGTCAACTCCGACATCAAGCCGATCTATGTCGTGGCGCAGTACAAGCCCGAAGCGCTGGTCCGGCACATCAACAAGGTGTGGGCGAAGTCGTCCGCCAAGGCGGAAAACACCATCAGAATCGTGCTGCCGGGAGAGAATGGCAGCACGCCATGCTTTCGCGGCACCGCGGATGCGGTCTACCAGAATCTCGAGCTGATCAAGCGCGAGTGTCCCGACCTGGTCGCGATCTTTGCCGCGGATCATGTCTACCGCATGGACGTGCGCCAGATGGTCGAATTCCACACGGCGCGAAACGCCGACGTAACGGTCGCCGCTGTGCCGGTGCCGCTTAAGCGGGCATCCTCTTTCGGTGTCCTGATCACGGATCACGAGGGGCACATCCGGGAATTTCAGGAGAAACCGGCGCGGCCGATGCCCTCGCCGTACGACCCGACGCGGGCCCAGGCGTCGATGGGCAACTATCTGTTCAATCCGGATGTGCTGGTGGGACTGCTCGAAGCCGCACAGCTTCGGGGGGCCGTCGATTTCGGTCGCGACGTCATGCCGCAACTCCCGAGCTGCTGCCGGGTCTTCGCCTACGATTTCACGAGCAACCAGATTCCCGGCGTCAAGCCCTACGAAGAACCGGGCTACTGGCGCGATGTGGGTACTATCGACAGCCTAGCCGCTGCCCGCAATGACGTCATCGGACCGCGGCCGCGCTTCGATCTGTGGAACCGCTGGTGGCCGATACACGGCGAAGGGCGGGCCGAGCTGTTCCGCAAGCTGAGCGAGTGGAACGAGCGCGCGAGCGCGATCAGCCCGGATCTCGTGATGCGATCCGACGGTATACCTCAGCATACTGCCGGGCCGGCCCAGTCCAGCTGAAATCGCGCGTCATGCCGTTGCGCTGAAGCGCGCGCCACGGCGTACCGCTGCGATAAACGCCGAGTGCGCGTTTCACTGCGTCGAGCAGCGCACGCGCTGACGGCTCGCCAAAAAGAAAGCCGGTCGCGGTTGCGGCTTGCAGCGTCTGCGGTGTGCAGTCCACGATGGTATCGATCAGTCCGCCAGTCGCATGCGCGACCGGCGGTGTCCCGTAGCGCTGGCTGTACATCTGGTTGAGCCCGCACGGCTCGAAGCGCGAGGGCATGAGGAAAAGGTCTGCACCGCCCTCTATCAGATGGGCGAGCGTTTCATCGAATCCGATGGTGACACTGATCCTGCCGGGATGCCGTGCGGCGAGCTTGCGCAGCGCATCTTCCTGGCCGGACTCACCCATGCCCAGCACGACGATGCGGGCTCCCATGTCGAACAGCCCGGCTGCCGCATCGGCAATGAGATCGGCGCCTTTTTGCTGCGTCAGCCGTCCCACGAATCCCAGCATCGGCGCATCCGGTTCTCCCGGGGCGAACCCGAGACGGGCGGCAAGAGCGCGCTTGACCTCCACTTTGCGTTCCAGCGTATCCGCGGTGTAGTGCGCCGGAAGGTGAGGATCGGACGCCGGGTTCCATTCGTCCGTGTCGATGCCGTTCACTATGCCGGTCAGCGCCTGCCTTCGATGCCGCAGCAGACCCTGCATTCCCGCGCCGGCGGACTCGGTCTGTATTTCGTCGGCATAGGTCGGGCTTACGGTGGTGATGGCATTCCCGTAGTAAAGGCCGGCCTTCAGAAATGACAGGCGCCCGTGAAACTCGATCCCTTCGGGGGCATAGCTCGCCGCGGGCAACTGCAGCGCAGGCAATGCCGCAGGATCGAAATTTCCCTGAAACGCGAGGTTGTGAACGGTGAGCACACTTGGGGCACGGGAAGGCGGCTCGTAGTGCAGGTACGCGGCCGCCAGCGCCGTCGGCCAATCGTTCAAATGGACGACGCCCGGACGCCACGGTAGCGGGCTCGATGTGCCGCCGAGCACGGCAGCCGCCCTGGAAAAAACGCCAAAGCGTGCCGCATTGTCGGCCCAGTCCGTTCCGGACAGATCCTGGTACGGTCCGCCATCGCGGTGGAACAGCGCGGGACAATCGAGAACGATCAGCGGCACGCCGTTCTCGAGTCGCGCCTCCAGCAAACGAGTGCGGTGCCCCAGGGCATCGAGCGGTGCCAGCTCGCGCGCGGCGGTCAGGCGCTCCATGACGGCGGAATAGCCGGGCAGCATCACGCGCACGTCGATGTCGAGTTTGCGCAGAGCAGCCGGCAGCGCGGCGCTCACATCGCCGAGTCCGCCCACCTTGACGAGCGGCGCGCATTCGGGCGTAACAAAGAGTACGCGCATACCCGCTCCCCGGCGCGCCTCTAACGACGAGACAAGACTGAAAGCGTGCTTCTCAGCGGCTGCAGCACGTCACGCCTGGCTGGCGGTCTCGCGCGCCGGTTCACCTTCTCCCGGCGCTCGGAGGGGCCGCCTGTCCCGGCTCGTGAGCGGGAGATACAACACGAAGGTGCTTCCCCGTCCGGGCTCGCTGCTCACTTTCAGCTCGCCGCCCAGCAAGCGCGTCAATTCACGGCAAATGGGCAAACCCAGTCCCGCACCGCCGTACTGGCGGCTCGTCCCCTGGTCGAGCTGCTGGAAGGCCTCGAACACCGTTTCCTTCTTGTCGTGCGGGATGCCGATGCCGGTGTCCGAAACGGAGAAAGCGACGACTTCCGCTGCGGCGTTCAACCCGGGATGGCTTGATGCCCATCCGGATGTGGCCAGGGAAATGTCCAGCCCGACTCTGCCCTGGTGTGTGAACTTGAACGCATTGGCGAGGAGATTGCGGAGGATCTGATGGAGCCTTCTGCCATCCGTCATGAAACTCGGGGGCAGATGCTCGTCCAGCGTGATCTCGAATTCCAGCCCCTTGGCCTGCGCCGTCTGCTCGAAAGTGTGCCGGGTGTAGTCGCACAGATCCGAGAAGCGCTCGGCTTCGATGGACAGCTTGACCGTCCCCGATTCAATCTTGGCGAGGTCCAGCAAGTCGTTGATGAGCTCGAGCAGGTCGGTGCCCGCCGCGTGGATTGTTTGTGCGTACTGCACCTGCTTGGGCGAGAGATTGCCCGCCGCGTTGTCGGCGAGCAGGCGGGCGAGGATCAGCAGGCTGTTGAGGGGGGTGCGCAACTCATGCGACATCTTGGCAAGAAAGTCGCTTTTCATGCGGCTGGACTGCTCGGCCGCGGTACGGGCGTCCGTCAGCTCCAGTTCGAGCCGCTTGCGCTCGCTGAGATCGCGCATGATCTTCGAAAAACCGAGCAGCTTCCCGGTGCTGTCATGGATCGCGGCAACGACCACGTTCGCCCAGAACCGCGAGCCATCCTTGCGTATGCGCCATCCTTCGTCCTCGTGGCGGCCCTCCGAGCTGGCGAGTTCCAGCTCCTGCTGCGGTTTGCCGCGCTCGATATCCTCGCGGTAATAGAAAACGGAAAAGTGCCGGCCGAGCATTTCATCCGCGCTGTAACCCAGTATGCGTTCGGCGCCGGTGTTCCAGCTGCTGACGCGGCCCTCGGGGTCGAGCATGATGATGCCGTAGTCGACGACACTGTTGACGAGCACGCCGAAGCGCGCCTCACCGCGGCGCAATTCCTCCTCGGCGCGAATGCGGTCGGTGAGATCCCGGGTCACTTCGGAAAATCCGATGAGCTTTCCGCCCGCGTCTCGCACTGCGGTGAGAACCACGCTCGCCCAATAGATGGAGCCGTCCTTGCGTATCCGCCAGCCCTCGTCTTCCACCCGGCCTTCAAGCGAGGCCACCTCGAGATGGCGCCACGGCTTGCCGCTGTCGACATCCGCGGAAGGATAGAAGCACGAAAAATGGCGGCCGATGATCTCCTCGGAGGTGTAGCGCTTGATGCGGGCGGCGCCGGCGTTCCAGCTGGCAACGCGCCCGTCGACATCCAGCATGAAAATCGCGTAATCCACGACGCTGGCCACCATCTGCCGGAAACGTTCCTCGCTTTCCAGCAGCAGCTTCTCCGTGCGCATCCGCGAGGCGATATCGAGCTGCAGGGCGCGGTTCGCGCGCTGCAGCTCGACCGTACGTTCGCGCACGCGCGTCTCCAGTTCATCGCGGCTCTCCTTGAGCGCCGCCGTATTCGTGCTGCGCTCGTATAGCACGGCGCTCAAGACCAGTCCCGTCAGGGCGACGGTGCTATTGAAGGTCACCAGCGTGAGCAACGCCTGATTCGAGTTGATCCCCGCCGCGGTCGTCGTCGCAAAGGCCTCCCAAACGGAGTAAAGGCACACGCCGAAAGCCACCGTCGTGACCTCGCGCTGGCTGAAGCGGAACGCTGTCCATATGGCGAGCGGAACGATGAGAAACTTGAGCGCGTACGAGTCCTGCGGTCGCGCTGTGGCGCCGAAGACCGTATACGCCGCCGCCGCAATCAGCACGGCGAGGCACGCTGCCTCGACAATGCGCTCGGGCGTCCAGGCGAACTCGCTGCGCGCCCGCCAGCTCAGAATCAGGGGCGTGATCAGGACGATGCCGACCGCGTCGCCCAGCCACCACGTAAGCCAGTTCCAGAACAGTTCTGCGACCGGAAGCGCGTGCAGGTAGGCGAGTGGCGCCAGGCTGACGGTCGCGGCAAGCGCGCCGCCCAGTATGGCGGCTGCGAGAAAGGTGGCAACGTCCTCGCCGCGTTCAAAGCGCCACGGAACGCCGATGTAGTGGCGGATGATGGCTGCAGCGAGAAGCGCCTCCAGCGTGTTGCCGGCACCGATGACGGCGGCGGCAAGAACCGAGGAGTTGACGGTAAAGTTGACGAGTGCCGCGCCGAGCAGAATCCCCGGCCACATGCTGCTGCCGTGTATGAGCACGGCTGCGAGCGCGATACCGGCCGGCGGCCACACTGCGGTCGCATAACCGGGCGGGATCGCGAGCAGGAGAGAGAGCTTGGCGACCGCAAAATAAATGGCCGCGAGGAGCGCCGCCCGGCCGAGGCAGTGCAGGTCGATGCGCGAAAGCCGCGCTGGAAGGTTCAGCGCGCGCCACCCGGCAGCGCGTGCTGCGGGCTGTGCCTCCGGCTCAGCGGGATGTGGCATCGATCGAGAATGTGCCCTGTCTTTTGATATCGTCTGGAGCTGGCGCGCGTGCATGAAAATTATACCTGCACGCGCTCTGTGCGAGTGACCGCACAGACTAAAAAAAAGCCCCGGCGGGCGCCGGGGCTTCCTACTCACAAACGCACAGGGGAGGGGCGTGCGTGTGCAAGGTGGAACCTGTGTCGCCGGCGGCTGCCGCCAGCGAATCGTGGGAGCCATGATAATGCTTCCAGGGTGCAGCTCAATATCACGCGATCGCGATTTTTTTGTAGCGTCGAGCCGACAGCGTGTAGCTGCATCGCCACAGCAAAGGTCGAGTACCGCTGGAGTCGGCGTGCGCGATGTGGCGCAGGCGCAACGCACAGCGCCGGAAAGACGCGGCGCTATAATCGTGCGCGAAGCGGCGAGCGGTGCTTGCGCGCCCATTGAGGAGGCTCTGCTTTGAAAGTTCTCATTGCGGATGATTATCCAGTCGTTCGGCATGGATTGAAACAGATCCTCGCCGTCGACCCTGAAGTCCAGGTCGTCGCGGACGCCAAGAATGGGGCCGAGGCGCTCGAACTCGCGCGCCGGCATCCCTGGGACGTGGCGATTCTCGACTACTCGATGCCGGGCCGCAGCGGCATCGAGCTGCTGAAGGACTTCAAGCGCGAATTTCCGGAACGCCCGGTGCTGATCCTGAGCATCTATCCCGAGGAGTTGCATGCGACGCGCGTGCTCAAGTCGGGCGGGGCGGGCTACATCAACAAGCAGAGCGCCTCTGAGGAACTGACCGCCGCCCTGCGCAAAGTGGTGCAGGGCGGCAAGTACGTCAGCCCCACGCTCGCCGAAAAGCTTGCCTTCGACACCATCAGCGATGCCCAGCAGCCTCCGCACGAGACGCTTTCCGATCGCGAGTACCGTGTCATGTGGCTCATCGCCTCCGGCATGCAGATCCACGAGATCGCCAAGGAGATGTTCGTCAGCCCCAGTACCGTGAGCACTTACCGGGCGCGTATCCTGAGAAAGCTGAGCGTGGCCACCAACGCGGAGCTGGTGCGTTACGCGATCCGGCATCGGCTGATCGCCTGACCCCCCCTCCGCACCGTAGTCGGAACGCGACACGGCCTCGCGGAAGCGCCACAAAAAGTTCCGATTTCGGCGATATTGCGTTTACCCGCATGACATTATTATCGAAATCCGAGATTTCGCTGTGGTGCGAACGGATGAGAAAGATTTTGATCGTCGACGATTCCGCCGTCATACGGGAGCGCCTCAAACAGCTGCTTGGAGGCCTCAAAGGAGTCGAAGTCCTGCCCGCAGGCGAGGCGCGGCGCGGCCGGGAACTGGCCGGAAGACTGAAGCCAGACGTGATCATCATGGACGTGCAGACGCGCGACGGCCGGGGAATGGAAATGATCCAGGATCTGAAGCGGTCCCATCCCGTGCCGAGCATCATCGTGCTGACGAACGAGGCTTATCCCGAGATCCGCAATCGTTGTCTCACGGCGGGGGCCGATTATTTCTTTGACAAGTCGGGCGACTACCGGGAACTGGGATCGGTCCTCAGCGACATTCAGCTCGGGGCGAGCGCGCGTTGAGGCGAGCCGTGGGCAAATACCGTGTTCTCGCTTTTGCCGTCGCCGTCTTGCTCATGGGCACGGGGCTCGCCTCGCGCGAGTGGTGGGCTTCGCCTGACCAGCACACCGCTCCCGGGGTCCACGACGTGCACCTGAAAGTTTACGAAGAGGTCCGCCCCGTCCTGCTTGGCGCTATTGCCTCGGACAGACTGCTGTGCAAGGCGGCGAGACAGTCGAACTGAAAGGCGCGCTGTGGCAGCGGCGCCGATTGAAACGGCCGTATGGCATCGGCTCGGTACAGGCTGCGAACAACAAGCTTTCGGAGGGAGCAATGAGGGATATGCGGTTGGTCGAAGGCAGGCCGGGAACCGGGACGGGGCGGAAAGAGCCGGTTCGCCTGCTCGCGGGGCGCAAGGTGCTGGTAGTCGACGACGATACGCGTAACATTTTCGCCCTGTGCGGCGTGCTGGAACAGCACGATGTGAGGGTGCTGAGTGCCGAAAGCGGACGGGACGCAATCGATCTGCTGAAGAAGAACCCGGACAGCGACGCCGTGCTGATGGATATCATGATGCCCGGGCTGGACGGTTACGACACCATACGCATCATCCGGGCGAACCCGCAATTCCGGGCGTTGCCGATCATCGCGATTACCGCGCGGGCGATGCACGGGGATCGCGAGAAATGCCTCGCCGCGGGGGCATCCGACTACATTGCCAAGCCTGTCGACGTGAACGAACTCCTCGGCATGCTCGAAAACTTGCTCCCGTCATGACGGTCCCGCCGCCATCGGCTTTGCCGCAGGCAAAAATACTCGTCGTCGATGACGAGGCGCACGGGCGCCTCGCCCTGCATGCACTGCTGCAGGGACCGGATCGCGAAGTGGTGCTGGCGTCCTCGGGGGAGGAGGCGCTGAGCAAGGTCGCGACGGATGATTTCGCGCTCGTGCTGCTCGACGAGCGCATGCCCGGCATGGACGGCTTTCAGGCCGCGAGGCTGCTGCACGAGCGCCCCCGGTCCCAGCGCACGCCGGTGATTTTTCTCACGGGGGCGTACGAGGACATGGCCTCCGTGATTCGGGGCTATGCCGCGGGTGGCGTCGACTACGTGGTCAAGCCTTTCCAGCCGGAAGTGCTGCAGTCCAAGGTCGCGGTCTTCGTGGATCTGTATTACAAGAGCGCAGAACTGGCGCGGCAGATCGTCGAGAGAAACCGGGCCGAAGAGGCCCTGTCGCGGGTTAACGAACAGCTGGAAGCGAAGGTGCAGGAGCGCACCGAGAGTCTTACGGTGGCCAACGAGCGCCTGCGCCGCGAGATCGCGGTCCGCAAGAAAATGGAGGAGGAACTGCGCCAGGCCAAGCAGTCGGCGGAGGCGGCGAGCCTCGCAAAGACCGAATTTCTGGCGAACATGAGCCACGAGATCCGGACGCCGATGAACGTGGTTGTCGGCATGACCGAGCTCGCGCTGCAGGCGAACGTTTCCGGCGAAGTCCTGGAGTACTTGAATGCGGTGAAGGCGTCCAGCGATTCTCTTCTCGGTATCGTCGAGGACATACTGGATCTCTCCAAGATAGAAGCCGGCCAGCTCGCCATCGAATCGACCGCTTTCTCGCTGCGCGAATGCGTCGGCGACACTCTGAAGGCGCTCGCGCTGCAGGCGCGGCAGAAACAGCTCGAGCTCACTTGCGATATTGCGTCAGACGTACCGGACGGCCTGGTGGGGGACCCGCTGCGGCTGCGTCAGGTCGTCGTGAATCTGGTGGGCAACGCGCTCAAGTTCACCGAGCGCGGACAGGTGGTGGTAACGATCCGGGCCGATTCGTGGAGCGACGACGAGATCACGTGCCATTTTTCCGTGAGCGATACCGGTATCGGCATCCCGCGGGACAGGCAGGGCGCGATTTTCCGGCGTTTCCTGCAAGCCGATCCGTCCACGGCACGCCTCTACGGCGGCAGCGGCCTGGGGCTAACCATATCGGCCCGGCTGGTGGAGATGATGCAAGGCAGGATCTGGGTGGACAGCGAGCCGGAGAAAGGCAGCGCATTCCACTTCACGGCACGCTTCGCTTTGCAGCCCTCGCAGTGTCAAACGCTGCAAGCAAGCCTCCGGGACTCGGTGTGCAGTCGCCCGGTTGTGGCGGCGGGGGTTGCCCATTCTGCGGACGAGCGGCTCGACATCCTGCTGGTCGAGGACAACGAACTGAGCCAGAAGCTCGCGTGCCATCTGCTGCGCAAGCAGGGGCACGCAGTGGTGGTCGCCGAGAACGGCCTGGCGGCTCTGGAGGCGTTCGAACGGCGGCCTTTCGATTTGATTCTGATGGACGTGCGCATGCCGCGCATGGACGGACTCGAGGCCACCGTACGCATACGCCAGAAGGAGAAGATCACGGGCTCTCATGTACCGATCATTGCGCTCACCGCGAATGCGATGATCGGCGACAAGGAAGATTGCCTGCAGGCCGGCATGGACGATTGCCTCATCAAGCCCATCCAGCCGGCCGCGCTGCTGGCGGCGATCAGTCGGCTGCGGCCCGCGCGTGCGGCAGCGCCGGGCGATGGGCCGCAGGTGATCGATCGCCCGGCCTTGCTCGAACGCGTTGGCGGAGACATGGATCTGCTGAATGCGATGAAGGAGGTGTTTTTCCGGGATAGCGCCCGCCTGATGACCCAGGCGCGGGTCGCCCTGCGGGAAGGCAATGCGCACGGGCTGGACAGCGCTCTGCACACGCTTTCCGGCATGTTCCGCAATCTGTCGGCGGACGCTGCGTGCCATGCCGTGGCCAGGCTGCAGCAGCCCGACGTCCGGAATGATGCCGTGTGCGCCGCAGCCTGCCTGGCTGCGCTGGAACAGCAAGTCGAGGCCTTGAAGGCGGCGCTCGCGGCATTTCATGCATGGCGCCCCCGCACGCGGGCGAGCGGTCACGGTCCGAGCGCCGGGGATGGCAGATCGCTCTGAACGCCTGCGCGTCGTACGCGTCGATCCCGACATCCTGAGTCTGGCGCGGGCGTATCTCGCCAATCGCGCAAAAGACCTGGTGACGATACGCCAGGCATTGAGCGATCGGGACTACGCAACCATCCACGGCATCGGGCATAACCTGCACGGATCCGGACAGATGTTCGGATTCGTTGAATTGACCGCGCTCGGCGCACGGCTGCAGCGCGCGGCAGAGGCTGAAGATGCCGCCGATATAACGCGGATCGAAATCTGCATCGAAGATTACCTTGCGCGCACCCGCGTGGAGGCCGAGGTTCGCGAAAGGCAGGCCGCAGCGGAGGATTCCGCCGGGTCGCAGCCGGGCGGCGAAGCCGGGATGTCTGCCGAAGGGCAATACCTGCTGGTCGTGGACGACGAGGCGACGAACCGGCTGCTCATCGCGCATCACCTGAGAAACGCGGGCTACCGGGTGCGTGAAGCGTCGGACGGGGAGGAAGCGCTCGCCGCTGTGCAGCAGCAGCCGCCCGCGCTCGTGCTGCTCGACGTGGTGATGCCGGGAGCGAGCGGGTTCGAAGTGTGCCAGCGTCTCAAGCAGAGTCCGGCGACCGCGGCCATTCCGGTCGTCCTCCTGACCGCGCTCGACAAGGCCGCGGATCGGGCATTGGGCATGCAGGCCGGGGCGGACGATTTCGTTACGAAGCCGGTATCGCGCACGGAACTCCTGTCACGCGTGTCTGTGCTGGTCGCCTCCCGCGCATAAGCGCATTC
>JBQTJV010000351.1:0-9183 GCA_052386775.1 Betaproteobacteria bacterium
GGGCAGCCGCGGCATCGGCAACGCGATCGGCACCTATTTCATCGAACTTGCTCGCCGCGACATGGAGCATCAGCAGATACAGTTGCCGGACCGCGATCTCGCTTACTTCAAGGAAGGCGCGCAGCACTTCGACGACTATGTCGAGGCGGTGCACTGGGCGCAGTCGTATGCCGCCCGCAATCGCGAGGCGATGATGGAACTCGTGCTCGGCGCGCTCGAGCGGCATCTCCCCGGCTTTGAAGTGACTGCCGCAGCGGTCAATTGCCACCACAATTACGTCGAACGCGAGCATCACTTCGGACGCGACGTCTGGGTAACGCGCAAAGGCGCCATCCGCGCCCGCGCCGGCGACCTCGGCATCATCCCGGGCAGCATGGGTGCGCGTTCCTACATCGTTGGCGGCAAAGGGATAGAGGAGAGTTTTCAGTCGTGCGCGCACGGCGCGGGGCGGCGCATGAGCCGCTCCGCCGCCACCCGCGCCTATACGCAGAAGGACGTGGAGGCGCAGACGGCGGGTGTGCTGTGCCGCAAGGACAAAGGGGTGATCGACGAGATCCCGGCGGCCTACAAGGACATCGATGAAGTGATGGCGAACCAGGACGACTTGGTGGACATCCTGCACACGCTGAAGCAGGTGATCTGCGTCAAGGGCTAGACGCTACGCCCTCAGCGTGAAGGGATTGAAGTTGGTGTTGCGGTCATAGTAATCCTCGTTCTCCGCGCGTTTGAGCGCACCGACGATCTTGTAGGTCACCGGCGTCAGCGCGACTTCCACGCCCACCTTGGCGATGAACTGCGCCAGCATGACGATCGGCAATTTGTCGTCCGGGATGATGCCGCTGCCGTAAAAGGCGAGCGGGTAGAACAGGGCCGAATCCACCGCCTCGCCGACGATGGTGGAGCCGATGGTGCGGGACCACAGCCAGCGCCCCTGTGTGAGGATTTTCATCTTCGCCAGCACGAAGGAGTTCACGAATTCGCCGCAGAAGTAGGCGACCATGGAAGCCGCAACGATGCGCGGCGCGGAACCGAACGCGATTTCGTAAGCGCCCTGGTGCTGCCAGAACGGCGCCGGCGGCAGCGCCACCACCACCGAGGCCATGAAGGAGGCGAAGGCGAGACCCCCGAACCCGGCCCAGATGACTTTGCGGGCGCGCGCGTAGCCGTAGACTTCGGTCAGGATGTCGCCGAAGACATAGGAGATGGGGAAGAACAAGACCCCGGCGCCGAACGTCAGCGCGCCGAGAACCGGAACCTCGACCTGCGCGATCTTCGCCGGGCCGATCAGGTTGGAGCAGATCAGCACCGTGACGAACGCCGCCATCACGAAGTCGTAATAGCGGTAGCCGTGCCGCGTCGTCATGGCGCGCCCGGGCATGCACCGCGGCGTATGGCCGGGCGCATCAGGTCAAAGGTGCCGCGCAATGCTCCTTGAACGCCGGCCGCTGCATGATGCGACCGAACCAGGCTTCGAGATTTCTGAGCGGCGGGCGCTCGATCGGCATGTTGAACCAGCGGAATGCAGCGACGCCCATCGGGATGTCGCCCATCGTGAACGCGCCGCCGCCGAAGTAGCGGTTTTTCGCGAGATGCGCATCCGCGATCTCGAGATTGGCCGCGAGCCGCTTGATGCTTTCGTTGACCAGCGCCATGTCGCGTTTTTCCGGCGCCACGCGGATCAGATTCCAGAACACCGGCCGCAGGTTGTTCCACAGCGTCGTGTTGTACCACTCCATCCAGCGGTCGGCTTCCGCAAACCCGCGCGGCGTTCCCGGCCACAGCGTTCCCAGCCCGTGCAGGCCGGAAAGGTAGCGCACGATGGCGTGCGATTCCCAGAGTACGAAGCCATCGTAGTTGATGGTCGGCACCAGCCCGTTGGGATTCATGGCCCGGTACTCGGGCGTATTGTTCACGCCGTACTCCATGCCGGCATCGATG
Source organism: Betaproteobacteria bacterium (assembly GCA_052386775.1). Taxonomy (GTDB): domain Bacteria; phylum Pseudomonadota; class Gammaproteobacteria; order Burkholderiales; family SG8-41; genus DSOT01. Next base: position 1,939 of record JBQTJV010000351.1, read on the forward strand.
CGGTTGTACTTGAGCTTGAGCTCGCCGCAGCACCACAGCACCTTCTGCACATTGATGGAGTTCTTGCGTCCCCAGATCGTCAGCATCGCGCGTCCTCCCGTGATGTAGCCGCGCCGATTATAACCGCGTGCCCTTGCCGCCCGCGCATTCTCGAAGGCAACCGGGATTGCGGGCCACGGGACTATTCCGGTTTGCCGCCGCTCACCCGCTGGTTGAAGGCCGCGAAGAACTGTTCGGCGGTCTTGCGCGCGACGCCGTCGATCAGCCGCGACCCGACTTGCGCCAGCTTTCCTCCGACCATGGCCTTGGCGGCGTAGCGCAGCCGCGTCGTCTCATTCTCCGGCGCGAGATGCACCTCCGCCTGGCCCTTGGCAAATCCCGCCACGCCGCCCTGTCCCTCGAAGATGAGTTTGTACGAGTGCGGGGCGTTGATTTCCGCAAGCGTCATCTTGCCCTTGAACTTGGCACTGACCGGTCCGACCTTGGCGACCATCGTGAGCTGATACTCGTTGTCTGCTGTCTGCTCCAGGCTCTCGCACCCCGGGATGCTGTCCTTCAGGATGGCCGTGTCGTTGAGCGCGCGCCACGTGGCGTCCTGCGGAAGGGGAACGATCTGCTCTCCGGTCATTTCCATGCGGGTGTTTCCTGCTTTGCGAAGGGAGGTGAAGTTTAACACCAGGGTGCTTTGCTTGACCCCCCGCCGGGCCATGCTCTACGCTTGGGCCTTCCCGGACCAGCGGAACGGATGGAGACGAACGTGGACAGCGTCGATCTGCAGGTACTGAAAAGCGCGCGCGAATGGCTGCAGGCCGGGCATCGGGTTGCGATGGCGACCATCGTGAAGACCTGGGGATCGGCACCGCGGCCCATCGGGGCCGTGACCGCCATTCGCGATGACGGCATGGTCGCCGGATCGGTGTCCGGCGGCTGCATCGAGGACGACCTGATCGCGCTGGTGCGCAGCGGCGAGCTGGTGAAAGACAAGCCGGTGACCACCCAATACGGGATCACGGCCGAGGAAGCCAAGCGCTTTTGACTGCCGTGCGGCGGCACGCTGGAACTCGTCATCGAGCCGCTCAGTGCGGCGAGCGGCCTCGACGAGCTGCTGTCGCGCATCGAGCGCCATGAACTGGCGCTGCGCACGCTGGACATGGCGACGGGGCGCGTCACGACGGGGCCGGCGCAGTGGCAGGATCAGCTTGCATTCGACGGCAAGACGCTGGTGACGGTGCATGGCCCGCGCTGGCGATTGCTCATCATCGGCGCCGGGCAGCTCTCCAGGTACATCGCGCAGATGGCGCAGGCACTCGATTACCAGGTGACGGTGTGCGATCCGCGCGCCGAATATGCCGATACGTGGGATGTTCCGAACGCGGAATTGAAGCGCGGCATGCCCGACGACGTGGTGGCCGAGATGAATCTCGACGGTCACAGCGCCGTCGTCACCCTGACGCACGATCCCAAACTCGACGATCTCGCCTTGCTGGAGGCGCTGAAATCGCCGGCGTTCTACGTGGGCGCGATCGGTTCGCGCAAGAACAACGACGCCCGCCGCCGCCGACTTGCGGATTTCGATCTGTCGCAGGAAGAGATCGCGCGCCTGCATGGACCGGTGGGACTGAAGATCGGAGCCAGGACGCCGCCCGAGATCGCCGTGGCCATCCTCGCCGAGATGACTGCCATACGTAATGGCGTTGCGATCCCCGAACTCGTTGAACCGGCCAAAGCTACGGTCGCCGGCTGCAGCGTGAGCTGATCGACGGCTCACCAGCGTCTGAGTCGTCGCACGCATCTTCTCCGGATCAGGCCATGCGAGTAGGCATCATCGGCGGCGGTACCATTGCGCGCTTGATCCTCGAACATGTCGGGCGCGGTGAACTTCGCGGTGCAAGCGTTTGCGCGATACTGGGGCGCACCGCGTCGAGGGGAAGAGCGCTGGCGGATGAACACGGCGTTCCCTTCGTCACCACGCTCGAAGATCTTATCGAAAAGCGGCCCGACGTCGTGGTCGAGGCGGCATCGCACGAGGCTGTCCGCAGCCATGCCGAGCGGTTGCTGGGGCGGGGCATCGCGCTCATCGTGCTTTCCGGCGGGGCGTTGAGTGACGACACGCTGCGCGAGACGCTCGAGCGCGCCGCGCGCCGGAGCGGTGCGCTGCTTTACGTGCCCTCGGGCGGCATCGGCGGTCTGGATGCGCTCAAGGCGGCCTGCGTCGCCGGCGTCGAAGAGGTGACGGTCGCGGTCACCAAGCCGCCCGCCGCCTGGAAAGGGATTCCCTACGTCGACAAGCTCGGAGTGGATCTCGACCGCCTGACAGAGCGCCATGTCCTTTTTGACGGCGCGGCGCGCGACGGCGTGCCGCACTTCCCCGCCAACGTGAACATCGCCGCGGTGCTGTCGCTCGCCGGCATCGGATTCGACCGCACGCGCCTCAAGGTCGTTGCCGACCCTGCCCTCAAATACAATACGCACTACATCGAAATCAGGGGTGCGAGCGGCAACATCAGCATCAAGCTGGAAAACGTGCCGGCGCCGGACAATCCGAAGACGGCGTGGCTCGCCTGCTACAGCACGCTGGCCGCCTTGAGTGCCGTGAAGAATCCCGTCCGCTATGGAACGTGACGCTGACGATGCATAAAGTTCTGGATCCGAGCGGCAGCGAAGCGCAGGCGATACGCCAGCGCTATCTCAAAATCGATGCCTCGACGGTGGCCGATGTGCTGGACACGCTCGGTTATCAGCATCAGGGCATCGCGCCGCAATTCGCGCCTTATCCCGCCGGCGCGGGCAAGCTCGCCGGCTGGGCGTACACCGTGTGCGGCGAGATGCGCCCGTACGCCGGCAGCGGCGATCCCGACAAGATGAAGGCGGTGGACGGGCTCAAGCCCGGATGCGTCAGCGTGTGGAGCGGTTCGGGAGAGGGTATCTGCTTTTTCGGCGAGTTGATCGCGCTCGGCATGAAGCACCGGGGATGCACCGGCGCGCTGGTGGATGGCGGCATCCGCGATATCGAGTGGATCGCGAAGCAGCAATTCCCGGTCTACGCACGCTATCGCACCCCGGTGCAGTCGATCGGCCGCTGGAAGGTGACGGCGTGGCAGGTTCCGGCCTATCTTCCAGGCGCGACCAAGCAGCACGTCATCGTCAATCCCGGCGATTTTGTTCTGGGCGACGTCGACGGCGTCATCGTAGTGCCGTATGACGTCGTCGAAAAAGTACTCAACGAGGCGGAACGGCTGACCGCCACCGAAGTCCGCATCCGGGCGGAACTGGACGCCGGCGCGACGCTGGAGCAGGTGCTCGCGAAATACGGCCACGTGTGATTTGTGGCTTTCATGAAGTCAGATAGATGAAGCCAGCCAATCTGTTGATCATCATGTCCGACGAGCACAATCCCAAAATCATGGGCTGCTCGGGGCATCCGGTCGTCAAGACGCCGCACATCGACGCCCTCGCGGCGGCCGGAACGCGGTTCACCAGCGCCTACACGACCTCGCCGGTATGCGTTCCCGCACGCGCGGCATTCGCGATCGGAAAGTACGTGCACCAGATCGGCTACTGGGACAATGCCGACGCCTACGAAGGTGCGATTCCGAGCTGGCACCACCGGCTGCGCGACCGGGGGCACCACGTCGCGTCGATCGGGAAGCTGCATTTTCGCGGGCAGGACGGCGACGACTATGGGTTCAGCGAGATTCAGATCGCCATGCAGATCATCGAGGGCAAAGGCGATCTCATGGGCCTCGTGCGCAGCGACCTGCCCGAGCGCGGGCTGTCCTGGAAGATCGCGAAGCTCGCGGGACCGGGCGAGACGCCGTACACCGCCTACGACCGCGATATCTGCACGCGGGCGCAGATCTGGCTGCGCGAGGAGGCGCCCAGGCATCGCGACCGCCCGTGGGTGCTCTTCGTGTCCTTCGTGTGCCCGCATTTCCCGCTGGTAGCCCCGGCGGAGTTCTATTACCGGTACACGCCCGAGCAGGTGCAGTTGCCCAAGCAGTATCGCGCGGACGAGCGCCCCCGCCATCCTTATCTGCGCGACTACGCCTCGAGCTTCATCTATGACCGCTTTTTCGATCCGGAAAAGCTCTCGAAGGCGATTCGCGCCTATTACGGACTGGTGAGCTTCGTCGACGACAATATCGGAAAAATCCTGCGCGTGCTGGACGAGACCGGGCTCGCGGAGGACACGCGCGTCATGTACACCAGCGATCATGGCGATAATCTCGGCGCGCGCGGACTGTGGGGCAAGTCGACCATGTACGAAGAAGTGGCCGGTGTACCGCTCATCGTGCGGGGACCCGATATACCCGCCGGGCGGCGGGTGGCCACACCGGCGAGCCATGTCGACACCTATCCGTTCATCATGCAATGTGCGGGTGAGGATCATCCCGAGATGTATGACGGGCATCCCGGTCATTCGCTGATGGCGTTGGCGGGCGGACTGCAGCCGGAGCGCAACGTGCTCTCGGAGTATCACGGCATGGGTTCGACGACGGCGGCATTCATGATCCGGCATGGTCGATACAAGTACGTGCACTACGTGGCCTATCCGCCCCAGCACTTCGATCTCGACGCCGATCCCGACGAGTTGAGCGATCTCGCCGGTAACGCCGCTTATGCGACGGTGCTCGCGGAATGCCGCGAGTGCCTTTACCGCATCTGCGACCCGGCGGCGGTCGATGCGCGTGCGAAAAAGCGGCAGGCGGAGCTGCTGGAATTGAACGGGGGGCGCGACGCCGTTATCAAGCGCGGCGATCTCGGGTTCTCACCGCCGCCCGGATACCCGATATTGCTTGGCTGAAAGCGATGCGAACCGCAAAGGAGGTGGGGAGATGAGTACGATGAAATGGTTAGTCCCGCTGCTTGCCTTGATCATACCTCCTGCGGCGGCCGCTCAAGCTTATCCATCGAAACCGATTCGCGTGGTCGTGCCGTATGCGACCGGCGGCGCCACCGATCTCACGGCGCGCCTGGTCGGGCAGAAAATGCAGGCGGCGGTCAAGCAGAACGTGATCGTGGAGAACCGGCCCGGCGCGGGCGGCGTGATCGGGGCGGATGTGGTGGCGAAAGCGGCCCCCGACGGCTACACGGTGCTGGTGGGCGTGCCGGCCGAAATGGCGATCCTGCCGCAGTTGCAGAAAGTGCCTTATGCCGTGGCGCGCGACTTCGCTCCGGTTACGCTGGCTGCCGTGACGCCGCTGATCCTCGTGGTTCACCCGTCCCTGCCGGTGAAAAGCGTCAAGGAGATGGTCGCTTTCATCCGAGCGCGGCCGGGACAGGTCAGTTACGCCTCGGCCGGAACGGGCGGCGTGCAGCACCTTGCGGCGGAACTACTCAAGATCACCACCAAGATCGACATGATTCACGTGCCGTACAAAGGCGCGGGACCGGTGATGCCGGATCTGATCGGCGGGCACATTCCCCTGTTTTTCTCCGGCATGCCGCCCGCGATGCCGCATGTGAAGGCGGGCAAGCTGCGTCCGCTGGCGGTCACGACCACGAAACGTTCACCCGCGGCGCCCGAGGTGCCCACCATGGTGGAATCCGGGATGCCGGGCTTTGACATCAGCAACTGGTTTGCCTACTTCGTGCCGGCGGGCACGCCTGCCGACGTCATCTCGCGGCTGAACACGGAGGTGAACCGCGGGCTGCAGTTTCAGGACGTCAAGGACAAACTGGCGAGCGTGGGCGCGGAGACGGTCGGCACAACTCCGGACGAACTCGCAAGGTTCGTGCGCGCGGAAACCGAAAAGTTTGCGAAGCTGATCAAGGCGTCCGGGGCCAAGGGTACCGATTAGGCGGCGATGAGGCTCACGGCTGAAGAGCGTGCGATGCTGCGCGGGGCGCGGGGGGCGCCGGTGCAGCGTGCGCTCGCGCTGCAGCTCGAAGTGGGCAAGTTCTACGGCGCCAGGCGCTTCGTGCCGGTCACCAATGTGCACATGATGGGCGACATCGAGGTCATGGGCGACGGCGGGCTCGAGCACCTGCGCGGTCTCGCGCGGGACGCGGCGCGATGCGCTCTGCCGACCACCACCAATGCGCGCTGCTTCGACTTCGCGCACGTCGAGCGTCTCGCGCAGGATCGCGACGAGGCGGCCAAGGAACGCGAGCTGATCGGCTGCCTGCGCAAGATGAACGTCATGACCACCGACACCTGCATCAACTACCAGACGCTCTACCAGCCGCACTACGGCGAGCACCTCGCGTGGGGCGACACCGGCACGGTGATCTGGGCGAACTCGGTGTGCGGCGCGCGCTCAAACTTCGAGTCGGGCCCGGCGGCGATGGCGGCCGCGATGACGGGCCGGGTACCGGAGTACGGCTATCATCTCGATCGGCAGCGGCGAGGCACTTTTGTCGTCGAGCTGGCGACGGACCTCAACGATCTCGCCGAGTGGGGCGCGCTCGGCAAGCTGGTCGGCGTGGCGCATCAGAGCTATTACGAGGTCCCGGTTTTCACGGGCGTACGTCGAACGCCCACTGCGGACGAATTGAAGCACCTCGGCGCATCCCTCGCGAGTTACGGATCGATGGCGATGTACCACATGGTGGGAATGACGCCCGAAGCCGCCACGCTGGCGGCTGCGTTCTCGGGAAAGCGCCCGCGGGCGAAGCTGCGCATTACCCGCGCCGCCATCGAGGGTGTATTCGCGGGATACCGCAATCTCGACGGCAGTTGCAATTTCGTGGTGTTTTCGGGGCCGCAGCAGTCGCTGATGGAGATCAAGACGCTGTCCGATTTGTTCGACGGCCGCCGCGTTCACCAGGGCACCACCGTGTTCGTCACCACCGCGAACGGCGTGCTGTCCGCGGCGCGGGCTCTCGGCTACGCGCAGAAACTGGAAGCCGCCGGCGTGACGATCCTCGAGGGCGTATGCGTCTATATTCTGCAGGGATTGACGCGGATGCGGGCGCGCAACGGCTGGACCAACATGATTTCGAACTCGGCGAAGATCGTGAATACCATCACCGCACACAAGTTCAACACCATTCTGCGGCGCACGGCGGACTGCGTGGACATCGCCTGCACCGGGGTGTTTCGCTGATGGCGCGGCGTCAAGTGATACGGGTCACGCGCGCCTACGGGCCGGTCGTCGAAGGCGAGGCGGTGTTATCGCGGGAGGGTTTCAGTCCGCGCTACGACCTCGACGACCGGCCCGTAGGCGCGCGAGACCCGTATCACTTGACGACGCGCCATCAGCGACACACCCCGGTGCAGGCGAGGTCCACGCAGTCCGCCGT
>JBQTJV010000352.1:0-7676 GCA_052386775.1 Betaproteobacteria bacterium
TTACTGGAAAAGACCGACATTACTCAGTCTGTACCCTGATCAAGCTGAAAGTTGACGGGCCGCGCGGGAACCACGGTGGAGATCGCATGTTTGTACACCATCTGCGTCACCGTGTTTTTGAGCAGGACGACATACTGGTCGAACGAATCGATCTGCCCCTGCAACTTGATGCCGTTGACGAGGTAAATCGACACCGGGATGTGCTCCTTACGCAAAGTGTTCAGGAACGGGTCTTGTAATAACTGCCCCTTGTTGCTCATGATGCCCTCGCCATTGTCATTATTGGAACAGCCACTTTACTTTAAATTTCGCCGTTAGGCCATAAGGTTAGCAACTTTTGCTGCTCAAGCTTTAAACGTACGGATTGAGCCCGCTGCGGAGCTCCACCTTAAGAGGAGTGCCTTGGAGTTTGAAAGCGTCGCGGAAAAATCGTTCCAGATAACGGCGATAAGTGTCCGGAACGTGCTCCAGCGCCGTGCCGTGTATGACGATGCGCGGCGGATTGGCCCCCCCTTGGTGCGCGTAGCGCATCTTGGGGCGGACGCGGCCGGCGCGCGGCGGCTGCTGGCGGGCGACGGCGACCTGTAACGCGCGCGTCAGCTTGGGCGTCGGCAGCCGCGCCATGGCGGCGCGATAGGCCGCATCCACCGACTTCATCAGCGCCGTCAGGCCGGTGCCCTTTAGGGCGGAAATGAAGTGCAGGCGGGCAAAATCCAGGAAGCCCAGCTTGCGCAGCAGGCCGCGCTTCACCAGGTCGCGCTCTCCGGCGCTCAAGCTCTCCCACTTGTTGATCGCGAGCACCAGGGCGCGCCCCGCTTCCAGTATGAAACCGGCGATGTGGGCATCCTGTTCGGCGATGTCCTCCCGCGCATCGAGGACCAGGATGGCGACGTTCGCATCGGCGATGGCGTGCATGCTCTTGATCACCGAAAATTTCTCGGGAACCTCCTCCACCCGCCCGCGTTTGCGCAGCCCGGCGGTGTCGATCAGCGTGTAGCGCTTGCCGTCGCGCTCGAAATCCACATAAATCGCGTCCCGCGTCGTGCCCGGCTGGTCGAAGACGACCATCCTTTCCTCGCCGAGCAAGGCGTTGGCGAGCGTCGACTTGCCGACATTGGGACGCCCGACGATCGCCACCTTGAGCGGCTGGTCGCTGGCTTCGACTGCCTCGGGTGCCGCCGGAAAAGCCGCGAGCACAATGTCTACGAGATCCGAGACGTTCTCACCGTGCGCCGCCGACACCGCCAGCGGCTCACCCAGCCCCAAAGCGTGGAATTCCGCGACCGCCAGCGCTGCCGCCATGCCTTCCGACTTGTTCACGACCACATGGACCGGTCGTCCCACACGCCGCAGCTCCTGCGCGATATCGCGATCCAGCGCGGTCAGCCCGGCGCGGGCATCGACGACGAACAGGATCGCGTCGGACTCATCGATCGCCTGGCGCGTCTGGCGCGCCATCACGTGGAATATCCCGGTGTCGGACGTCGGCTCGAATCCGCCGGTGTCCACGACCAGGAAACCCCGATCGCCGATCCGGCCTTCCCCATAGTGGCGATCACGGGTGAGCCCGGGCACATTGGCGACGAGCGCTTCACGGCTGCGCGTGAGGCGATTGAACAGGGTCGATTTGCCGACGTTGGGGCGCCCGACGATGACGATAGTGGGTTTCATGTGTAAACAGACCAGACGCGAAGGACGCGAAAGGATCGCAGATCGAAGACTGGTAACGATCGGCGAGCAGCATAATTACGTTGGCGATTTTCCTTTGCGTCCCCTGCGTCCTCTGCGGTTTACGCTTCTGACTCTACTATTGCGCCGAAATCGCGAAGATGCCGCCATTACGCGTCTGGACCACGATACTGGTCATATCGAGCGCGACGGGGGGCGCAATCACCGGACTGCCGTCGGTGGCGATGCGCGCGGCGAACGAGCCGTCCTCGCGCGACAGGAAATGCACGTAGCCCTCGAAGTCTCCCACGATCACGTAGCGCCCGAGCGCCAGCGGCGCGCTCACGCCGCGGCCGAACAGGCGGTCCTGTTTCCACAAGCTCGCGCCGTTGCCGCGGTCGAGCGCGAGCACGGCGTTCTGGTCATCCGTGACGTAGAGGTTGCGGGCGTCGCCCCCCATGCCGGCGATGCTGGACATGTCGCGCGCCCAGATGGAGGTTCCCGCGGCCGCGTCGAAACAGGCGACCCGGCCCTGGAACGCCACGGCGCAGGCCTGCCGGTCGTCCACCAGGGGAACGCTCGTGATATCGGCAACGCGCTCCAGTTCCGTGGTTCCGCGCGGCACCGCCACGACGGCGTCCCAGCCCACGTTCCCCTCGGCAAGCGACAAGGCGATGAGCCGCCCCCCGGGGAAGCCCGCGAATACGGCGCCGCGGTAGACGGCCACCCCGGCATGGCTGCGCACGAGCAGCGCCGGCAACGCGCGCTGATAAACCCACCGCCTTTTCCCCGTCGCCGCATCGAGCCCGTAGAGGCGTCCGTCGCCGGTGCGCGCCACGACCACGCCGTCCTCCACTTTGGGCGGAGCCAGCACCTCGCTCGTCAATTGCACCTTCCATTGCGATTTGCCCTCGCGATCGAACGCCAGCACTTCGCCTTTCTGGGTGCCTACCAACACGAGTCCGCCCCCGGCACCTACGCCGCCGGTGACCCTCTGTCCCGTCTCGATTCGGGCGGTCGCCCGGCCGCTCGCGGCGTCAAACCCGGCAATCTGGCCCGCTGCGCCGGTTGCATAAACCGTACCGCCGCTCACCGCGGGGAAGAGCGCCAGTTTCTCGGCGGTGCCCACGCTGCCCTGCCATATGATCCGCGGGCTGAAGACGGGCTTGATCTCCACGAGCGCCGCCGGCTTGCGGGTTTCCGGCTGGCGGCCGAAAAACCGGTCATAGGTGCTCGTGACCGCCTGACAGCCGGCCAGCAGCACGCACCCTGCCACCGCCACGCCGAGGAGCGCTTCGCGCCGGCTCATTTTGCCTCACCGAGCGCGTCGAGCTTGGCCTGTATCGTCGGGCGGTACGGACTTTTCAAATCGCTCTTTGCCAGCGCCTGCTGGTAGGCGCCCCGCGCGTCCGCGCGCTTGCCCTGCGCGAGCAGAATGTCGCCCTTGAGATCGGCAAAGAGCCCGGCGAAAGGCTCGCCGTGCTTGCCGCCCACCACCGCGAGCGCTTCGTCGTATTTTTTCTCGTCGAGCAGCACACCGGCCATGCGCAGGCGCGCGACATCCTGCAGTTCCTCTTCGCGGGCATGATCGATGACCCACTGCAACTGTGCCTTGGACGCCGCCAGGTCCCCGGTCTCGAAGTTGGCGCGCGCGGCGCTCAAGGCGGCCATCGCGGCATACGGCGTGCGCGCATACTTGTCGGTGATCTGCGCCGCTATGTCGCGCACTCTCTTGTGCTCGTTTGCCCGTTCGGCCTGCGCGAGCTGCTCGTACAGCGTCACGGCGGCAAGCGACTGCTGATGGCGGTAGTAGCGCCAGCCCTGAAACGCGGCGATGGTCAGCAGGCAGGCAACGACCGCCGCGATGACCAGCGTGCCGTAGCGCGACCACCACGCCTTCACCGCATCGATCTGCTCCTGTTCCTGCAAGTCGTAAGCCATAACGTCCTCGAAAAACCTGTTATCGATCCCGGTAGCGCTGGATCAGTTCGAAAACCCGGTCGAGCGGCACGCGGCTCTGTGCTGCGGTAACGCGCAGCGGCTTGACGCTCACCTCGTTGGCATTCGCCTCGTCATCGCCCACGATCAACGCCACGCGCGCGCCGCTGGCATCCGCTTTCTTCATCTGGGACTTGAAATTGCCGCCGCCGCAGTGCATCAGCACGCTCACCCCTTGATCCCGCAGGCGTTCGGCGAGCGTGTCCGCGATGCGGTCGGCGGTTTCGCCCTGATGAACGAAATAAACGTCGGGAGCAGCGCGCGGTGCCGATTGCCCGCTGTCCTTGATGAGCGCAAGGATCCGCTCGACCCCCATCGCAAATCCGCAGGCTGGCGCCGGCTTGCCGCCAATCTGCTCGATCAGACCGACGTATCGCCCCCCGGCACACAGGGTGCCCTGCGCGCCGAGCCGGTCGGTGAGCCACTCGTAAACCGCACCGTTGTAGTAATCGAGCCCGCGCACGAGATTCGGATTCACTGCAAACGGTACAGCCGCGGCCCGCAACCGGGCCTGAAGCGCCTCGAAACTCACGGCCGAGGCGTCGTCGAGATCATCGGAGAGCTTGGGCGCGCCGGCGAGAACGGCATGCATGTCCGGATTTTTCGAATCCAGAACGCGCAACGGGTTGGTGTCGAGGCGGCGTCTGGAGTCGGCGTCCAACGCATCCGCGTTCGCGAGCAGGTAGGCCACCAGGCGCGCGCGATAACGCGCGCGCGCTTCGGCGCTGCCGAGCGTATTGATTTCAAGCGACACGTCTTCGAGGCGCAACTCGCGCCACAACCGGGCGCACATGATGAGATGCTCTGCGTCGATGTCCGGGCCGGCAAAGCCCAAAGCTTCCACACCGACCTGATGAAACTGGCGATAACGTCCCTTCTGCGGCCGCTCGTGCCGGAACATCGGCCCCCAGTACCAGAGGCGCTGCGGGCCGGCATACAGCAGATTATGCTCGATCACCGCGCGCACGCAGGCGGCAGTGCCCTCGGGACGCAGCGTCAGGCGCTCGCCGTTCAGTTCGTCGACAAAGGTGTACATCTCCTTCTCGACGATATCGGTGACCTCGCCAATGGAGCGCACGAAAAGCTCGGTGCGTTCCAGGATCGGCGTGCGGATCGCACGATAGCCGTACGCGCCCGCCCAGCGCCGGACCGCGTCTTCGAACGCCTCCCACAGCTCCGCCTCTTCGGGAAGGACATCGTTCATCCCCCGAATCGCGCTGATTCTTTCTGCCATTATCGTGTCAGTCAGCGCGCGTGCACCGGCTCGGCTGCCGCCTCGATGCCTGCGCCTCGCGAGTAGTGATCGACGACATACTGCTCGACAAGCTGCTGGAATTCCCCGGCGATATTCTCGCCCTTCAGCGTAACGGTTTTTACGCCGTCGACGTATACCGGCGCAACCGGGTTTTCGCCGGAGCCCGGGAGACTGATGCCGATGTTCGCGTGCTTGCTCTCGCCGGGACCATTCACAACGCAGCCCATGACGGCGACATGCATTTCCTCGACACCGGGATAGCGCTCGCGCCACACCGGCATCTGTCTTCGCAGATAGCTCTGAATGCGGTCTGCGAGCTCCTGGAAAAACGTGCTGGTGGTGCGTCCGCAGCCGGGGCACGCGATGACCATAGGCGCAAACGAGCGCAGTCCCATGGTCTGCAATATCTCCTGCGCCACGATCACTTCTTTCGTCCGGTCGCCTCCCGGTTCCGGCGTGAGCGAAATGCGAATCGTATCGCCGATGCCCTCCTGCAGCAGGACCGACAGCGCAGCCGTCGAAGCGACGATGCCCTTCGATCCCATCCCCGCTTCGGTCAGCCCGAGGTGCAGCGCATAGTCGCACCGCGCCGCGAGGTCGCGATAGACCGCAATGAGGTCCTGCACGCCGCTCACCTTGCACGAGAGCACGATCGCCTCGCCGGGCAGCCCGAGCGCTTCCGCTTCGCGCGCGCTGTCCAGCGCCGACGCCACGAGCGCCTTGCGCGTTACCACGGCAGCGTCTTCCGGCTCGGGACTGCGGGCGTTCTCGTCCATCATGCGCGCGAGCAATTCGGGATCGAGGCTCCCCCAGTTGACGCCGATGCGCACCGGCTTGTTGTAGCGGCAGGCAAATTCGATCATGGTCGCGAACTGCTCGTCGCGCCGGGTGCCGCGCCCGACGTTGCCCGGATTGATCCGCAGCTTGGACAGCGCTTGCGCGCACGCAGGATGCTGCGTCAGCAGCCGATGTCCGTTGAAATGAAAATCGCCCACCAGCGGCACCTCGATTCCCATGCCGTCAAGCCGCTCGCGGATGTGCGGCACCTGCGCCGCCGCTTCCGCGTTGTTGACGGTGATGCGCACGATCTCCGAGCCCGCGCGCGCCAGATCCGCCGCCTGCTGAACCGTCGCAGCCGCATCAGCGGTATCCGTGTTCGTCATGGACTGCACGACGATGGGCGCATTGCCGCCGATCAGCACCTTCCCCACCTTCACCTGGCGGGTCTTGCGGCGCGGCGCCGGGCCGTGGACGGGATAACAGTTCATTTGAGCGTCAGCCGCGCCACACCGTCCCTGACGATATGCGGCTTGAGATCGATGGCCTGTTCGTTGTAGATAAGCAGCACGCCGCCGGCATTGCCGATCACCAGCGTCAGCGGCGGCCTGCCGGTCAACCGCTGTTCGGTTCCCGCGGGATTAGTCCCGGTAAAGACCGTTCTACCACCCCGCTCCCGGACCTCGACCCATGAATCGCGCTTGAACGTGAATCGCAGCTCCGCTTCGTCTGCGGCGGTTACGGCGGGCGCAGATGACGCTGGCGCGGCCTCCGAACCCGCCGGCGCTGGTGGCGGCAGAGCCGCCGTCGTCGTTTCCTGCGTTGGCGCGGGCCCAGGCACTGCACCGGGCGGCTCGTGAAGTGCAGGCGTCACCGGTATCGTGACCGCAGTCCCGGCTGTAGAAGCCGGCGCAGCGGGCGCGAAAGCGCGATCGCTCCAGTAAAATTCGTAGGCCGCCAGCGCGCACAGCACGAGTAGCGCAGTCAGCATCAGGGTGCGCGGCCATCGTCGCACCGACGCAGTTGGAAACGGCACGCCGCGGGATGTCGGCATTTCGTTCCGCGTCTCGGCTCCGGGGGCAGTGGCCATCATGTCCAGCAGGCGGTCCGGATCGAGCTTGAGCAGCCGCGCGTAGTTGCGGACAAAGCCCCGAACGAAAACTGGTCCGGGCAGCCGTTCGTACTCGCCGGCCTCGAGCGCCGCCACCTGGCTGGCCGACAGCTTCAACTGGCGCGCCACATCCGGGACCGAAAGGTTCTGCGCAGTACGCGCGGCCGCCAGTGCCGTGCCGGGGCCCCGGTCAGGTACGCGCAGCTCGGGATCGTCGGCCATATGCGTCATTCGTACTGACCGGCGAGCAGCGCGCGGGCTTCCTTGGAGTCCGGAAAATTCGTGCGCAGCCGGTGGGCATAGCTCTCCTCGGAATTGCGGTCACCCATCCGGCGTTCGACGCGCACGCCCAGCCACAGCACCTCGGCGCTCGGCTGTGACACCCGGGACAGCCGGTCGAGGTAGCGCTTGGCGATCTCGAAATCGCCCTTTGCAAAGGCGAGATCGGCCGCCTGGTAAAGCGCCTGCGGCTGCGCGGGTCGCAGCTTGAGCGCGTTCTGAAAATACTGCTCGGCTGCCGCAGCGTCGCCCGCCTGACGGGCGCACAGGCCGGCGTTCACGTAGGTTCGATCGGGGGTCTGATACAGCGGATTGCGCAGGGCGGACTGAAAGTGCTTCAGCGCTTCCGGAACCCGGTTCCTCTGGCACAGAAACCAGCCGTAGTTGTGGTGGGCGTCCGAGTCCGACGGGCTGACTCGAATCGCCTGCAGGAAATTCTGCTCCGCGAGCTGGTCTTCCTTCAGCACGGCATAGATCAGGCCCGCAACATTGTAAGCCGGGCTGTAAGCGGGGTCGGCACGAAGCGCGATGTTCGCCTCCTCCAGCGCCACGTTCATGTTGCCGAGCTCGTAGTAGCCCGCCGCGAGC
>JBQTJV010000353.1:0-10847 GCA_052386775.1 Betaproteobacteria bacterium
GCGAGTCTTCGTCCCTCGGCCGACGGCACAGCGAACTACGTGCCGGTAAAAGACATCATCGAAGCGCTCACGGCACTGCGCGCTGAAGTGGACCGTCCCGACACGCGGTGATCCGCTTCGAACCGACTGCGATGGCCGACGACCTCAACAAACCCGCGCCCGATGTATTCGAAGCGGCGCGCACCCGCCGTTCGATCCGCGCCTACAAACCCGATCCTGTTCCGCCTGACGTAGTGCGGGATATCGTGGCGCTCGGCCGCCATGCCCCGAGCGGTTCGAACATACAGCCCTGGCGAGTGCACATCCTCACCGGAAAAACCCTCGAGCGCGTCGGCAAGGCGATACAGCGGGCATTTCTCGAAGACGAACCCGGGCACCGACGC
Organism: Betaproteobacteria bacterium; assembly: GCA_052386775.1. Classification (GTDB taxonomy): domain Bacteria; phylum Pseudomonadota; class Gammaproteobacteria; order Burkholderiales; family SG8-41; genus DSOT01. Next base: position 384 of record JBQTJV010000353.1, read on the forward strand.
GACTACAACTATTACACCGATCCGCGATACGAACCCGCTCTCGCGCGGCGCCGCCAGTGCGGCTGGGGGCTCTACGGCACGCTCGGCATCGCGCGCGGCGACCGCGCGAAATCGAAGGCTTATCGCGCGACCAATTACAACTTCTTCGGCGCGCCGGTAGGGCTCATCTTCACCATAGACCGCAAGCTGGAGAAGGGAAGCTGGCTCGATTACGGCATGTTCCTGCAGACCATCATGCTCGCCGCCCGCGCGCGGGGGCTTCACACCTGTCCTGAAGCGGCGATCGCCAGCTATCCCGACATCGTGCGGCGCGAACTGGACATCAAGGCGGACTGGGTCGTGATCTGCGGCATGGCCATGGGCTACGCCGACCCGGACGCCATCGTCAATACTTTTCAGCCGCCGCGCATCGACGTGGCCGACTACGCCGTCGAGCTCGACTAACCTCCTTGACAATGAGACAACTATCTCATTAAGATACGAGCGTATCTGAGACAGGAGAAAACGATGCCGGACCGGAACGAGATGGATCGCAGGATGGACGAGCACTTCGGATACGAAGCGCGCGACGACGTGGCGGGCGTCCTGTCGACGCTCGCGCCCGATGTGGTACACGACATCGTGGGCTGGCCGACGGGTCCCACGCGGGGCCGGGACAACGCGCGGCCGTTCTACGAAGCGCTGTTTGCCGATCTCGCCGACGGAAAGGTGGTATGCGACCGGCGGCTTTACGGCGAGAACTTCCTGGTGGACGAATCAACCTGGGAAGGCTGCGCCCCGGGCCGCCCGTTCGGGCTGGAGGGCAAAAACCGGCCGCTCAAATTCCGGCTGCTCCACGTCGTCGAGTTCAATGGAGGCGGACAGTTGCAGCGCGAGGCGGTCTGGGTGGACCTCGCTGCGATCATCCGGCAACTGCCGCAGGACTGACGTGGCTGCCCGACGGGTGCGCGGACGGCCGAATCAGCGTCGCCGCACGCGGCAGGACCTGCTGAACGCGGCGGCGCGCCTGCTCAAGCAAGGGGCGACGCCGACCATCGAGGCGGTGGCCGAGGCGGCGATGGTGTCGCGGGCGACGGCGTATCGCTACTTTCCAACCCTGGATGCGCTGCTGGTCGAGGCACCGCTGGAAGACGAGGTTCCGAATCCCGAGGTTATGTTTGCCGGCATCCGGTCGACCGCGCCGGAGGAGCGCATCGATGCGGCGGAGGCGTCGCTGCACGAGATGGTCTATCGCAACGAATCCCAGCTGCGACGCCTCCTTGCCAGCTCGCTCAGCCGCGCGGCCGGCGCGGATGGCGCGGTCCCGGTGCGGCAGAACCGGCGTTCTCCGCTGATCCACGCCGCCCTGGCGCCGATCAGGTCGCGGTTGGGCAAGTCGCAGTATGACCGGCTTTGCGCGGCGCTCGCAGTGTACTTCGGGCCAGAAGCGATGGTGGTGTTTCGGGACGTGTTGCAGTTCGATGCAATTCAGGCGCGAAAAGTGAAAAGCTGGGCGGTGCGGGCGCTGGTGCGTTCGGCGCTGAAGGATGCGCGCAGGAATTGATGACCTTGAAGCAACTCCTTATCGTTTTCCACTCGCGCACCGGGGGCGCCCGGCAGATGGCGGAAGCGGCGTTTCGTGGCGCCTCCCGGGAGCTCGAGGTGCGTCCGCGGCTGCTGTACGCCGATGTCGCGCAAGCCGATGATCTGCTGCGGGCCGACGCCTACCTCTTCGTCTGCCCGGAGAATCTGGCGGCGATCGCCGGTGCAATGAAGGAGTTTTTCGATCGCACGTACTATGCGCTGCTCGAGCGCATCGAGGGCCGGCCGTATGCCGCGCTGGTCTGCGCCGGGAGCGATGGCGCCAATGCCGCGCGCCAGATCGAGCGTATCTGCACCGGCTGGCGCCTCAAAGCGGTGGCGGAACCGCTCATCGTCTGCACGCACGCGCAGACGCCGGAGAGGATCCTAGCGCCGAAAACCATCGAGCCCGGCGATTTGCACCGCTGCGAGGAGGCGGGACACGCGCTCGCCGCGGGCCTCGCGCTCGGCGTTTTCTAGGTTATCGTTCCGCGGAAAGCCGCGAGGTGTCCCGCTCTGAAGCACGCCCGGGGCAGTGATGCGGTGCAAAGCCCGGCTTGCCGTGACGTTCGGCGCATTGCAGCAGCCGGGCGAGTTCGGCATGACGATACTTGGCGGCGAGTTCCGCAGCGGTATGGCCGCCGTGTACCCGCACCGCGGCGTTGGCCCCGGCACGCAGAAGCTGGAGCGCGGTGCTCGTATGGCCCTGCATCGCCGCCATCATGAGGGGCGTATTGACGTAGGTGCTGCCGTTTTCGGCCGGACCGTCGACGCGTGCCCCACGCGCGAGGAGCAACTGGACCGCGGTGTCGTTGCCGTTATAGGCGGCGTAACAGAGCGGTGTGTAATGATGCGGATGGTTGTCGACCTCGGCGCCCGCGGCCAGCAGCATCCGGACGGCTTCGTCGTGCCGCTGCCGGGGGTGGCGGCCGCGCTCGCGATCCTGGCTGGAAAAATACGCAGCCAGCATGAGCGCGGTTTCGCCGATGGGTGTGCGCGCATTGGCATCCGCGCCTGCAGACAGCAAATAGCGCAGAACCTGCAACGCGCCGCTGCGCGCCGCCACGGTGATGAGCGGAGTGCCCTCCACGTACCCCGGCACCGGAATCGACTGGTTGACGCCAAGAGCGCCGGACTGCACGGCGGCGCGAATATGCTTGGCGTCGTCTCTTTCGATGGCGTCGTACAGCGCCGCCGCGTCCGGCGTCCGGCTGTCCATATGGGCGCAGGCGTTCAGCAGGGCCATCAAGCCCGCAAGGGCGGCGGCGGCGAGACGCGTCCGGATGGTTCCCCCCATGATGGTCCTTCTTTGTTGTGTGGCGGCTGCGTCGCATTGTGCGTCATGAGGAGCGCATCGATCAACCGCTACCCGTCAACGGCCGCGCCGTATGCGGTATGATGCCGACCACGTTCCGGAGCACGTTCTCAATTGAAAGGAGAGGGAAAGATGGCACGCCAGAAAGCCGCCGCAAAGAGTGCGGACGGGTTCGATCACACGTTCAAGGCGATATATGACCACGAGATCGAGTGGGAGAGTGACGACGTGCGCGGCCTGCTCAAACTGCCGCCGGGGGTAAAAGACAAAGTGCTCAATTACGATCCGGAGATGAAGCGCATCGACATGAAACAGCGGTTTCCCGCGGGATATGTCGAGCCGCGTCATACCCATACCAGTTGGCATTCGATACTGGTGACCAAGGGTCGCATGTGCGTGGCCGGCAAGGATCTGCGGCCGGGCGATTATGTGTTCGGCTGGGATATTCCGCACGGCCCCTACGAATATCCGGATGGCTGCGAGGTTTTCATCGTTTACATGGGAGATGCCACCCACGTCTGGGAGAAGGAGGATCTCCTCAAGCACAAGAACATCTGGAAGCCCAAGACCCAGGTCGGGAAGAAGGGCGTGGTCCGGCACATCCAGAAAAGAAAGGCAGGCCGGATCTAGGACGCGCCGCCGTCCGAAGAACATCGGGCGCGCCGCCCCGCCTGCGGACGGGTACATGGAAACGCCCCGCCCTCCGGTTTTTTCCGGTGCGACGGGGCCGACGATCGCGATGCAGCGTTCGTCTATGCCGTGACGCTTAGTTTCCTTTGCGCGGGCCTTCGGTCGCGCTGCCTTGAGCGCTGCTTTCCTTGGCGCCGGGCGTTCTGTCTGACCGGCTGGGCGTCGATCCCTTGGTGGAGCCGCCCGCGCCCGTCGCCTGCGCCGCATTGAGTTCAGTGGACGAGAGCTTGCCGTCGTTGTCCTTATCGAGCTCTTTGAAGCGCTTCGAGACGTTGGAATCTTTCTTCGCTTCGTCGCGCGACACGCTGCCGTCCTTGTCGGTGTCGAGCCGCTTCATCGTCGACGCGCTGCCGCCGTTGCCGGCAGCATCGCTCTTGGCGGCGGAGCTGGCACTTCCGCTGGTGGCCGCCGGGCCGCTCGACTTCTCGGCGGCGTTCGCGGCCATGGGTAATGCAAAGAGGGCAGCAATCGCTGCCGCGATCAGGGTCTTGTTAAGCATGGTGACGGTTCCTTTCCGGTGGAATGATCGTACTTGCCCGGGCTGACGCCGGTTCTCCTCGGAGAAGCAACGGATGTGCCAATTGGATACTGCTTAATAAACAAGCAGCTTCTGCCGGCGTTCCGGGCGGCGTGTCGCCAATCGCATACACCGGGCGCGCCAGACGGTGATAAGCGCTGGAAACTTCGCCGAAATCGGGTGTCGCGACTCACCAACAAGCGCGGTACTTCGCCGCACTGGCGCAGGCCCGTGCCACGCGCTCCTGACTCCGTTTTCACGGTGCCTGCAAGGGCGGGCACCCGGCAAGATTTACCGACCACCACCTGAGTGGTAATAAAATAGCGTGGCGAGCATTCCTCGCATTCGTCACGATCCGCCATCCCTTTTGGCCGACATCTTCGGGTCGCGGCGTTTCATTCAACACAATAGGAGGATCCCAATATGGCACTTCGAATCGGAGACGATGCACCGGACTTCACGGCCGAAACCACGGAGGGCACGATACGGTTTCACGAATGGATCGGCGACGGTTGGGCGATCCTGTTCTCGCATCCGAAGGACTTCACCCCGGTTTGCACGACGGAGCTAGGTTACATGGCCGGGCTCAAGCCGCAGTTCGACAAGCGCAATTGCAAGATCATCGGCCTCAGCGTCGATCCGGTGAGTGATCACAAGATGTGGGCAAGGGATATCGAAGAGGCGACCGGCCACGCTCCGAACTACCCGCTGATCGGCGATGCGGATCTCAAGGTTGCGCAGCTCTACGACATGATTCACCCCAACGCGACCGCCAAGAAAGAGGGCAGGACCGCGGCCGACAACCAGACGGTGCGATCGGTGTTCGTGATCGGACCCGACAAGAAGATCAAGCTGATGCTGACCTACCCGATGAGCACCGGCCGCAACTTCGACGAAGTGCTGCGCGTGCTGGACTCCATGCAGCTCACCGCGAAACACAAGGTTGCCACACCGGTGAACTGGAAGCACGGTGATGATGTCATCATCGTTCCCGCCGTTTCGGACGAAGAGGCGCGCCAGCGCTTCCCCGGCGGCTGGAAAGCGCCGAAACCCTACATGCGGGTGGTGCCGCAGCCGAAATGAGCAGCCGCGGCTAGGAGCCGGTTCGAATCTCCCGCGTAACCGCCCGCGTGTTGCCGAAGGAAGGCACGTAGACGGAGTGCGTTCCGGGGCCGCCCGCGACGATAAGCCAGATGTCGTCCGGCCGCGGTGAAATCGGCAGCAGCGTGTCGGGCCGGATCGCGCCCAGTTCCCCGGTGCGCGAGGCCTGCACGCGAAGCAGATCCTTAGCCGACATGCGTTGTGCCGGCATGCGGGCGAGTTCCCACAGGCGCTGCTTGAGGCGCGGCTTGGTGTAACCGGCGGCGTTCAGAATATCGGCGTGCTCCGGCGCCAGCACGAGCCACGGCTCGCCGCCGTGGCAGTACTCGTTGCTGGCAGGATGCATCATCGTTTCGGCGAACACCCGCAGCAGGTCATCGGCATCCTTGCAGTGCGTGTTCATGTTCATCGTGCCTTCGGCGCCCATCACGGTGACCGTGCTGGCATCGCGCGCGAACCCCCGTTCCACATGCAGCGCCGCCCAGGGATTGGCCCCCTCATTTTCGGCGCAGCAGAACGTGAACTTGCCGGGCTGGCCGTGCGTGGCCCGGTCCATTTCACCGGGGCGTGCGCCGCCGATGTTCTGCAGGCAAAGACGCAGCGCCCGTCCTATCGTGGCATTGGCCCACGCACCCTGGCCCAGACAGTTGTACGCCGCGTTGATGTTCAGTCGTGAGGCGATCGGGCCATTGACGATCACCCATACTGCAACGGGGTTGGTGGTCGCCTGTATGCCCTGCAGATTGAATTCGGGCGAGCTCACGGCCTCCACTGCTGCGATGACAACGGGCAGGAATTCCGGCGCGCAACCGGCCATCACCGCGTTGACGGCGATGCGCTCGACCGTGGCCTCGCCATAGCCGGGCGCGATGCGCGCCACCAGCTCGCCGCGAGGGTGTGCCGCCTGGCCCAGCATCTTGCCCACCCGTTCGTGGGTCGGCGGTACGATCGGCAGGCCGTCGGTCCAGCGACGTTCGAGGTAGAGCGCATTGATCGCCTCGAGGTCATCCGGGGCCTCGAACAGCGCGGGGCCGGCCATAGCGGCCTCGTCAGGATTCAACCCCGGCTCCTTCGCGTACCAGCGCTGCGATGTCGCGTGCGCATTGGTTGGCGATCTCCCGCACTTGCGAGCGGCTGCGATTGCCGAAAGGGTGGGGGATGACCGCGACCGGCAGCGCCGGCTGCCCGAGCGCCGCCGCCTGTGCGCGGGCGAGCGTGGTGAACGCGGTGGAACAGACGGCCACCGCGATGCGTCCCCTTCTGACCGCTTCTACACTGTCGTGGACACTCCACGACGCGCATGAGCCTCAGTCACCCGAGCCGGTGATGATGAGATCGCACTGCGCGGCGAGCTCGTTCACCGTCTCCGGCGGCACCGGTATGGAGGCCGAGGTTTTGCGGCGCTTGACGACGCGCGCGACGCCGTACTTCTCAACGAACAGCGCCCCCAAATCCTCGACGAGATGGTCGAAATTGGGCTTGGCGTTGTCGATGAAGCCGACCGTTTTCCCGGCTAATGCATCGAGCTTGCGCTGTTCGCGGGTATTGCCCTCGCGCAGCGGCGCGGTCGGATCGTAGAGCAGAACCATTGCGCTGTCTCCTGGTAGCGAAAGAAACAGGATTTATCACCTGATTCGTGACACACGTCACGGACTTTACCCCAGTTTTGCGGCATGATGGGCCCGCAACACCAGTAGTTCACTCCTCCTGTGGGTGTTGTGATTACCGCGCTCGGCTCACTCCTGGTGCGGCTTTTTATTGCCTTGCGCCCCGCCCCGCGGTTTCCCGCAGTCCTTGCGCTATGATAGGGGCATTCCACGGCTGCGATCGGAGACGCGCATGCTGAACTGGCTGTCGACCGGTAAACCGGACCATCCCATGGCGAACATGAAGAAAGCCCGCCAGATGGTCGCGGAACTGCTCGGGCACGAATCCTTTCGGGTCCTGGACGAAGCGGCAGGCTGGCTCGATTCGATCAACGGCACCGAGGGGTTCGCGCTGGATCACCGGCTGGAACTGATCGATCTGCTGGACCGCGGCGGCAAGTATCACACCGCCAAGCTCGCACAGGAATACCTCGACGCTCCACGCCTGCAAAAGGCGTACGAGGGCCGGCTCTGGAATACCTCCTTCGGCTACTGGAAAACGCTGGGCGCAGGCTACCTCCACTGCATCGAGCAGTACCAGGCCGATGCACCGGGCGGCAAGTCCGTAAAGAAGGATCTCGTCCTGCTTTCCGGACGCGCGCTGCGCTCGCTCGGCATGCAACTCAAGTGGCTGCTCCTGCGCTACGGGAGGGTTGAGGACCGGATCTGGCGAGACCTGGGCCGCACCTATCTCTTCGCCGAGGCCCACGGGCTTGCGGCGCAGCGTGCTGCCATCTATCCCGGCGCGCACGGCGATTCAAGTGTCCGGGAGGAATTTGCGCGCGCGCTCATGCTTGCGATGTCAGCCCCCGACGGCCTGAGCCCGGTTGCCATACACATCGCCGAGCGTGTCATCGCACACTTCAGCACCGAGTTTGCGGTCCAGACCGCTCCGGGCGCGGGTTGCCGCTTCGGTTTCGATCTCAACATGCACCGTCCGCCGGCGCGGACGCCGAGCGATGCCAGGCCCGGTCCCATGGTGCGGTACTTCGGGCCGGGCACGGTCGTGCGTTCGCTGCGGCAACTCGCGCTCGACATCGAACAGAAGGACGGTTTGCCGGAAGCGCTAGCGCTCGACAGGAAGCTCGACAAGACACAGGTGACACCGGTACTGGCCCATCTCGAGCAGTACTGGGCCGACCGGCCACCCGCGCGCGGCGCGCCGCGAAACGAACTCGCGACGCGCATCACAGTGGTGCCGGGATTCGCGGCAATCCTGCGCTGGGTGCAGGTCGTCATGGACACGAGTTCTCTCGAGTTCAGCAACCCGGAATCAGCCGAGAGCTGGATCGTATTCAACACCAGCGACGGAGGCTATGGGGCCATCGTGCCCGCCATGCGCGCGGACTGGCTCGCCATCGGCAGCCTGATCGGCATCCGGCCCGAAACAGCGGACAGTTGCTGCGTTGGGATAGTGAGGCGGGTGACGCGCGATCAGTATAACCAGCGTCGAGTCGGCATCCAGGCGCTCGGCACGATCGCGGTACCGGTCACGCTGTCCGCCGCGGCAAGCGATGGAAGCGCCGTCGCAGGCGCTAAAGGCGCGCCGGCCCTGCTACTCTCCACAAAGCCGGATCGCAACGGGGAGATCTCGGTTCTGCTGCGCGCAGGCGCCTACGGACCTGACCGAAGCGTCCACATGCCGCTGCAGAAGACTTATCTTCTTGCACCCGTGGCGCTGAAGGAGACGGGCGAGGATTATGACTGGGCGCAGTTCAAGGTTGTGAAGCAGATGTAAGCGATGATATTGAAGGCGGCTCGCAGTCTCACCCCAAGGCATAGATGAAGGCGGCAGTGCTACACGGCGCCGGGGACCTGCGCTACGAAACGGTCGCCGATCCGACACCCGAAGCCAGCGAAGTCATCGTCCGGGTCGAAGCGTGCTCGATCTGCGGATCGGATCTGCACGGGTTTCACGGCAAGCACCCGCGGCTCGTCTTCCCGCGCATATTGGGGCACGAGTTTGCCGGCGAAGTCGTCGCGCGCGGTGCGGCCGTCTCCGGGATTCGTGCCGGCACACGCGTTTGCTGCGACATCGATATCTCCTGCGGCCGTTGCGGACCGTGCCTCGAGGGACGGGCAAACATCTGCGAAAAACTGCGCACGATGGGGTTCGACCGCGATGGAGGATACGCCGAATACGTCGCGGTACCGGCCGTAAACCTCTATCCGCTGCCCGAAAACGTCACATTCAATCAGGCTGCTGCCGTGCAGGTGCTCGGGATCGGCTATCACGCGGTGGCGCATCGCGTGCGACCGCAGCGCGGTGAAAAGGTCGGCGTAATCGGCGCCGGCCCGATCGGTCTCGGCGCTGCACTGGTAGCGCAGTCGCTTGGCGCCGAGGTCGCGATCTTCGAAGTGCTGGACTACCGGCGGGCAATGGCCCGCACGCTCGGCATCGATCACGTTGTCGACCCCGCGAACACCGAGGTGCGCGCAGAGGCACTCGCGCTGACGGGTGGGCGCGGTTTCGACAAAGTCATCGAATGCGTCGGCGGCTTCCAGGAAAAGACGGTGCGGATGGCAGTCGATATGGTCAAGCGGGGCGGCCAGATCACCATCGTGGGCACCTTTCCGGAGAACCGGGCCACGATCCCGATCGCTTACATCAAGGACCGCGAGATCGACATCAATTTTTCGCGCGGCAATTTCCAGGCGTTCGCCCCCTGCCTGGAACTGATCGCTGCCGGCGCGGTGAATCCGGATGTCTACATCAGCCATCGGTTTCCGCTGGCGCGCGCCGTCGAGGCGCTGCATCTGCTGGAGGCGCGCGATGTGCCGGCACACAAGATCGTGCTCTACCCGGAGCATTGAGAAGAGGAGCAGGGGTGAACCGTCCGCGATTTTTGAAAGCATGCGTCCCGGTGCTCTGGTGCTGGCTTGCGATTGCGCCTGCCGATCCGGCCCTGGCGCAGGAGAAATATCCGGTACGGCCGATTCGTATCCTGATTCCTTTTCCTGCGGCCGGCGCGGCAGACACCATAGGTCGCACGCTCGGCGAGCAACTTTCCTCGCAGCTCGGCCAGCCCGTGGTCGTGGACAATCGGCCCGGCGCAGCCGGCCGGCTGGCGACCGAAATGCTGGCGCGGGCAGAACCGGACGGCCATACCCTGCTGGTGGGCGGTGTCGGGCCGCTCGCCATCAGCCCGGGTCTTTACAGCAAGCTGCCGTACGATGCCGCCCGGGACTTTGCGCCGATCACGGCGGCGGCCGAAATCATCAACGTGATGGTGGTGAATGCCGCCAGCGGTGTGGCGAACCCGCGGCAATTCATCGATTGGGCGAGGAAGCGAACCGCGGAGGCGAGGTTCGGAAGCTCGGGACCGGGGCAGTTCGATCACCTCGTGGGCGAGTTCTTCAAGCGCGAGGCCCGGCTCCCGATGATCCACGTTCCCTACAAGGGCGGCGGTCCCGCGCTGGTGGACCTGGTTTCCGGCGATTTGCAGCTCATGTTCGCGACTTATGTCACCGCCGTGCCCCACGTCCGCAGCGGCAGGCTGCGCGCGATCGCGGTCAGCACGCCCCAGCGGCAGGCGATACTGGCAGAGCTTCCGGCGGTGAGCGAATCGATTCCGGGATTTGGCGCCAGCAACTGGAACGGCATCTTTGCGCCGGCGCGCACGCCGAAAACGATC
>JBQTJV010000354.1:0-8847 GCA_052386775.1 Betaproteobacteria bacterium
AGCAATCTCACATGATCAGCTTTAGAGGCGGCTCATCGAGCAGTGCGGCCTGCTCGCGCAACGCAAGAATATGATCCTGCCAGTATCGTTGCGTATTGAAAAACGGAAAACTGGCCGGGAACGCCGGGTCGCTCCAGCGCCGCGCCAGCCAGCCCGCATAGTGCACCATGCGCAGGGAGCGCAGCGCCTCGATCAGCACGAATTCCGAGGCATCGATATCGCGAAATTCGCGATAGCCCTTCATGAGAACGCTGAGTTGCCGCTCCATCGCGCTGCGCTCGCCGGAGAGGCACATCCACAGATCCTGCACCGCCGGCCCGCTGCGTGCATCGTCGAGGTCCACGAAATGCGGGCCCCCTTCGGTCCACAGTATGTTGCCCGCGTGACAGTCCCCGTGCAGGCGGATATCCGCAACCCGGCCGGCGCGCTGATAGCAGGCCACGATGCGTCCCAGGACGTCGTCGACGACGCTGCGATAGGTCTCGCGCAGATCGGGCGGCACGAAATCGTTCTCGAGCACGAAGCGCGAGGGTTCGTAGCCGAAACTTTCCACGTCCAGGCGCGGGCGATGCTCGAAGCGCGTGAGCGCGCCCACCGCGTGAATTCGGGCGATGAAGCGCCCCAGCCAGGCGAGCGTCTCTTCGTTTTCTAGTTCCGGGCTGCGCCCGGGCCGGCGCGGGAAAAGGGCAAACCGGAAACCGGCATGCTCGTTCAAGGTGCGCCCGTCGACCGCAAGCGGTGCGACCACCGGAATCTCGCGCTCGTCCAGTTCACACGCAAAACGATGCTCCTCGAGAATGGCCTCATCGGACCAGCGTCCGGGCCGGTAGAACTTGGACACCAACGGTGCGCCCTCCTCCAGATACACCATATAGACGCGGTTCTCGAAGCTGTTGAGGGCGAGCAGGCGGCCATCGCAACGGAATCCGCAGCTTTCGACGGCGTCGAGCACGCAGTCGGGTGTGAGTTTTTCGTAGGGTGGCGGCATCGGGATAGCGACGAATCGAGGTGCGCTCAATGCCTGGCCGCTGCGCGAGAGCCTTCTTCGTGCGCGTGCAGGAACAGTCGTCCCGATGCCAGGCGGTCGGGCAGCACTGCCTCGACCACGCATACGTCGCGGACGCGGCAATCCCGGAGCAGCGTGCTGATTGACTCCTGGATGGCATCGAGATCGTCCAGCGGATGGAGCGGCCAGCGAAATCCTTCCAGCAGCGTATCGTCCATGACGCAGCTCATGCTGACGCGAAGCTCCGCGGTGCCCGCGTCGTGGCGGTGCGCGGAAATCACGACGGCCGGATCGCCTACGGCAGAGCGGAATTGCCGGAGGGTGTTGCTGACGAAAACGTTGAACGCCACCTCCAGCTCGGCGCACCGGCCCGCGTGAGATGCCCGCAAAATGTCCACCGGCGCACGCGGTATGGCGATCAGGTCGACGGCCGGCTGGGCGAGCTGCCGCCCGAGCTCGCGCGTCACGGCCATGCCCCAGGCACCGATGCAGGATGCGGTTTCGAGGAATGACGGCGCCTCGCGCGGCGCAATGCCGGCGCCCGCCAGGAATCGCAGGTGTACCTGCTCACGCCCGGGGGGTACGGGAATCGCCGCCGGCGGAAGTTCTCGCCGGGCATCCGACCACTGCCGACTCCAGCGCAAGACCAGGCTCGGCTTCAGGCGCTCAAGCGCCTGCGCCGAACACAACGCATTGCTCAATCCGAAATTGCGTGTCGGCCCCACCGCGCCGTGACGCTCGAACAACGCGCGGATCGCTTCGACGTCGGGCAATGCACCCGGCACCACGGCGGCGGTGCGCGCGCCGGTCACCATCACGATCGGAAAAGCGAACGGGCGCACCGCGACCGCAACGTCATCGCTGCCGCTCGCGGCGGTATTGATCAGATCCCAGAATTTGCGGTATGCGATCGGGGACGGAATCTGACGCAGCGCCTGGAATATCGACTCATCGCTCCCTCTTTCCAGGCAGTCTCTCAGCCAGGCCAACAGCGCATGCTGCGCCTCGGCATCCCCGCCGGCGTTCCTTTCGATCAGAACACCGACCGGGTCGTCATCGTCCGGCTTGCCATAGCGCCTGGGATCGGGGATGCGCGTCATGCCCCGCCGCTCAATCGACCCGCGCGCCGGATTCCTTCACGACTTTCGCCCACTTGGCGTAGTCTTGCACGACCACCTTCGCGAACGCGGCCGGGGTTCCACCGACAGCATCGGCGCCGGTCGAATTGAGCGTTTTCACCAGCTGCGCAGACTTCAGTGCGTCGTTCAGTGCGCCGTTGACACGGGCAACGATCGACTGCGGCGTGCCGGCGGGCGCAAAAATGCCGAACCAGTTGACCACCTCGTAGCCCGGCAACGTTTCGGCGATCGCGGGCAGTTCGGGAAAGGCGGCGGAACGCGCTGGACTGGTCACCCCCAATCCGCGCAACCGGCCCGCCCTGACCTGCGGTGCAAGCGGCACTGCGCTGGCGATCGTGACGCTTACCTGGCCGCTCACCAGATCGGTGATCAACGGCCCCGTACCTTTGTACGGAACGTGCGTCATTCGTACCCCGCCCATGGTCTTGAACAGTTCCATTGCCAGATGACTCGACGAGCCGCTGCCCGCCGAGGCGTAATTGATCTGATCCGGTTTGGCCCTGGCGAGCGTCAACAGTTCCTTCACCGTACGCGGCGAAAAGGACGGCGCGGACCCCATCATCAAGGGCACGCTGACGAACTGAATGACCGGCACGAAATCCCTGATCGCATCGTAGTTCACCTTGCGAGAGAGGTGCGGATTGATGACGTGCGGGATGGACGAGAACAGCAGCGTGTAACCGTCCGCTGCGCCGCTTTTTGCGATCTCGGTCGCAATGAGCCCGCCCGCACCGCCGCGGTTGTCGACCACCACCTGCTGGCCGAGCGCTTCACCGAGCCGCTGTGCCGCCAGCCGGCCCAGGATATCGGCGGCGCCGCCGGGCGGAAATCCGACGATCAGGCGGACGGGGCGATCGGGGTACGCGGGCGCCGCTGCGGCAGCAAGCGGATGAGCCGCCACCACGGCAAGCGCAAAAAAAACTGCGCGCTTCATCAATCGACCTTCGCGCCGGAGGCCTTGACCGCCTTGCCCCACTTCGCGACTTCCGACTTGAAGAACGCCGTAAACTGCTCCGGCGTGTCGCCGACGAATTCCGCGCCTTCGGCGCTCATGCGCTGACGCAATTCCGGCGCGGCGATCGCACGCACCGCCCCGGCGTGCAGCTTGGCAATGATGTCGCGCGGCGTTGCCGCCGGAACCGCCATGCCGAACCACGAGCCGGTTTCAAAACCCCTGAGCCCCTGTTCGTTGAGCGTCGCGATGTCAGGCACGGCCTCGACGCGTTTTGCACTCGTTACGGCGAGCGCGCGCAGTCTTCCGTTCCTGGCATGCGGCAGCGTAGATACCATCGCGCCGAAGTAGACCTCGATATGCCCGGCGATGATATCGGCGATCGCAGGTGTCGCACCCCGGTACGGCACGTGGATCATTTTCACCCCGGCCATGGTCTTGAAGATCTCCCCGGCCAGATGATGAGGACTGCCGATGCCGGTGGAGCCGTGCCGCAGCTCGCCCGGACGCGCCTTCGCCAGTGCGATCAGGTCCTTCGCATTCCTTGCCGGCACCGAGGGATGCACCGTCAGGATGCCGGGCACTTTCGCGAAGTTGATGATGTACGCGAAGTCCCGGATCGGGTCGTACGTGAGTTTCGGGTAGAGCGTCGGATTGATGGCGTTCGCGACGGTCGGCATGAACAGCGTGTGGCCGTCGGGCGGTGATTTGGCCGCGATCTCGGTGCCGATGTTGGTTCCGGCGCCGGGTCGATTCTCGACGATCACCTGCTGACCCCACGCCTCGGTCAGCTTCTGTCCCACCGCGCGCGCCAGCATGTCGGCGGTACCGCCCGGTGTGTAACCCACGATATACCGTATCGGCTTGGTGGGATAGCTGGTGGCGCCCTGCGCGCTTGCGTCACCGATGGCCACAGCCAGAAGTGCCGCTGCGGCGCCCTGTGCGATCATTTGCAATACGGTCACATGTGCTCCCCTGTCGTTCTACGAGTGGACGGGCGCCTCACCAGCCGAGGACGTACGCCGGCCGACGCGGGTCCGCCCCGCCGTGCAGCACGCCGTGCTGATGGTCGGCGACTATGGTGCACACCGAGCCGGCAAGCCAGGTCGCATCATCCCACCAATAGACTTTATGGCCGCGGCTGGCGAGTTCATCCCCCGCGCTCCGGTCGATGCGCGACTCGAGATACAGGCGGCCCGGAAAATAAGGGTGCGGCTCGAAGGAACCGGGATAGCTGTAGTTGGCAAAGCGCGGCGCCTCCACCGCTTGCTGCGGCGCCATGCCGAAGGCGTTGATATTGAGAAAGACCTGCAGCATCGCCTGCGTCTGCACGTCGCCGCCCGGCGTGCCGAACGGCATGTAGACCCGGCCGTTCTTGAACGCCAGCGCCGGATTGGGCGTCAGCCGCGGACGCTTGCCCCCGGCCACCGAAGACGGATGCGTCGGATCCGCCCACGACTGCGTGCCGCGCCCGGAACACAGGATGCCCACTTCCGGAATGATCGGCGTCTTGTCCGAACCGTCGCTCGGCGTGCAGGAGAAGGCGTTGCCGTCCTTGTCGATGACGCAGAGATAGGACGTGTCGCCCGGCCCCGGCGCGTCCGCGGATTGCGCTTCCGGCATCCATCGATTCGCAATCTCGGTCAGGGTGCGGGGATCGCCGGCGGGCGGCATCCCATCCCATGCCTTTTCGGCGCTGATGAGCGAGCGGCGCCACGCGGCGTACTTCTCAGACATGAGGCCGGCGATCGGCACCTTGATGAAGTCGGGATCCCCGAAATGGTTGTGACGGTCCGAGAATGCAAGCTTGAACGCTTCGGTGACGACGTGAATGTAGTCGGCGGAATTGTGGCCCATCGCCTTCAGGTCGAACCGTTTCAGGATATTGAGCGTCATCGGCAGCACCGGCCCCTGCGACCAGGGCCCGCACGCATGGAGGTCGATGCCGTCGTAGCGCGTGCGTACCGTCTTCTCGAACTTGACGCTGAAGCCGGCGAAATCCTCGTAGCGCATGAGGCCGCCCTCTTTCTCGATGAACCGGGTTACCGTGCGCGCGATATCGCCTTTGTAGAACTCGTCGCGCGCCGCCCTGAGTCCCGCCTTGCGCCCCTTGCGCCGCGCGGTCCGCTTTTCCACGTCAGCGAGATGTTGCAGCGTGCGACCGAGATCCGCCTGCACGAAAACTTCGCCGGCCTCGGGCGGGCGACCCTTGGGCAGAAATACCTTGCGGCTCGAAGGCCAGCGCCGGTAATTCTCGCGATTGTCCTTGATGAACTGCGACATGAGCGGGTACATCGGGAACCCGTCGCGTGCAAACCGCGTCGCCGCAGCCGCCACCTCGCCGAAACTCATCGTTCCGAAATGCGCAAGCGCGGTGATCCAGGCATCAGGCGCGGCCGGCACCACGCAGCGCTCGACGCCGGGCGGAATCTTGCCGCCGTGCCGCTTGATGAAATAATCGGGCGTCACCGCTTTGGGCCATACGCCCAGCCCATCAATGCAGTGAACCTTCCTGTCGCGGGCGGTATAGATGATCTGCGGCGCGACCCCGCCGAAATTGACCTTGTCGGTCTGCAGAACGCCGATTGCGATGCCCGCTGCGACACCCGCGTCGATCGCATTGCCGCCCGCTTCCAGAATCTGGAATCCGGCGTGCGCAGCGAGATAATGTCCGGCGGAAACGACATGCCGCGTACCCATGATGCTCATGCGAGGGGAAGCCATGGAAGTCCCTTCGGGTGGCGCCCGCTGGTGCGGGCAGAAGTGATGCGGGATTTTAACGTGTATTGGCTCGCGCCTGCAGCGGGTCGGTGGTCAGCATCGTCCGGCACTGTAGTATCATTCCCGTCTGTCCAAGCGCCTATCCCTGGAGAAAAAATCGATGCCGGCGATGCATATACTGCGTTCAGCGCTCCCGCTGTTCGTTTTGACCGCTGCCCTCACCAGTGCTCACGCGCAAAATTATCCGACCCGGACCGTTCGCATGATCATTCCCTTTGCGCCGGGCGGCAATACCGACATCATCGGGCGCGTCTTCGCCCCCAAGATGGCGGAAGCACTCGGCCAGCAGGTCATCATCGACAACCGCGGCGGCGCGGGGAGCACCATCGGCACCGAGCTTGCGGCCAAGGCCGCGCCCGACGGCTACACCATCCTCATGGTCTCCGCGGCCCACACCATCAACCCGGCCATGGCCAAGAAACTCCCTTACGATTCGGTCCGGGATTTTGCGCCGGTGGGCATCATCGCCGACGTGCCCACGGCGTTCGTCGTGCATCCCTCGCTTCCCGCGAAAAACGTGAAGGAGTTTCTCGCGATTGCGCGGGCCAAGCCCGGAGAGATCTTCTATTCCACCGCGGGCCGCGGCACGGTGGGACACCTCGCATCGGAACTGTTGAACTCGCTTGCCAAGATCAAGCTGACCGCGGTTCACTACAAAGGAACCGGGCCCTCGATGATCGATCTGGTGGCAGGCCATGTGCAAATGCAGTTTCCGAGCATGCCGGCGGCGGTGCAGTACACCCGCCCGGGGAAGCTGCGCATGATCGCGCAAACCGGCGAAAAGCGCTCGGGCGCCGCTACCGATGTTCCGACGATGCAGGAACAGGGCTTGAAAAACTTCGTCGTCTCGAGCGGATTCGCGATGTTCGCGCCGGCCGGCACGCCCAAGCCCATCATCGACCGGCTCAACGGCGCCATGGTGAAGGCGCTCAACGACGCCGGCGTCAAGAACAACCTTGCGCAGCAGGGCGCGGAGGTGGTGGCGAGCACACCGGCGGCACACGACAAGTTCAACCGCGCGGAGATCGAGAAATGGATCAAGGTCGCGCGCGAGGCCGGGATCCAGCCCGAGTGAGCATCGGACAGGCAGCGCGATGACTCCGTTCGACTGGCAGTTCCCGTATCCGTCGCAACGCATGCCGACGCTGGCACGCAACATCGTCGCGACCTCCCAACCGCTCGCGGCGCAGGCGGGGTTGCGCATGTTGCTGAAAGGCGGCAACGCGGTGGACGCGGCACTCGCGACGGCGATATCGCTGACGGTGCTGGAACCCACCAGCAACGGCATCGGAAGCGACGCCTTCTGCATCTTGTGGGACGGCACGCGGTTTCATGGGCTCAATGCGTCCGGTCGCTCGCCGGCCGGATGGTCGCCGGATCGCTTCAGGGATCTCAAGCAGATGCCGCAGCGCGGCTGGGAGGCAGTGACTGTTCCCGGCTGTGTTGCCGCCTGGGTCGATTTGTCGGCCAAATTCGGCAAATTGCCTTTTGCGGACCTGTTCGAGCCGGCGATCAAGTATGCGCATGACGGCTACATGGTCTCGCCGACCATCGCCCGCCTGTGGGCCGATCAGGTGCCGGAGCTCAAATCGCAGCCGGGCTACGCGGAAGCCTTCATGCCGCGCGGGCGCGCGCCCGAGCCGGGAGAAAAGTTCAGCTTCCCGGCACAGGCCCGCACGCTCAAACAGATCGCCGAATCGAGGGGCCAGGCGTTTTACAAGGGCGAACTGGCCGAAAAGATCGCCGCCCACGCGCGCCAGTGCAATGCTGCAATGACCCTTGACGACCTCGCCGCGCACACCAACGACTGGGTGGAGCCGATCGCCATCGATTATCGCGGCCACAGCGTGATGGAGATCCCGCCCAACGGACAGGGCATCGCCGCGCTCATGGCGCTCGGGATGCTGGAAAACTTCGATATTGCACGTCACCCCGTCGATTCGGCGGACAGTCTGCATCTGCAGATCGAGGCGATAAAACTCGCTTTTGCCGATATCAATGAGTACGTCTCAGATCCCGCGACGATGCGGGTCAAGCCGTCTGCAATGCTCGACAAGGATTACCTCAAGCAGCGCGCAGCCCTGATCGACACCAAGAAAGCCCGCTCGCCGGAACACGGGCGGCCGGGCGGAAGCGGAACGGTTTATCTGACCGCCGCGGACGAGTCGGGGATGATGGTGTCCTATATTCAGTCCAATTACGCTGGCTTCGGTTCGGGCGTCGTGGTGCCGGGCACCGGCATCAGCCTCCAGAACCGGGGCTTCGGTTTCAGCCTGCGACCCGGCCACGCCAATCAGGTGGGACCGCGCAAGCGGCCCTTTCACACCATCATCCCGGGGTTCCTGGCCCGCCATGGCAAGCCGCTCATGAGCTTTGGCGTCATGGGCGGGTCCATGCAGGCGCAGGGGCACGCGCAGGTGATCTTGCGCCTGCTCGACTATGGGCAAAACCCGCAGGCGGCCGCCGACGCGCCGCGCTGGCGCGTGGACAGCGGCCTCGCCGTCAATGTGGAGCCGGCGCTTCCGGCCGAGAGCATCGCGGAGCTTCGCGCGCGCGGCCACGCCATCCAGCAAGCGAGCTGGTGGTCCACCGATTTTGGCCGGGCCCAGCTTATCTACAAGATGGAGGACGGTTACCTTGGCGCATCGGAACGACGCACCGACGGACAGGCCGTCGGTTACTAACGTCGAGGCAGGGCAAGAGTTCCGATGTAATACAATAGACGCCGCAACAGGTCGATAGAATCTGTCACCACCGAAGGAGGAATCGCTATGCTGAGACGTACACTGTTCT
Organism: Betaproteobacteria bacterium; assembly: GCA_052386775.1. Taxonomy (GTDB): domain Bacteria; phylum Pseudomonadota; class Gammaproteobacteria; order Burkholderiales; family SG8-41; genus DSOT01. Next base: position 8,672 of record JBQTJV010000354.1, read on the forward strand.
TGCTGGCTGCCGGCATCATGGCGGGATCGAGCATCGTCGCATCCGCGCAAGTCAAGGAAATCCCCTGGGGCACTTCGGCGGTGGGCTCCGCCGGGCACAAAGCGCTGGTCGTGCTGGCGGAGGTGCTGAACCGCGAGATGCCGAAGTACCGCGTGACCGTGCAGCCCACGCCCGGC
>JBQTJV010000355.1:0-2515 GCA_052386775.1 Betaproteobacteria bacterium
TTTACGACGTTCGTCCTGAGCTCGTCCTGAGCGGAGTGCAACGGAGTCGAAGGACGGACGCATGACGGTTTATTTCGTCATCCTGCTGACGGTGCTGACGCACACCGCCTTCAAGGGCAGCCGCGTCACCATCTCGCTCTACGCGATAGAGTTCGGCGCAACACCGTTCGAAATCGGCATCCTGTTCTCGATGTACTCGGTGTTTCCGGTGCTGCTCTCGGTCTACGCCGGCAAGATTTCGGACCGTCTCGGATTTCGGCTTCCCATGCTGTTCGGCGCCGGCGGCCTCATGATCGGCCTGCTGCTGCCGTTCCTGTTTCCGCGGCTCGGTTCGCTCTACGCTTCCGCCATGCTGATCGGCATGTGCTACATCTTCTATACCGTGTCGATCCAGCATCTCGTCGGCGCGGCGGGCGAGGGGCATGAGCGCACGCGCAACTACAGCATTTACAGCGTCGGCGTCGCGATCACCGCCATGCTGGGGCCCACCACCGCCGGGTTCGCGATCGATCTCATCGGGCATCGCTACACCTACCTCGTGCTTGCCCTGTTGCCGGGACTGCCGTTCATCGCGCTGCTCGTGTTCCGATCGATGATCCCGCAGGTCGCGGTAAAGCACGAGGAGCGGCATACCCACCGCATGATGGATCTCGTGCGCGATCCGCCGCTGCGCCGTGCCTTCATTACCGCCGGGCTCGTAGAAACCGGACTCGAGCTGTTCAATTTCTTCCTGCCGATCTATGGGCACTACAGCGGCCTGAGCGCCTCCCAGATCGGGATCTGCATGGGTGCGTTCGCGGCGGCGCTGTTGCTCGTGCGCGGCATCATGCCGATGCTGGCGCGTCGAACGAGCGAGGAGGCGGTGCTGAGCGGCTCGCTGTTCCTCGCGGGGGCGACGGCGCTGTTGTTTCCGCTGGTGTCGAGCTTCGCGCTGCTTGCGCTGGTCTCGTTCGTGCTGGGGCTGGGACTGGGGTGTGGCAGTCCGCTGTCGATGATCCTCGCCTACAACCGCGCGCCGGCAGGGCGCGCCGGCGAAGCGGTGGGCATCCGGCAGACCGTCAACAAGGCGACCGAGGTGCTCATGCCGATCGTCTTCGGGTCGCTCAGCACGGCGCTGGGGATGTCCCCGGTATTCTGGATGGAAGCGCTGATACTGGGTTGGGCGGGTGTGCTGATGCGCCGCGATGCCCGGCGCAGAATCGGCGCGGCCGGCGCATCATCAACGGTATCAAACCGCGTGCCCTGAGCACACGCCTGCTAACATTGCATCCTTTCCATCGTTCGGATGCTTGCCGCATGGTGCGCGGGTTGATGTCGATGTCGCTGGCGCTCCTCGTCGTCGCATGCGGGGCGCCGCCGGACCTCTATTACCAGGGCTACGCCGAAGCGGAATACGTGCGGGTCGCGCTGCCGTTCGCAGGCATGCTGGAGCGATTGAACGTTCAACGCGGCGCGCAGGTGAAGGCGGGCGATGAATTGTTCGTGCTGGAGAGCGGAAACGAAGCGGCGATGCGGCGCGAGGCGCAGGAGCGCCTCAGAAATGCCGAAGCCCAGCTCGCAAACCTGAATAAGGGCAGGCGCCCCACCGAAATCGCGGCGGCGCAGGCGCAGCTCGCGCAGGCGGAATCCGCGCTCTTGCTGTCCGAGACCCAGTTGAAGCGCACCGGGCAGCTCGTCGCGCAGAACTTCATCGCCAAGGAAAAGTTCGACGAAGCGCGCGCCGCGCGGGACCGTGACAGCGCGCGGGTCGCGCAGCTCAAGGCCGATCTCGCCACCGCGCGCCTGGCGGCGCGTCCCGATGAGATCAAGGCCGCGGAGGCCGCGGTCGCCTCCGCAAAGGCGACGCTCGAGCAGGCCGCGTGGCGCCTGGAGCAGAAGTCCGCAACTGCCCTCGTGGCGGGCCTGGTCGCCGATACATTTTTTGTGAAAGGCGAATGGGTGGGCGCCGGGGTGCCGGTCGTGAGCCTGCTTCCGCCGCAGAACGTGAAGGTGAAGTTCTTCGTGCCCGAGACGGTGCTCGGGGCCATCCGCATCGGGCAGGAGGTGCGCGTCGCCTGCGACGGCTGCCCCGCACCCGTCAGCGCACGGGTGAGCTTCATCGCGCCGCAGGCCGAGTACACACCGCCGGTGATCTACAGCAAGGAGAATCGGACGCGGCTGGTGTTCCTGGTGGAAGCGCGGCCTGACCCGGGCGATGCGGCGAAGCTCCATCCCGGCCAGCCCGTAGAAGTGAGACCGGCGCGATAAATGGACGCGGTGATCGACGTCGCGGGCCTGTCCAAGAGCTTTGGCGGGCGGCGCGTCGTCGATGACGTCGCCATGCGCGTCGAACGCGGCCGCATCTGCGGCTTTCTCGGCCCGAACGGCAGCGGCAAGACCACCACCATCCGCATGCTGTGCGGGCTGCTCACGCCCGATGCGGGGCGCGGAACCTGCCTCGGTTTCGACATCATCCGCGAAGCGCCCGCGATCAAGCGCCGCGTGGGCTACATGACGCAGCGCTTCAGCCTCTATG
>JBQTJV010000356.1:0-4911 GCA_052386775.1 Betaproteobacteria bacterium
AGCACCAGCTTGGTGCCGTAGCAGGCCGCCAGGAGCGCGCCCACTCTGCGGCGCGCTCGCCACGAAAGTCCCCGAAGTGCCGGTGTAAGGTTTTGCAGCGGTCTCCGGTCTTAACCACACGAAAGAGCATGCAACGGCTACAACCAAACCAGGAGGCCCCGATGAAGTCAGATCCCAGATCCTGCATCAAGTCGCTGATTACGACCGGTTTAATGGCAGCCGCCCTGACCGCGCCCGGATCGATGGCGGCCAACCCTTGTAGTCCCTGTGGCGCCAAACCGCGTGCCGCGAAATCGAAGCAAGGCAACCCCTGCGCGGCGAGGAATCCGTGCGCCGCGAAGACCCGGAATTCCTGTGCGGCAAAGAACCCGTGCGCTGCCAAGAACCCTTGTGCGGCAAGAAATCCGTGCGCCGCCAGGAAATAATCAGCGTATTTAAGTCACCAGCCTAATTCACGCCTTTCCAGCGGAGGAGGTTCATCGTGCATTTCGATCTGAGACCACTTGTGCAGACACTCGCGAGCGCCGGCTTCATTACCATGGCATGCGCGGCGCCCGGCGCGCTCGCCGCGCCGTGCGGCCCGTGCGGCGCGAAGCCACGCGCCTCGCGGAGCAGCGGCAATCCGTGTGCCGCGAAGAATCCCTGTGCGGCTAAGAACCCGTGCGCCGCGAAGAACCCGTGCGCCGCGAAGAACCCCTGTGCCGCGGGCAATCCCTGCGCCGCGAAGGGAGGCCCTGCCGTAACGGACAAGCGCGCCGAAGCGATCTCCAAGGAATACAAGAAATGGAACAAGGTGAACGACCGCGGCGTCAAGAGCGCCACGCATGGCGGCACATTGGTCTACACCTACATAAACAAGCCTGCCGAGGAGGCAGCCACGACCGGGAAGTTTCCTTTCGCAGCCGGCTCGGTGCTGGCGAAGGAATCCTTTGCGGACAAGGGCGGAAAGCCGGGCGCCAAAGGCTCGCTCTTCATCATGGAAAAACGCGTGTCAGGTTACGACGCCGCCAACGGCGACTGGCATTACGCGGTGGTGGAGCCCGACGGCAAGGTTTCGATGAGCGGAAGCGGCAAGCAAGGCGCCTCCACCCAGTTCTGCAGCGGCTGCCACATGTCGGCGAAAGCGAACGACTACGTATTTGGCGTAGGCACGACGATGAAGGTCAAGAGCGTGAACGTGGGCGCTGCGGCAAACCCGTGTGCTGCCAAGAATCCGTGCGCCGCCAAGAATCCATGTGCCGGCAGAAATCCGTGCGCTGCCAAGAATCCGTGCGCGGCGAAGAATCCGTGCGCGGCGAAGAAATAGGCGTCGTATCGCTTGGGCAGCCGCAACACGGCCTGCGCGTGCTTCGAGGTAAGTAGGGCGCACGCGTCGGCCACCAAGAGTGCATAGCATAATGAAACGGGTCGGGGTGAAGTCCCGTGACTTGCCTGATTTGCAGGCTCCGGACACGAGCCGCCTTCCGGCAAGGCGCCTTCGTGAAATGCTGACGGCGGGCATCGAGGCCCTCGAGTGCAGACGCGTGCTCGAACGCGGAGGCATCAACCTGGTGAGCGAGCTGCTGCGAGGACAAGGCGATTTCGTGGAGTACGAACACTATCCGCGGGACGACGTATACGATGCCGACTCCGGCGCGCAGTACTATTACCACGCGCACCGGGGAATCCGCGGAGAGCACGGACATTTCCACACTTTTATCCGCGAGCCGGGCTCGGGCTGGCAGAAAGATGGGAACGGCTCTGCGGAAGCGGATTCATGTGGCGACGGCTCCGCGTTTACCCATCTCATCGCGATTTCCATGGATGCATACGGTTGGCCTATCGGGCTGTTTGCGACCAATCACTGGGTCACCGGCGGGACATGGCGTTCGGCGGAGAGCACCGTCAGCAGGCTGCCTCAGTTTCGCATTGACCACGCCTACCCCTCATGGCCGGTGAATCGCTGGCTGGGCGCCATGTTCGTTCTATTCCGCCCGCATATTGAATCACTCCTCCGGCACCGCGATCATGTCATTGCCGCCCGTGCATCGGCCGATGCCGGGCATAGCGTCCTGGAGGATCGTTCTCTGGAAATTACCGGCTTTTTGTCTATCGATGTGGAGCGGACCGTGGAGATCCTGCGCGAGCGCCTGACCCTCCAGTCCTGATCCATACATGCGCCTCATCGGCGAACCAGCTCAGGAAACCGATCGATGCAGCGTGCTGATCGCAACGGCGTGCGCGAGTGCGTCGTTACTCTGTGAGGATACGATCACATGAACAATGCTCTTGACGACATACGGGCCGCATCGGCACTGGCTTGCCTGATGATGGTGTCGATCCTCGCCACCTCCGTCAAAGCTGCCGCCCCCCCAGCAAAGGTCATCGAGCTTACTCAGCTGCCCTGTCAGTTCCTGGAGAGCGAGGGAGGCATTGATCGGAAGTATGTCTCGCGTTCCATCAGGGATTGCACGGCAATCAACGAAAAGACGGCCCAAGAGCGCCTCGCCAGCGCAAGGCCACTGGAGCTGCAGCCCGGCAAGTACATCTTTCGCGTCACCAACAGCAGCGTTCCCTACGAGCTGGGATTCTGGCTGCGCGGAGCATCGGCCGTGTCGCGGGTGACGCTACCCAGCGTCTCAGGAGGCGGCCTCGTGCCGGGGAAAACCCGCGACTACGAGATCGAGCTTAAGCCAGGAGAGTACGTTTACTCGTGCCCGCTCAACAACACGCCCGATTACAGGCTCCTGGTTCGCTAGAACGGTGCGCCGGATGAGACCGGAAATAAATCATCTGTCTCGCATGCGACACGACCTGGTCTGCGCGGGACGAGCCGCGGTGACGCTGAGTCTTGCCTTGCTCGCGATCGCGCCTTCGTGGTCGCAGCAGCCGACGCTGCCAGGAACGCAGTTCATCCGGACAAAGCATTCCTTCGATGTGCTCGTGGAGCGTGTGGAAAAAGCGGTCGCCAGGCACGACATGGGATTGGTGGCACGGGCCAGCGCGAGCCGCGGCGCAGCCGCGCGTGGTGTCCGGATCCGCGGAAACGCGGTCCTCATGGTGTTTCGCAATGACTATGCCGTGCGAATGCTCGAGGCGAGCGTGCCGGCCGGCATCGAGGCGCCGCTGCGCATCTACGTCACGGAAAACGCCGACGGCACGGCAAACCTGACGTATCGTGCGCCGAGCGCTCTCTTTGCGCCTTACGGCAGCCTTCCGCTCGATGAGTTGGCCAGAGAGCTCGATGTCATCTTCGAGAACATCGCACGCGACGCGGCAGGCGAATAATACGCCGGCTGTGCCTGCATCGCCCCAGCATACGGTCACCGCCGCGGCGTTGGCCTTTGGAGTGGTCCTGCTGGTTTCGCTTCCCGATGAGGGCTGGCGCATGCGCCTGCTGCTGCTGCTCGGGATGGCGCTCGGGGCGACGCTGTATCTCACCTCGTTCAGCTTTACCTCGGCATACCGCAGCCTGCTGTCGCGAGGCGAAACGGCGGGTGTGCAGGCACAACTCCTCATGCTCGCGATCGCGACCGTCCTGTTCGCGCCGGTGCTGGCCGCAGGATCGTTCCTCGGGCACCCCGTTTCGGGCGCCAGCGCGCCTGTCGGCGTGCCGGTGGTTGTGGGCGCTTTTCTCTTCGGGCTGGGCATGCAGCTCGCCGGCGGTTGCGGCTCCGGGACGCTTTTCACCGTGGGCGGCGGCAACGCGAGAATGCTCATCGTGCTGCTGTTCTTCTGCGCCGGCTCGTTCTGGGCGAGCCTGCACATGAGCTGGTGGGACCGTCTTCCTTCTCGCGGAGAACTCGTCCTTGGCGAGCATCTCGGCTGGACCGCCGCCGTCGCTTTGCAACTCGGACTATGCTGCGCGCTGTGGGCCTTGCTGCAGCGCGCGTCGCGCACACGAGCCGTTTCGCCCCAGGCTCATTCACGGCATCGCACTTGGATCGCCGGAGCGATGCTGCTTGCCGGTCTGGCGTGGTTGGTACTGGTCGTCGCCGGACATCCCTGGAGCATCACCTGGGCGTTTACCCTGTGGGGCGCCAAGGCGGCGCTCCCGCTCGGCTGGCAGCCCGATGAAAGCTCCTTCTGGAACGGGGACTTTCAGCGCACGGCCCTGGAGAACGGCATTCTGCAGGATGTCACATCGGTGACCGACATCGGCATCATCCTCGGCGCTCTGGCAGCCGCGGGTTTGGCCGGGCGCTTCAGGCCCGGACTGTCGCTTTCAGCGGCATCGCTCGCATCGGCATTGATCGGCGGGCTCGCCATGGGGTATGGCGCGCGCATCGCATACGGCTGCAACATCGGGGCCTTCTTCTCCGGAGCGGCGTCCACCAGCCTGCACGGCTGGATCTGGATAGTCGCTGCGCTCGGCGGCACATCGCTGGGCATCAGGCTGCGCCCCTGGTTTGGATTACGCGACGTCGAGTGAAGCGAAGAGACACAAGTGCAAAGGATGGCGATGGCGACGTTTAGGAACATGAGCCGGAGATTGTCGGCCGTCATGCTGCTCGTTCTTGCCCCAGTGGCTGCCCTGGCGGCCGTCGAGCAATGGAGAGCCGAATGGCCGCGGACGGACTTCGGCAAGCACACCGTCCCGCTGGTGGAGATCCAGTCCGGTGGCCCTCCCAAGGACGGCATTCCGGCAATCGACCGGCCGCGTTTCGTGACGCCCGGCGAGGCGGGCAAGTGGCTCGACCGGCGCGAACCGGTGATCGTAATCGAGGTGAACGGCGACGCGCGCGCCTATCCCCTGCAGATCCTCATGTTTCACGAGATCGTGAACGATACCGTGGGCGGGGTGCCCGTTGCGGTGACGTTCTGCCCGCTGTGCAATGCGTCCATCGTCTTCGATCGCGCGGTGGACGGCACCGTGCTCGACTTCGGCACCACCGGCAACCTGCGCAAGAGCGATCTCGTCATGTACGACCG
>JBQTJV010000357.1:0-1965 GCA_052386775.1 Betaproteobacteria bacterium
GATCGTTGTACAGGAGTCCACCATGTATAGCCGCGTTCCAGCAATAACGGGGCTCGAAGTTGTCGGTCCGAGCGAGGCTGCCCATGAGTCCATCCTGACCGAACCCGCGCTCCGGTTCACCGCGAAACTGGCGCGGAAATTCGAGCCCCGCCGGCGTGAGCTGCTCGCCCTGCGCGCGAGCCGCCAGGCCGATTTCAATCGCGGCCAGCTGCCCGACTTCCTGCCCGGGACGCGTCACATCCGGGAGAGCGACTGGACGGTGGCAGCCCTCCCGCATGACCTCCTGGACCGCCGCGTAGAGATCACCGGGCCGACCGACCGCAAGATGGTGATCAACGCGCTCAACTCCGGCGCCAATGTCTTCATGGCCGATTTTGAAGATGCAAACGCCCCGACATGGAAGAACATGATCGAAGGGCAACTGAACCTGCGTGACGCGGTGAGAGGCACCATCTCTTTCATCGGCCCCGGCGAAAAGCAGTACGCATTGAATGACAGGACCGCCACCCTGATCGTGCGCCCGCGGGGGTGGCACATGGTGGACAAGCACGTGCGGCTCGATGGCGAGCCAATATCGGCTTCGCTGTTAGATTTCGCGCTGTACTTCTTCCACAACGCAAGAAGGCTGGCCGCAAAGGGGTCCGGGCCGTACTTCTATCTGCCCAAACTGGAAAGTCATCTCGAAGCGCGGCTGTGGAACGACGTCTTCATCGCCGCGCAGCGCGAGTTGGGTTTGCCGCAAGGGACCGTCAAGGCGACCGTGCTGATAGAGACGGTGCTCGCGGCATTCGAAATGGACGAGATCCTCTACGAGCTGCGCCAGCATTGCGCAGGGCTCAATATCGGCCGCTGGGATTACCTCTTCAGCTGCATCAAGAAATTCCGCAGCCATCCCGACTTCTGTCTGGCGGATCGCGGCGCGGTCACGATGACAGCGCCGTTCATGCGCGCTTATGCGCTGCTGCTGGTCAAGACCTGTCACCGGCGCAGGGCGTTCGCGATGGGCGGCATGGCGGCGCAGATTCCGATTCGCGGCGACGAGGCGGCGGACCGCGCAGCCCTCGCCAAGGTGCGCGCCGATAAAATCCGCTAAGCGACCGACGGCTGCGACGGGACATGGGTGGCGCACCCCGGCCTGGTGAGCGTCGCCAAGGCGGTATTCGACGAGCACATGCCCGGACCCAACCAGGTCCACCGGCAGCGCGACGACGTGCGGGTCAGCGCGCGCGAGCTGCTCGATTTCCGTCCCGAGACGCCGATCACCGAGGACGGGATGCGCAACAACATCAGCGTCGGCATCCACTACCTGGGCGCCTGGCTGGCAGGAAACGGTTGCGTACCCGTCTACAACCTGATGGAAGACGCAGCAACCGCCGAAATCGCCCGGTCGCAGCTGTGGCAGTGGATCCGCAGTCCCAAGGGCGTGCTCCAGGACGGCCGCAGGGTGACGCGCGAGCTCTTCAGCGCCATGCTGCCCCAGGAACTGGCCAGAGTGCGGAAGGAACTGGGCGAGCAGGCATGGCAGTCCGGCCACTACGAGGCCGCCGCCAGGGTGTTCGGTGAACTCACGCTGAGTGATCAGTATGTGGACTTTCTGACCTCCGCGGCTTATGCGGAACTCGTCCGCGACGTTCACGATGTCGTGCCCGCCTGATAAGTTAAGCCATTGTACAGGCGTGATAATTACCGCCTTCCGCGGAACGCGGCCGGAGCCGGCCCCGCGCTGCGCTGTCAACCGATGGACCGCTGCGCCGTTATTGGCGATGACCGAATAAACGCGGTCACACGTTCAACTAAACCTCAAGAGGAAGAGACATGAGCAAACTGCTATCCACGTTGTTGGCCGGCGTTTTTGCCGCGGTGACGATCACCCCGGTTGCGTTCGCGGCCGAGAAGAAAGACGAAGCCAAGAAGGAAATGAAGAAAGGCGTCGGCTTTCTTGCTTTCGGCCTTCTTGCCGTCGCC
>JBQTJV010000358.1:0-3924 GCA_052386775.1 Betaproteobacteria bacterium
ATTCGCGATCGCACGCGGCTTGAGCGCGTGGCGTGCGAATTTCCAGGTTGCCCCGGGTGTAGTCGATCACGCCCGCCAGCTTGAGCCGCCTTGCCGCTTCGCTTACCCGTGGGCGCGTCGCTGCGACCATGTGGCTCAGGAGTTCCTAGTTGATCTCGAACTGCAGTCTGCGCGCGCGATCGGCACAGACCAGCAGCCAGCGCGCCAGGCGCTGGTCTACCGTGTGATAGGCGTTGCACGCGTTCACCTGCTGCGCGACCTGATACGCGAAGCCGATGTAGCGAACGACCGCCTGGTAAAGCTCCCTGTTTCGTTCGAGCGCATTCTGGAAGGGCTGCGCTTTCATTGCATACGCGTCACCCGGTATCTGGACTAGAGCGAGCTCGGTGGCGGGGGTGCGCAGCACGGCGGGTATGCCGACGAATCCTTCGTTACCGACCGTCCCGATCTCGGCGCGCTGGCCCGTTTTCAGTTCAATCAGGATCGAGCATACGCAGGTCGTCGGGAAGAAGACACGGCGAGCCAGGCCACCGGGGACGAGCAGTTCTTCCTGCATATCGAGTCTCACGGGCTCGAGGTGCCGTTCGAGGCCGTCCAGCGAGAGGAGTTTGTCCAGCAGCGTATTGCCGGTGGACGGCCTCCGGTGTGTTCTCCTGGGAACAGACATAAAAGCCCGGCTGTAGTAGAACCTATCTCGATAATGGACGCGTGGTGCTTCCCGCATCGAGTCCGTGGCACACGTGCCCGTCATGGAGAGATAGGTTCTCACCATGCGACCTGCATGGGGCGCACAAGTTCGCCGTAACGCATTCGGAACTTGGGCAGGCTTGTGGGAAGGGGGATAAAAGCGGTGTCCGTAAACCGCTACGCGAGTCGGGCAGCATGACGTTATCGGCTAAAAAAACAGACGACACCGGCGCACGGCAGTATCCCTGTCAGCCCGGCACGTTTTGCCTTCCTGTTTTCGGCCATCCGGGAAACTTCAATGACGATTGAAATTGCAGCCATCATTGCGGCGATCGGCCTGGCGCTCGTCATCTTGGCGGTGGTGATCAACCGGCGGCAACGCGGCACCGCGCGGGACAGGGCGAATCCGCAAAAGCGCAACCGGAAGGTTCAGACGTTCTTCGCGCGGGACCACAGCGGCGGGCGCGTTGTTCTGGACGTTTTCCAGGAATTCATCGATGCCGGGACGCGCGGCGATCCGACCGGACAGCGCAAGGGGGCGAAGCAGATCATGACCGGCGACGGCCGGCGGGTTGAAAAAATCGGCACGCGCAAGTATCGCGTCGCCGGTACCACAGAGATCCTGACGTCCGATGATCCGGGCGCGCCGTAATGGCGCCGCGGCGGGAGACAGGGTCGCAGTGCCCGCAATTGCCGTGGAAACTTCGCCTGATTACTTCGTGGTCTGGAGAATCTCCTGTTTCACGTCGGCGATGTCGCGTGCGCGGGTAGCCGGTGCCACTTCGCAGTGCCCCGCGCGCGCGCAGCGCGAAGCGCGCGGACAGATGATGCGGGCCGGCTGATCCAGCGACTCTTCGACCCAGGCGATGCTCAAAATGTTCGCCACCGCGCGGATCGCGCTCGCCGCCGCACGGCCGATGCGCGCCTGGCCGCCCTTGCGCAGGCATTCCTCGCCGATAGCGTCGACGATCTCGGTTGCGTCCGCCTGGTTCGACGAGATCGCCGGCACGAGATCCACGCCTACGGACAGCACGTGCGGATTGCCCGCCATGTCGCGCGTGCGCAGCGTGTGACAGCAGTACAGCCGCCACTGGTCCTTGTCGCGCAGGACCGAGATCTGCGAACTGGTGTCGTTGTTGGCGCTGTCGACCATCCGGAATACCGCCCAGTGCGGGCACGGATCGGTCGCCTGCGTCATGTTTCCCCACGGCAGCGGGATGCCGTTGCCGCGATACACGGCGCGGAAATGGCCTTGCGCATTGGCGTCGAAGAAGTGCCAGTAGGGATAAGGCGAGACTTTCGTCATGCGCCGCATGACCACGGCGGGCGTGAGTTCGAGCTGCTTGCGCGCGTCGATGCGGTAGCGCTCGCGGATCAGGAAGCGGCGGAACGGCACCTTCGGGCAGAGCAGTGCGCCGGCGAAGAAGCTGCACTCGAAATCACGCCATGCCAGGAGCACGTCTTTCGCTTCGATGCCGGCGTGAAAGGCCGAGCCGCTGTCGGGGCTCCCCCCCATATCGCCCCCGGTGGCGTGCGGCGACTTGAGGCCGTCGCCGCCGTGCAGCAGCTTGTGCCCGATGTGCGAGGCGAGGTCGAACTTGAGCCGCGCGGCATCCGACTGCAGCGTCCTGTTGAGGTAGATCGTGCCCGGCGGCTCGTAAAACGATCGCACCACGCTGCGGATGTCCTGCTCGTTGTCGCGCGCGAGCAGCGGCTTGCGCTCGAACCAGCGGATCTCCAGGCCGTGGCGCTTGCATAGCGCCATCAGATCGTCCACCTTGAGCGGGAAAACGCGCCGGCCCACCGTTTCCGCGGCACGCTCGAGTTCGGGATATTCGTTGCGCGAAATCTCCTGGTGCGAACGGATCAACAGGTGCGCGAACTGGCGCCCCGTGGTCCCGGTTTGCGCGAGCAGCTCGGGGATCGCCGCCTGCAGCAGTTCCTTGGAGAAAAGAAACGACGGCTCGAAAGGGATGCGCGCCGCCCCGCCGGAAGTTTCCTTGCGGGTGACCGGCGGAAACTCCGCGTTCTGATCGAGAAACCAGGCCGGCTGCCGCTGGAACACTTTGGCGATGAGGGCCAGCAGTTCCCGCGACGGATTGCGCCGCCCGCTTTCGATCATGCTGAGGTACGACACCGAAGGCGCGGCGCGCGGATCGATCTGGGCGAGGCGCGCGGAAAGGTCCTCGAGCGTGATGCAGTGTTCCTTGCGCAGCGTGCGGAGTTTCACACCGAGGAAGTGACTGTTTCGGGCGATCGCGTCCATAAGCGGCCTGTCAAGTCGACACTGTCAAGTTCACAAACGAGCATGTTTGTTAACTTTACATCGTCAAGTTTTAACTGATGGATTTCACACCATACCGGCTTTATCGTCCGTTTGTCCATTTACTTTTCCCGAGGAGACCGACATGAAGACGAGCGCCGATAAGCGACCCGCCGCAGCCTGTGCCGCCGCCATCTGGGACGACTGGCAGGAGAATCCCCGCTGGCGCAACCTGAAACGCACCTACGCCGCCGAGGACGTGGTGCGTCTGCGCGGCCGGGCGCGGATCGAATACACGCTGGCGCAGCGCGGTGCGGAAAAGTTGTGGCGGCTGTTGCACGAGCTGCCGTACGTGCACTCGCTCGGCGCGATGACCGGCAACCAGGCGATGCAGCAGGTGAAGGCCGGCGTGCCCGCGATCTATCTCTCCGGCTGGCAGGTCGCCGCGGACGCGAACGACGCGGGGCAGATGTATCCCGATCAGTCGCTCTATCCCGTCGATTCGGTCCCCAACGTGGTGAGACGCATCAACAATACCCTGCTGCGGGCCGACCAGATCGACCATGCGGAGGGGCGCAGCGACGTGGACTGGCTGGCGCCGATCGTGGCGGATGCCGAATCCGGTTTCGGCGGCGTGCTCAATGCGTTTGAATTGATGAAGGCGATGATCGAAGCCGGTGCGGCCGGCGTGCACTTCGAAGACCAGCTCGCGAGCGTCAAGAAATGCGGCCACATGGGCGGCAAGGTGCTGATCCCCACGCAGGAAGCGGTGCAGAAGTTGAGCGCCGCCCGGCTTGCTGCCGACACGATGGGCGTGCCGACCGTGCTGCTGGCGCGCACCGACGCTGAAGCGGCGACGCTGCTCACTTCCGACATCGATGAGAACGACAGGCCGTTCGTCACAGGCGAGCGCACCACCGAAGGCTATTACCGCGTCCGCGCCGGCCTGGAGCAGGCGGTTGCGCGCGGTCTCG
>JBQTJV010000359.1:0-2275 GCA_052386775.1 Betaproteobacteria bacterium
TACCTCCGCGCATAAAAAAACGCGGCGATGGGATCGCCGCGTTCAGCCGGCTGCGCGGGGCAACCGGAAACCGGGGAGGAGGAGGGAACCCCGGTTGAGCGCTGCAAACCGCACGGCAGGCCTGGACCTGCGGGTGCTGTCTTAGTGCTTCGGGCTCAGCCTGAGGAACAAACGCGCGCCCAACTGCTCAATCTTCCTGGTAACCCAAAGGATCGCGTCGGCGATCAGCTCCGCATCTTGCATGGCCTGCATCGCGGCGCGACGCTCGCTGTCCGAGAGCCGGGCGGTATTGATCCGCTGATAAATGGTTGAACCGATTTTGACTTCAATTTCATTTCTCATGATCATGCTCCTTTAAACGAGCGCCACAAAATCTAATCTGAATATCCCTCGTTCCCTGTGGCCAGCTCGATTTTCGATGTAATTATAGACCAGGAGGCGTGCTGGATGTTGCATTGCAGCAGCTGACATATTATCATGTGTCGGGATAGAAAAACTAAACTAAGAGAAACTGGGTTATGCGCCTGCCTCCGCTCAACGCCTTAAAGGCATTTGAGGCCGCCGCACGGCATTTGAGCGTGAAACGTGCGGCAGCCGAACTGAATGTCACGCCGGCCGCTGTAAGCCACCAGATCCGCACGCTGGAGGAATATCTCGGCGTGCAGCTCTTTCACCGCTATAACCGTGCGCTCGAACTCACCGATGCCGCGCGCGCCTGCCTGCCCAAGCTGCGCGAAGGGTTCGACTGCCTGATCAAGGCCGTCGAGGTTTTGCGCGCCCAGAAAGGAACGGGTGCCTTCACGGTGAGCGCGGCGCCTTCTTTTGCCGCGCGCTGGCTGATGCCGCGACTCCATCGGTTTTTCGAGGCGCATCCCGAGGTCGATGTCCGGGTGTCGGCCCGCATGCGGCAGGTCAGCGAGGGGGGCAAAGGCACGGTCGCAGAGCGCGCGACCATCGATGCCTGGCTCGCCGATTCCGACATCGCCATACTCTATGGCCGCGGCGATTACCCGAGCTTCCACGTCGACAAGCTCCTGCCCCTTACGGTCACGCCCATCTGCAGTCCGCGCCTGATCACGGGGCAGTCTCCGCTGACCCGGCCGGAAGACCTGCGCAACTGCATGCTCCTGCACGATGACACCGGAGACCTTTACGACGGCGAGGCTTTCTGGGAGGTGTGGCTCAAGGCCGCGGGGGTGAACGGTGTGGACACAACGCGCGGCCCGCACTTCAGCCATGCCGTGCTTGCGTTCGAGGCGGCGATCGAAGGCGCAGGCGTGCTGGCGACGATGCCGGTGCTGGCCGCGGCGGACTTGCATGCGGCACGGCTCATCACGCCGTTCGGGCTGCGGGTGCCGCTGCAGTCGGCTTACTATGTGGTTTGCACCGACACCGCCATGACCCGCCCGGCGGTAGCGGCGTTCCGCGAATGGCTGTTGAGCGAGGCCGCCCGCGAGGAAGAGGTGTAGAGACCGGCTAGGCAGGTTTCAGCGCCGGCCGCGCGATCTGCCGGTCGTCGATCGGCAAATTGATCAGCGCCGCAACGATGCCCGTGGCGATGGTCAGCAGCCACATCAGGTGATATGAACCGGTGGCGTCGAACAGGTAACCCGCGAGCCAGATCCCGGCCGAGCTGCCGATCTGGTGGAACAGGAACGCGATCCCGGTCAGCGTGGCGAAATACTTCACGCCGAAAACGTGTGCGATGAGCCCGCCGGTCAACGGCACGGTACCGAGCCACAGAAAACCGATCACCGAGGCAAACAGGTACACCGAAAGCGGCGAGACCGGCAGCGCGATGAAAACCGCCACCAGAGCCGCTCGCGTGAAATACAACAGGGAGAGCAGATACTTCTTGGTGTAGCGTCCGCCGAGCCAGCCCCATACGTAGCTGCCGAAAATGTTGAACAGGCCGATCAAGGCGAGGGCGATCATTCCCGTTTCCGGCGTCATGCGCTGGTCGAGCAGATACGCCGGGAAGTGCACGGAAATGAACATCAACTGGAATCCGCACACCGTATAGCCGAGGCACAGCAACAGGTATCCGCGGTGGCCGAGGGCCTCGCGCAACGCTTCGCGAATCGATTGTTTGTGAAACTGCTGCGCCTGGGCTTTCTTGTCCTCGACCAGCGCGCTCGACAGCGGCACCACCAGCAACACCGTTGCCGCGAGTATGAGCAGCGCCGTGTGCCAGCCCATCGCGTTGATCAGCATCTGCCCGTAAGGCAGCATCACGAACTGCCCGAACGAGCCAGCAGCCCCCGCGATGCCGAGC
>JBQTJV010000360.1:0-12506 GCA_052386775.1 Betaproteobacteria bacterium
TCAAAAGGCCGGCTTTTCAGACCAAAATCACAGGCCGCCGCGTAATCCGCCCGCGGCCCTTAACACATTACTTAGGCGGACAATTCACGTGCTACAAAAACCGGACAAAACTACTTGCTATCTACAGACGCCCATGGCTTGCGGCTGGCATCCGCGGCGTTTCGCATGCATACTTACGACTTGTTACGGCGGGCCTCCCCGCATTGCATGGTAGTGAACCTGGTCAGGTCCGGAAGGAAGCAGCCACAGCTATTCTCTGCAAGTGCCGGGGGTCGGGCTCGCCACCCTTATTGAAGTCAGGCTGATGCTCGGAGAAAAACAGGTTGGCCACATGACACTGAAGACTGGAGCGATGTTGGGAGCGGGCGCGCTGGTGTGGGCGCTGCTCAGCGCACCTTCGCATGCGATCGACAGCATGGCCATCGAAGGCGGGCGTGGCGACGGCACGGACATGTTTCGCGTCGGAGTACAGTGGGACTGGAACACGCGCTGGTTGCAGGGCAGGAACTGGCATCTCGGCGGCTACTGGGATCTCGCCGCAGGCTACTGGCATCGGAGTTCCCCGCCGGGCTTCAATGAGGATCTCACCGATATCGGCTTGACACCCGTGTTCCGGCTGCAGGGGAACGATCTCACGGGTCCGTACCTCGAGGCCGGCATAGGGTTTCACCTGCTTTCGCGCACCACGCTCGGCGACAAACGCTTCAGCACGAGCTTCCAGTTCGGCAATCACATCGGCGCGGGGCTGCGCTTCGGTCCCAAGGGGCGGTACGATTTTGGCTACCGCTTCCAGCATCTCTCGAATGCCGGCATCAAACGGCCGAACAACGGCATCAATTTCCACCAGATTCGTTTCCAGTATCACTTCTAGCGGGTTCGCCGCTTGACCCAAGTACTCGCCCGCAAGTGGCGCCCCCGCATTTTCGCTGAACTGGTCGGACAGGAGCACGTCGTCAAGGCGCTGACGAACGCGCTGCGCGAGCGGCGCCTGCACCATGCCTATCTTTTTACCGGCACGCGCGGGGTCGGGAAAACCACGCTCGCGCGCATCCTCTCCAAAGCGCTCAACTGTGAGGGCGGCGTGTCCGCGGAACCGTGCGGCACGTGCCGCGCCTGCACCGAGATCGATGCCGGCCGCTTCGTGGATCTGGTGGAACTCGACGCCGCCTCGAACACGCAGGTGGACAATATGCGCGAGCTGCTGGAAAGCGCCCTTTACGCCCCGACCAGCGGCCGGTACAAGGTATACATCATCGACGAAGTGCACATGCTCTCCCGCAACGCGTTCAATGCGATGTTGAAAACGCTGGAAGAGCCGCCCGAGCACGTCAAGTTCGTCCTTGCGACGACGGATCCGCAAAAGATACCGGTCACCGTCCTCTCGCGCTGCCTGCAGTTCAATCTGAAGCAGATCTCGCAGGTCCAGATCCGCGCGCAACTGCAAAAGGTTCTGGACGCCGAGGGATTTGCTTTCGAAATCCCGGCGCTCGCCTTGCTCGCGCGCGCAGCCCAAGGCAGCATGCGCGACGGCTTGAGCCTGCTCGACCAGGCGATCGCGCATGGCGGCGGGAAGGTCGAGGAAGGGGCCGTGCGCGGGATGCTGGGCGCCGTCGACAGCGGCTATCTCTATTCGCTGCTGAAGGCGCTCGCGGCGCGCGATGCGGCGGCGCTGATCGCCGAAGCCGATCGCATGGCGCAACGCAGCCTGTCGTTCGAGCTGGCATTGCAGGACCTGGGTGTGTTGCTGCACCGGCTTGCGTTGCTTCAGGCCCTGCCTGCTTCCGTCGCCGAAGACGAGCCCGACCGCGAAGTGCTGCTCGCACTGGCGGCTTTGTTCGGGGCCGAGGATCTCCAGCTCTACTATCAGATCGCGCTGCAGGGCAGGGCCGACATCGCGCTGGCGCCGGACGACTACGCCGGATTTACGATGACCCTGCTGCGCATGCTGGCCTTTGCGCCCGAGGAGCCGGGCGCCGAACTGCCCGCGGCAGCATCCCGAGCGGCAAAGCCGCCGGCGGGTGTGGTGCCCACCCTGCAGACCGGTCCCTCAAAAAAAAACGACAGTAAGCGCGATTGGCCGGATATCGTCGCCGAGCTCGAATTGACGGGAATGGCGCGCATGCTCGCGCAGCACTGCGAACTGGTGCGCCACGAAGCGCGTCGAATGGAGTTGTCCGTCCCCCAAGTGCACGAGCGCCTGCTCGACAAGCCGTATCAGGACAAGCTCAGGGCCGCGTTGCAGCAGCGCTTCGGCCCGGAACTGCGCGTCGCGTTCAGCGTCGGCGAGGGCAACGGGAATTCGCCGGCGGCGCTCGCGGATCGCGACCGGCAGCGGCGTCACGCCGAGGCTGTGGCGGAAATCGAGCAGGATCCCTTCGTGCGCGAACTGGTGGAAAACTTCGACGCGCGGATAGTTGAGTCGACGATCAAACCCATACAGCAATAGGACCCTCCCATGATGAAAGGCGGACTCGGCGGCCTCATGAAGCAGGCGCAGCAGATGCAGGAAAACATGAAGAAGGTCCAGGACCAGTTGGCGGTGCTCGAGGTGGAAGGCCAGGCGGGCGCCGGGATGGTGAAAGTCGTGATGACCTGCCGTCACGACGTGAAACGCGTCGCCATCGATGCGAGCCTGCTTCAGGATGACAAGGAGATGCTGGAAGACCTGGTTGCGGCAGCGGTGAACGACGCAGTGCGCCGCGTGGAAGCGACGGTGCAGGAGAAGATGTCCGCCATCACGGCGGGAATGCCGTTGCCGCCGGGCTTCAAGATGCCGTTCTGAGCGGTCGCCATGCGGTCTTTTTAGGCGGCGCGACCTCCGTCGGACATGAGCATCAAGACCCCATCCAGCCTCGAAGAGCTGATCGAAGCCCTGCGCTGCCTGCCCGGCGTGGGGCCGAAATCGGCGCAGCGCATGGCGTATCACCTGCTGCAGCGCGACCTTCCCGGAGCGCGGCGGCTGGCGAGCGCGCTCGGCATCGTGCTGGAGCGGATACGCCACTGCGAGAAGTGCAACAGTTTCGCCGAGGAAACGGTATGCGGCCTGTGCCGCTCGCCGCGGCGCGATGCCGCGCAGTTGTGCGTGGTGGAGAGCCCGAGCGATCTGCTGGTGATGGAGCAGGCGCAGTGCTTCCAGGGTCTTTACTTCGTATTGATGGGAACGCTGTCGCCGCTCGACGGTATCGGCCCGAAAGACATCCATCTCGATCGTCTGCTCAAGCGCGCGGCAGACGGCGTCGTGCGCGAAGTCATCCTCGCCAACAACTTTACGGTCGAAGGCGAGGCCACCGCGCACTACATCGGTGAGCTGCTGCGCGAGCAGGGAATCAAGGTAACGCGGATCGCACGCGGCCTCCCGGTCGGCGGTGAGCTCGAGTACGTGGACAGCGGCACGCTGGCCCACGCCGTGCTCGAACGGCGCGCGGTGTGAGACCGCCCGCAAGAAAGCGCGCCGCTGCAAGGCCCGCGACTGCCCCGCGCGAGGAATCCACTCAAAAGCTGCACAAGGTGCTGGCGCAGGCCGGGCTCGGTTCCCGGCGCGACATGGAAGAATGGATACGCGGCGGGCGCGTGACGGTCAACGGCATCGCGGCAGGCATCGGCACCCGGGTCAGCGCTCGTGATCTGATCCGGGTGGGGCGACGCGTGGTGCGCTGGTCCGACCCGCAACGGGTGCCGCGCGTCGTGCTCTACCATAAGCCTGAAGGCGAAATCGTCTCCCGCGACGACCCGCAGAAGCGCGCCACGGTGTTCGACAGGCTGCCGCGGGTGCGCGGGGGGCGGTGGCTCGCGGTGGGGCGGCTCGATTACAACACCGGCGGCCTGCTGATCCTTACCACCAGCGGGGAGCTTGCCAACCGCATGATGCATCCGCGCTATGCGCTGGAACGCGAATACGCGGTGCGCATCCTGGGTCAATTGAGCGCGGATCAGGTCGAGCGCCTGAAATCCGGCGTGCCGCTCGATGACGGACCGGCGCGCTGCATCTCCGTCGAAGACGGCGGTGGCGAAGGGGCCAATCACTGGTATCGAATCGTGCTTGCGGAAGGCCGCAACCGCATCGTGCGCCGCATGTTCGCGGCGGTCGGGATGACGGTCAGCCGCCTGATGCGCGTGCGCTTCGGCAGCGTGCAATTGCCGCCGCATCTCAAACGCGGACAGTGGCGCGAGCTGGACTCGCCGCAGGTCAGCGAGCTGTTACGCGCCCTGGCGTCCCCGGCGCGGCGCGGACCAGATCGTCCCGGCCGATGATCGCCACGCAGTCGTCGCCACCGCTGGTATAGGGCCAGACAAAAGGCAGCCGCGGAAACAGCCGCTCCAGGCGTGAGCGATTGTGGCCGACTTCGAGGACCAGCGTCCCGCCCGGTTCAAGATGGTCGGCGGCGTCCCGCAGGATTGCGCGCGCGAAATCCAATCCATCCCGTCCTCCGGCAAGGGCGCGGCGCGGCTCATGGCGGTATTCCGCAGGCAGCCGTCGCATCGTGGGCGCGGTGACGTAGGGGGGATTGGAAACGATCAGATCGTAGCGCTGGCCTCGAAGCGCGGCATAAAGGTCCGAGCGCACCAGGCGAATGCGTTTCTGAAGGCGATAAAGGGCGACGTTGCGCCGGGCGAGCCGCAGTGCGTCGGCGGCGATGTCGGTCGCGTCGATGCGCGCGCGCGGAAAACTGTGCGCCAGCAGGATGGCGAGACAGCCCGAGCCGGTGCACAGATCGAGCGCAGCACGCACGCGATTCGCGTGCGCTACCCACGGCGCGAGATCCTCGCGCAACAGTTCCGCGATGTAGGACCGTGGGACGAGGGCGCGCTCATCGATGTAGAAGCGAAAATCCCCGAGCCACGCTTCACGGGTCAGGTAGGCTGCCGGCTTGCGCTCCCGTACTCGGCGATCGAACAGGGACAGGATTTTTCGGCTTTGCCGGGGCGTCGGTCGGCGCCCGAGATGAGGCTCGAGCGGCGCGGGCGGCAGTCCCATGGCGTGCAGCGCGAGATAAGCGGCTTCATCGTAGGCATGGATCAAGCCGTGGCCGTGCGAGAGGCGGGCGGTCTTGAAGCGCTGTTCGCCGCGGCGTATGAGTTCGCCGAGCGTGGGGGCGGAAACGGCCGCTTGCCGGCGCTCAGCCTGCGGTCTGGCCAAAACGATGAACGGCCGTGTCGGCCGCTTTACCCGAGCGCGTCGAGGTTGAGCTTGATGTTGGAAAGGTCGTCCGGCCGCTTGGCGGTGACTTCCTCTTCCGTCGGGGGCTTGAGCGGGCCCTTGGCGTTGTTGATCAGCCAGTGCAGGTTGGTCGGGGAGTCCGAGTAGGCAAGCGCTTCGTCCAGCGTGATCTTGCCCGAGCTGTAGAGGTAGAACAGCGCCTGCTCGAAGGTCTGGGAGCCCGGTGCGAGACTCTGGTCGATGGCATCCTTGATCTGGCCGATTTCACCGTCCTTGATCAGTTCCTGGATGTGCTTGGTGTTGAGCAGAATCTCGACAGCGGGCATGCGGCCGCCGTCCACCGTGCGCACCAGGCGCTGCGAGATGATGCAGCGCAGTGCGATCGAGAGATCGGCCAGCAGCGCTTCGCGCGCCTCACGCGGGAAGAAGTTGATGATGCGGTTGAGCGCGTTGTAGCTGTTGTTGGCGTGCAGGGTCGACATGCAGAGATGGCCGGTCTGCGCGAACAGCAGGGCGCTCTGCAGCGTGGGGCGGTCGCGAATCTCCCCGATCATCAGCAGATCGGGCGCCTGGCGCATGGCGCTGATCAGCGCGTTGTCGTAGGTGTAGGTGTCCACACGCACTTCGCGCTGGTTGACGATCGATTTCTTGTGCTTGAAGATGAATTCGATCGGATCCTCGATGGTGAGGATGTGCCCGGTGCGCACGGAATTGCGGTAATCGATCATGGAAGCCATGGTGGTCGATTTGCCAGAGCCCGTGGATCCCACCACCAGGATGAGCCCGAGCTTCTCCATGATGACCTGCTTCAGTATGGTCGGCAGCCCCAGCGACTCGAACGAGGGCACATCAGGCTTTACGAAGCGGATCACCATTCCCACGCTGTTGCGCTGCTGGAATATGTTGATGCGAAAGTTTCCGATCTCGGCCTGGCTGCAGGCGAAGTTCATCTCGTGGCGGGTTTCGAACTCCTTGACCTGATTGTCGGACATCAGCTCATAGGAGATGGTCTTCACCTGTTCGGGATCGAGGATCTGATCGTTGATCGGCATGACGATGCCGTTGACCTTGATCTGTATGGGCGCCCCGGCCGTGAAGAACAGGTCGGAAGCCTGTTTTTCGGCCATCAGCTTGAAAAGCGGTGTCACGAACATGACCGTTCCCTCCGGATGTGGCGTTGTTTATCCTGCAGCCCGGCCGCTTTCGCC
Organism: Betaproteobacteria bacterium; assembly: GCA_052386775.1. Taxonomy (GTDB): domain Bacteria; phylum Pseudomonadota; class Gammaproteobacteria; order Burkholderiales; family SG8-41; genus DSOT01. The sequence continues at coordinate 6,367 of JBQTJV010000360.1, forward strand.
CCGTGGGAAAAATCGCCTGCCTGGCGCAGCATATTGTGCCAACTCCGGCAGCCATTGCCTAGCACAGAATCGACTGCGAGTTTTCGACGGCGCGGAGGTATCAGTCGCTGCGCAACAGTTCGTTGATGCTGGTCTTCGCCCGAGTTCCGGCGTCGACCTGCTTCACGATGACGGCGCAGTAGAGGCTGCACTTGCCGTCGGCGGCGGGCAGCGACCCGGGTACGACCACCGAGCCCGCCGGTACGCGGCCGTAAAGTATTTCACCGGTCTGCCGGTGATAGATCCGGGTGCTCGCGCCGATGAAAACGCCCATGGAAATGACCGCGCCGGCCTCGACGATCACGCCTTCCACGATCTCCGAACGGGCGCCGATGAAGCAATTGTCTTCTATGACGGTCGGATTGGCCTGCAGGGGTTCCAGGACGCCGCCGATGCCGACGCCACCCGAGAGATGGACGTTTTTGCCGATCTGCGCGCACGAGCCGACCGTCGCCCAGGTGTCGACCATGGTGCCCTCGTCGACATAGGCGCCGATGTTGACGAACGAGGGCATGAGCACGACGTTTTTCGCAATGTACGCGCCCCTGCGGGCGGCAGCCGGGGGAACGACGCGAAAACCGCCGCGCGCGAAGTCCTCCTGCCCGTACTCCCGGAACTTGGACGGCACCTTGTCGTACGAGCGGAGGTCGCCGTCGCCCATCGCGCTGTTGTCCTGAAGCCGAAAGGACAGCAGCACCGCCTTCTTGATCCACTGATGCGTGAGCCATTCGCCGCCGTGCTTTTCCGCCACGCGAATCTCCCCGCGATCCAGAAGGCCGATCGTTTCGTCTACCGCCTGCCGGAGCGCATGGTCCGCACCGGCGGGGGAAATCGCGGCGCGCTGTTCCCAGGCGGTTTCAATAGTGCTCTGCAGCCTTTGCATGCGATCCTCGGTTCAAAGTTTGGAGAAATACTGGCGAATGCGGTGAGCGGCCTCCGCGCACTCCTCGGTCGTCGCGACGAGGGCGATCCGAACCCGATTCCGGCCGGGATTGGACCCGTGGGCATCGCGGGCCAGGTAACTGCCGGGAAGAACGGACACCGCCTGCTCCTCGTAAAGACCGCGGGTGAACTCCGTGTCGCTCACCGGCGTGGGCAGCCAGAAATAAAAGCCCGCGTCCGGCATCTCCACCTCGACCACGGGTTTCAGTATCTCCAATGCAGCGGTGAACTTTTCGCGGTAGAGCCGGCGATTTTCAGCGACGTGATGCTCGTCCCCCCAGGCGGCGGCGCTGGCGAGCTGGATCGGCAGGCTCATCGCGCAGCCATGATAGGTGCGGTAGAGCAGGAATTTCTTCAGGATGTCGGCGTCGCCCGCCACAAAACCGGACCGCATGCCGGGCACGTTGGATCTCTTCGAGAGGCTGGAAAAAACAACGAGATTGTGAAAATCGGTCCGCCCGTAATGGCGGGCGGCTTCGAGCGCCCCGAGCGACGGACGCGCTTCGTCGAAGTAGATTTCCGAGTAGCACTCGTCTGCGGCGATCACGAAGCCGTAGCGATCCGACAGTTCGAAGAGCGTCTGCCACTCCCCGAGCCCCATTACGTGCCCGGTAGGATTGCCGGGAGAGCACACGTACACCAGCTGCGCGCGCTGCCAGAGCTGCGGGGACAATTCCGCGTAGTCGAACGCATAGGCGCGAGCGGACACGCTGTTGAGGAACTGTGGCGTCGCTCGGGCCAGTATCGCCGCGCCTTCATAGATCTGGTAGAACGGGTTGGGGCACACGACAATCGCTTCCCGGTCCGAATCGACGACGGCCTGCGCGAAGGCAAACAGCGCCTCGCGGCTGCCGTTGACCGGCAGAACCTGGGTGGCAGGATCTATCCTGCTTAATCGGTAGCGGCGCTGGAGCCAGGCCGCGATGGCGTTGCGCAGCGCTTCGCTACCCACCGTGAGCGGGTAGGCGGAAAAGCCGTCGAGATGCTCGATCAGCGCGCGCTTGATGAACTCGGGCGTGGGGTGCCGGGGCTCGCCGATATAGAGCGGGATCGGGGGAAGCCCGGAGGGTGGCTGCGCGCCTTCCAGCAGCGTGCGCAACCGCTGAAACGGATAACTATGCAGGCGCTCGAGGTTCGGATTCACGTGATGCTGTGCTCATGGCGCAATCGAATCCTTTCGAATAGGAGCGCTCCGGTTATGGAGATGGGACGCGCTAAGCCGGCCGGCGTCATCGCGTGCTCGCGGCCGGCAGTGCGTCGAGTTCAGGCAGGCGGATGCCCTTGGTGCCGACATGCTGCGCGACGACGGTTGTGAAGATGCCGCCGCGAACATTGAACCGCGCGGTAAGCCGCATGAAGCGCGGTCGAACTGCCTTCACCAGGTCATCGAGGATGCGGTTCGTCACGGCCTCATGAAAAGTGCCCTCATCGCGGTACGACCAGACGTACAGCTTCAGGCTCTTCAGTTCCACGCACAGCCGGTCCGGCACGTAATCCAGGACGAGCGTGGCGAAGTCCGGCTGCCCCGTGCGTGGGCACAGGCAGGTAAATTCCGGTATTTCCATGTGAATCCGATAATCGCGCCGCGGACTGGGATTGGGAAACGTTTCCAGGCGTTTGCTTGCTTGGCTTGGCATTAGCGTAACGGAACAAATCGGTTAGAATTAGCCGCGGCGACCTCGCCCCATTATAACGTCAGCACCAGCAGAAGAAATTGCGCCTCACGCAGATCAACCTCGCCGGCTTCAAGTCGTTCGTCGATCCCACCCGTATCCCCGTCCCTGGTCAACTCGTCGGCGTCGTTGGCCCGAACGGCTGCGGCAAATCCAACGTCATCGATGCCGTGCGCTGGGTGCTGGGCGAGACCTCCGCGCGCCATTTGCGCGGCGAAACCATGCAGGATGTCCTGTTCAACGGATCGGGCGATCGCAAGCCGGTCAATCGCGCGAGCGTGGAGCTGATTTTCGATAACAGCCTGGGCAAGGCGGCAGGGCAGTGGTCGCAGTACGCCGAAATCTCCATCAAGCGGGTTTTGCAGCGCGACGGCGATTCGTCCTACTACATCAACAACGTGCACGTCCGCCGGCGCGACATCGCCGACATCTTTCTCGGAACCGGCCTCGGCGCCCGGGCTTACGCCATCATCGAGCAGGGCATGATCTCGCGGGTGATCGAGGCCAAGCCGGAGGAGCTGCGCGTGTTCCTGGAGGAGGCGGCGGGCGTCTCGAAGTATCGCGAACGCCGCCGCGAGACCGAGCTGCGGCTCAGGGACACCCGCGAGAACCTGCTGCGCGTGGACGACATCCGGCAGGAGCTCGACAAGCAGATCGAGCACCTCCAGGGGCAGGCGGAGGTCGCGCGCCAGTACCACGCGCTCAACGGGGAGCTGCAAACCACCCAGAGCCTGTTGTGGTTCACGCGCAAGCAGGAGGCGGGCGCCAGCCGCAATCGATATGGACGCGAAGTGGAGCGGCTCGGCATCGAGCTCGAATCCGAGACGGCAAAGCTGCGGGAGGCGGAAAAGCGGCTGGAAGAGATGCGTGCACAGCATTACCGGGCGAGCGACGAGATGCATGCAGCCCAGGGCGCGCTCTACGAGGCCAATGCCGAGGTGGCGCGGCTCGAGCAGCAGATCGCCCACGTGCGGGACAGCCGGGCGCGCATCGAGCATCAGCGCGCAACGCTGGGCGTTCAGCTCGAGCAGAGCCAGTCGCAGCAAGCCGCGGCCCAGGCCAGCCTCGATCAGTGGCGCAGCGAGAAAACGCGGGCCGAGGAGCAGCTTGCCGGCTGTGCGGTACGGGTCGCGCAGGAGACCGAAAAGCTGCCGGTCGCCGAGGAAACCTATCGCGCCACCCACAACCGGCGCGAAGAGCTGCAGCGCAGCCTGTCGGCCGTCGAGCAGGCGCTGAAGGTCGAACAGACCAAACTCGCCCACGTCGAACGTCTTATCGATCAGCTTGCACAGCGCGAGGAAAAGCTCCGCGAAGAACAGGCGGGGCTGGAAGTGCCGGATAACACGGCACTGGAAGCGCTGCAGCGCGCGATGCAGGATCAGGAACAGGCGCTGCAGGAACGGCGTGACCTGTTGGCGGAGAAGGAACGCCTGCTGCCGCAGTGCGAGCTCGAGCTCCAGCAGAGAAACGAGGCGCTCGACGCCGCGAACCAGAACATCACCGCCACGGAAGCGAGGATCCAGACGCTGCAGCAGTTGCAGGACCGGATCGCGCGCGGGGAGGAGATGGCCGGCTGGCTCGCAGCCCGTGATCTCGACCGCTCGCCGCGGCTGTGGCAGGGCATCGCGATCGAAGGCGGCTGGGAAGACGCGCTCGAAGCGGTGCTGCGGGAGCGGCTGAACGGCATTACGCTCGACGACATCGAAAAGTCGGCGACGTGGCTGGGCGATGCGCCCCCCGGGAAGATGACGGTCGTCGGCGGCGGCGAGCCGGCGCCGGGTGCGGTTCGCGCGGCTCCGGCAGGCTGCGAGCCCTTGTTGCGTTTCGTCACCTGCCGAGACCATCGCCTGCAGGCCGTGCTCACCGAGTGGCTACACGATATCTTCGTGGTGGACGACACCGGGCGTGGAATGCACCTGCGCGCCCAGCTGGGACCCGGCGCGATGCTCGTTTCCCGGGAAGGACACGTCTTTACGCGCCACAGCGTGAGTTTTCATGCGCCGGATTCCGAGCTGCATGGCGTGCTTTCGCGGCAGCGCGAGATCGAGGGGTTGCAGCAGGCGCTGACGCAAGGGCAAGCGCAGCGCTCCGGGCTCGACGCGGACGTCGAGGGCGCCCAGCGGGAGATCGACACGCGCAAAGCGGAACTCGGTGCCCTGCGTCAGGAGATCGATGCCGCGCAGGAACAGTACCACGCGGTCCAGATGGAGGTCCTCAAGCTCTCGGAACAGGCGCAGCGGCTCACGCAGCGCGGCGAGCAGATCACGCGGGAGATGGCAGAGATCGCGGCGCAGGTGGCCACCGAGCGTGCCGGCAGCGAGGCAGCCGCCGAAAACCTGCAGCGGCTTTGCGGCGAGGCTGCCGCCCTCCAGGCCCAGATGGATCTTGCAACGGACTTGTATCGGCGGGCCGAAACCGTGCTCGGCCTGCAGCGGACCACGCTCCAGCAGGCCCAGCACGAGCATCAGGAAGCGTCGTTTAAGTTTAGAAGCTCAGAGTCTAAAATCAGTGAGATAGAGACTTCACTTAACCTGCTTTCTCAGAACATTTCCAGTCTCGGCGACACCCTGTCGGCGCTCGAGGCCGAACTGGTGAATTGCGACGAGGGACCGTGGCAGGCTCAGCTTCAGCAGGCCCTTACCGGGCGGGAACAGCGGGCGCAAACCCTGGCGCTCGCCCGGGATGCCCTGGAGGGCATGGAATCGCAGCTCAAAGAGATCGAGCAGGAACGTCTCGCGTGCGAGCAGAAGCTCGAGCCGCTGCGTACCCGAATCGGCGAAGTCCGCCTCAAGGAACAGGAAGCGCGACTCACCGAGGAGCAGTTCGCGCAGCAGCTCGCCGACGCCGGCGCGGACGAGGCGGTGCTGAAGGGATTGCTTGAAAAAGGCACGCGCTCCGGCGCGCTGCAGGGCGAGATCAACCGGCTCAACAGCGAAATCCAGGCGCTCGGCGCGGTGAATCTGGCGGCCCTCGAGGAGTTGCAGGCGGCGCAGGAGCGCAAGAACTATCTCGATGCCCAGTCCCGCGATCTCAGCGAGGCGATGGCGACCCTAGAAGATGCGATCCGGCGCATCGACCGCGAGACGAGGGAACGGCTGCAGCAGACGTTCGACGAAGTGAACGCCCATTTTGGAGAGATGTTTCCCGCGCTCTTCGGCGGCGGCGTTGCACGGCTGCTGCTGACCGGCGAAGAGATTCTGGACAGCGGGGTCCAGGTCATCGCCCAGCCGCCGGGCAAAAAGAACAGCACCATCCATCTGCTGTCAGGCGGCGAGAAGGCGCTCACCGCGCTGGCGCTGGTATTTTCCATCTTTCAGCTCAATCCGGCGCCGTTCTGCCTGCTGGATGAGGTCGATGCCCCGCTCGACGATCACAACACCGAACGCTTCTGCGATCTGGTCAGGAAGATGTCGCTGCATTCGCAGTTCCTGTTCATCAGCCACAACAAGATCACGATGGAGATCGCACATCAGCTCCTCGGCATCA
>JBQTJV010000361.1:0-6458 GCA_052386775.1 Betaproteobacteria bacterium
GGAAGGACTGGAGTGGACGCTGCCCTCGCCGGCGCCGTACCACACGTTTGAAACACCGCCGGTGGTGAAGTAACAGCCTTTATGGAGCTCGCTTTGCGCAGCAGGCTCAAAACGGGATTGATCCTCGCATCGATCGCCCTCGCTTTCTTCATCGGTATCATCATCCGCTACTGGCTATGGTGACGGACGCCCATTCCGGGGAGAATCTGGTCACGCTGCGCAAGCTGGTGGTGGTGGCGTGCGTCATGTTCGGCTTCGGCTTCGCCCTGGTGCCGTTCTACAAGAAGATCTGCGAGGTCACCGGGATCAACAACCTGCTCAAGGCCGATACAATCGGCAACACCCAGGTCGACGGCAATCGGTGGCTTACGGTCGAATTCGACGCCAACGTGCGCAGCAATCTGCCGTGGACGTTCACGCCGCTCGAGAAGCAGGTGCGGTTTCACCCCGGCGAGCTGGTGCAGGTTACGTTCGAGATCCGCAACAATTCGCCGCGCGCGGTCACCGGGCAGGCCGTCCCGAGCTACGGCCCGCAGCTCGCGGGTCGTTACTTCCGCAAGCTGGAATGCTTCTGTTTCACGCAGCAGACCCTGCAGCCGGGCGAAGTGCGGCGCATGCCCGTGGTTTTCGTGATCGATTCGAGCTTGCCGCAGGATCTGAACACCGTGACGCTGTCGTACTCCTTCTTCGAAGTCGAGGGGACGGCGGGGAAAGCGGGCTGATTCACGAATGCTGATGACGCAGCCACAGACTCCGCCACGTAAAGCGACGCCACTGCAGGTTGCAAGGGCGGTGTTCTGGTCGTTTCTCGGCATTCGCAAGCGCGCGGCGCACGAGCACGATGCCGTGACGCTGACGCCGGTGCAGGTCATCGTCGCCGGCATCATCGGCGCGGTCATATTCGTGCTGGGATTAATCATGCTGGTGCGGTTTATCACCGCCTGACGGAACAAAGGAAGAGGGAGAACAAGATGCTCAGTCAATCCGCCCGCTACTTCATACCGGAGCCTTCCACCTGGCCGATCTTCGGCTCGGTGGCGCTGCTCTCCATGGCGCTCGGGGCAGCATCCTGGTTCAACGGCTGGGGTCCCGGAAAGTTCCTGGTGCTCGCCGGCGCGCTCATCCTCGTCTACATGATGGCCGGCTGGTTTACGACCGTCGCGCACGAAAGCGAAGGCGGCCGCTACAACAAGCAGGTCGACAGCTCGTTCCGCTGGGGGATGAGCTGGTTCATCTTCTCGGAAGTGATGTTCTTCGGCGCCTTTTTCGGTGCGCTTTTCTACATGCGGGTGATATCGGTTCCCGACCTGGGAAGCATCGAGAGCCAGCAGCTGATATGGCCCGGATTCAAGTCCGGCTGGCCGGTTTCGGGCCCGGGGATCAAGGAGCAGTTTTCGCCGATGGGCGCGTGGGGCATACCGGCGCTCAACACCCTGTTGCTGCTTTCATCGGGCGTCACGGTGACGTGGGCGCACTGGGGATTGCTCAAGAACAATCGCCTGCAGCTGATCTGGGGTCTCGTCATGACCATTGCGCTGGGCGGGACCTTCCTCGGCTTTCAGATCTACGAATATGCCCACGCCTACAGCGATCTCAATCTGAAGCTGACCATGGGCGCGTATGGCGCGACGTTCTTCATGCTGACGGGCTTTCACGGGTTTCACGTCACCGTCGGGACGATCATGCTGATCGTGATCCTGTTCCGATGCGTGGCCGGACATTTTACGGCGGACCACCATTTCGGCTTCGAGGGCGTGGCCTGGTACTGGCACTTCGTCGACGTCGTATGGCTGCTGCTGTTCATATTCGTCTACTGGCTATAAGCCGACAAGCGTAAAACCAACCACAACACGCAAATAACAAAGGCGCACGAACAACAAGGGGGGACCCGGTCAGTAGGGGAATAGCGCCGCACCGCGAGTGCGGCTTTTTTTTCACTGCAGCTTGTCGCTGATGAGGCCGAAGTAAAACCCCAGCATCAGCATGGCGAACAGCACCACGGAGAGCAGCACGCGCACGGTCAGCGCTTTGACCACGCGATCCGAGCCGCTGCGATCCTTGAGCAGGAAGTAGAGCGCGGAGAAAAGGCTTCCGAGAATGAAAGCGATGAAGAGCAGGACGACGATTTTCATTTGGAGTCGGGCGGGGCGTGTGGCAGTGTATCCCACCGGTTCATTGCCTGCCAGCGCAGCACGCGCTTCGTTATGTTAGGCGCGCTCAGCTTTCGATGGAGCCTGTGGCCGGCGCTCGGCGCCGCCGCGGGCATTGCCCTGACCGCCTGGCTCGGCACGTGGCAATATGGGCGCGGTCAGGAAAAGAGCGCGCTCGCCGCGCGCATCGAGCAGCTCGCGCAAGAGCCGCCGATCGACATCACGGCGCGCGGGCTTGACGTGCGGGACGTCGAACTGCGGCAGGTGGAGGCGCGCGGCACGTTCGATCCGCAGTACGTGGTGTTTCTGGACAACCGCGTGCTGCGCGGGACGGTGGGCTATCACGTGATCATGCCGCTCAGGCTGGACGGCGGCGCCCGCCACGTGCTGGTGAACCGCGGCTGGATTGCCGCCAGCGGCGATCGGAACCGCCTGCCCGACGTCAGGACGCCGCAAGACGCCGTCGTCGTTCGCGGCCGGGCGGTGGTGCCGGGACGTTTTCTGGAGCTGTCCAGCGAGGTGACCCGGGGTCCGGTGTGGCAAAACCTTACGCTGGAACGCTACACGAGCGTAATGCCCATCGCGATCCAGCCGTTCATCATCCAGCAGAATCCCGCCAATGCGCCCGATGACGGTCTGATCCGCGAGTGGTTGCCGCCGGATCTCGGCGTGGACAAGCACTATGGCTATGCCTTTCAGTGGTTCGCCCTGTCGCTGCTGATACTGGTGTTTTATCTGGCAACCCATGTCCGACGAAATCGCCAAAGCTAAAAGATCACGCACCACGCTCTGGATTCTGATCGCGCTGTGCGTCGCGCCCATCGTGGCGTCATACATTGCTTTTTATTGGTGGCAGCCATCGGAGCAGGTGAACTATGGCGAGTTGCTCACGCCGCGGCCCTTGCCGGACCTCGCGCTGACCCGGCCCGGCGGCGACCCCTTTCGGCTTCAGGCGCTGAGAGGAAAGTGGGTCCTCACCGTCGTGGACTCCGGGCGGTGCGACGCCTGGTGCCAGGAAAAGCTCACCTATATTCGGCAGGTTCGGCTCGCGCAGGGCAAGGACGCCGACCGCATCGAGCGGCTGTGGGTGATTACCGATGAGGCCCGGCCGCAGCCCAGCCTGCTGGCGGCGCACGAAGGGCTGCATGTACTGCACGCCGGCAGCAGCGAGCTGCCCGCGCACCTTCCGGCCCGGCGCGCCCGGGAAGACCACATCTATGTCATCGACCCGCTCGGTAACCTCATGATGCGCTATCCGCGCAACGCGGACCCGCGCAAGATGCTGAAAGACGTCACGCGCTTGCTGAGGCATTCCAAATGGCGCTGATGTTCCGTCGGCTGGCCTTTTTTACGGCGTGCTTCACCCTGGTCGTCATCGTCGTGGGCGCCTACGTGCGGCTGGAGGATGCCGGCCTCGGCTGTCCCGACTGGCCCGGCTGCTATGGACAGCTCCTCGGCGTGCCGGAGCAGGAGCACGAAATCGCACGCGCCAGGGAAAAGTTCGACCAGGCGGTGGATGTCGGGCGCGCGCGCAAAGAGATGTTCCATCGTTATCTCGCCGGGACGTTGGGTTTGCTGATTCTCGCGCTCGCCGTTGTCGCCTGGTGCGGGCGCCGCACCTTGTCGCAATCGCCTTTCCTGGCAACGGCGCTGCTCGCCCTCGTCGCATTCCAGGCGGCGCTCGGCAAGTGGACCGTCACCATGCTGCTCAAGCCGGTGGTCGTCAGCCTGCACCTGCTCGGCGGCATGGCGACGCTCGGATTGCTGGTATGGCTCGCCCTGCGCCAGGCGCCGCTGCAGCCCGTCAAGCCGCAGCCGAACTTCACGCTGCGGGTATGGGCGGCGATCGCGCTGGTCACGCTGATCCTGCAGATCGCGCTGGGCGGCTGGGTATCGACCAATTACGCGGCATTGGCCTGCCCCGACTTCCCGACGTGCAATGGACGCTGGCTGCCCCCTATGGACTTCGAGCACGCGTTTCAGCTCATGCGCGAGCTCGGGGTGACCGCCGCCGGGACACCGCTGTCGCAGGAATCGCTCAACGCCATACAGTGGGCCCACCGCGCGGGCGCGCTGCTCACATTGCTGGTCGTGGGCGGCGTTGCCGCCGTCCTGCTTCGGATACCGGCGCTGCGACTCTATGGCGCGGCGCTACTGATCCTGCTCGTGCTGCAGATCGCCCTCGGGGTCGCCAATGTGCTGCTGCGCCTGCCGCTGGTGCTGGCGGTCGCGCATAACGGCGGCGCCGCGCTTTTGCTGGGCGCATTGGTGATGCTAAACTTCGCCCTTTCTTTGAAGCCCCCGCGGTAATGTCTTCCAGCGCCGTCCGCCCGTATTCGTCCTCGCGCGTCTACCAGTTTTATCAGCTGACCAAGCCGCGGGTCGTGTCGCTCATCGTCTTCACCGCGGTGATCGGCATGTTTCTGGCCACGCCCGGGATGGTGCCGGTGCAGGCGTTGCTCGCGGGAACGCTCGGCATCGCGCTGATCGCCGGGGCGGCGGCGGCGGTCAACTGCCTCGTCGAGCAGAAAATCGACGCCGTGATGCTGCGTACCCGAGCGCGTCCGCTGCCCAGCGGACAGTTGACGTCGTTGCAGACGCTGATTTTTGCCGGCGCCATCGGTGGCATCGGGCTTGCCGTGCTTCATCGCTGGGTCAACCCGCTGACCATGTGGCTCACGCTCGCCACCTTCATCGGCTACGCCATCGTCTACACCGTCATCCTGAAGCCGATGACGCCGCAGAATATCGTCATCGGCGGTGCGTCGGGCGCCATGCCGCCGGTGCTGGGCTGGACGGCCGTTACCGGGGAAATATCAGCCGATGCGCTGCTGCTTTTCCTGATCATCTTTGCGTGGACGCCGCCGCACTTCTGGTCGCTGGCCCTTTATCGCAAGCTCGATTATGCAAGGGCCGGCATCCCCATGCTGCCGGTGACCCATGGCGACCGTTTCACAAGGCTGCACGTCCTGCTCTATACCATCATCCTTTTCGCGTGTTCGCTGGCGCCGTTCGCAACCCGCATGAGCGGCGTGATCTATCTCGCGAGCGCCGCGACGCTCGGCGCAATCTTCCTGTATTACGCGGTGAAGATCTACGTCTCGTATAGCGATGCGCTGGCGCGGCGCACCTTCCGCTATTCCATTTTTTACCTGACGGCGCTCTTCGCCGCGCTGCTCGTCGATCATTACATCCGCCTCTAGCGCGCTATCGTCAATGCAGCGAGCGCTCGCGATCGGCCTTTTCGCACTTGCGGCGGGCCTGCTTGGCGGTTGCGGGGAAACAAGCGGCCCCGCGGCTCCGGCGTTTCAGTTGACCGACGTCACCAATGCGCCGTTCGGCAAGGCGCTGGCGTTGAACGACCATCACGGAAAGCAACGGACCCTGGAAGATTTTCGCGGCAAGGTGGTGGTCATCTTCTTCGGCTTCATGCACTGCCCGGACGTGTGCCCGGCGACGCTGGCCGAACTCGCGCAGGTTGCCAAGGCGCTCGGCCCGGATGCTTCCCGAATGCAGGTGCTGTTCGTGACAGTTGACCCCGAGCGCGACACGCCCGAGTTGCTGCGGCAGTATGTGCCGTCGTTCCATCCCGATTTCCTCGGGATGTACGGAGACGCCGCTTCGACGGCACAGGTGGCGAAGGAGTTCAAGATCTTCTATCAAAAGCAGGCGCCGTCGGCGGGCGGAGCGTACTCCGTGGATCACTCGGCGGGAACCTATGTGCTGGATCCGCAGGGACGGCTCCGACTCTACGCCCAGCATGGCGCCGGCGCGCCGACCCTGCTGCACGACATCCGGCTCCTGCTGCAGGGCGCATAGAAAGGTCGTACAAGCAAAAGGCCCTGACGAATGCCAGGGCCCGAAAGCTCGCACGCGGGGAATGCTGCGCTACGCCGCGTCAGCGATCACGTCTTTCATTTTCGACATCGCCTTGGCTTCGATCTGGCGTATGCGTTCCGCAGAAACGCCGAACTCGGCAGCGAGGTCGTGAAGCGTCGCATTTTCCTTTTCGTTCAGCCAGCGCGCTTCGATGATGCGCCTGCTGCGGGCGTCGAGGCTGCCGAGGGCTTTTTCCAGCCCTTCACCGCGCAGTCGGGCGGTCTGTTCCTGCTCGATGAGGCGGCCTGGTTCGGTATCTTCGGCAGCGAGGTAGGCGATCGGCGCGTAGGCCTCTTCGTCGCCCTCGCCGATCGGCTCCAGCGCAATGTCCTGACCGCCAAGCCGCGTTTCCATTTCGACCACTTCGTGCGCCTTGACGCCGAGCTGGTCTGCCACGGCTTTCACCTCGGCGGTTCCCATCGTGCCGAG
>JBQTJV010000362.1:0-2908 GCA_052386775.1 Betaproteobacteria bacterium
CGCGCAGCACTTCGGAGGCCGACGGGTTGTCGAGCAAAGCCAGCAGCAGGTGCTCCACGGTGATGAACTCGTGGCGCTTCTGGCGCGCTTCCATGAACGCCATGTGCAGGCTGACTTCCAGTTCCTGTGCAATCATTTCAGTCTGTTTCTCAATTCTCTTCCATTACACACTGTAACGGATGTTGGTGCTGTTTTGCGTACGACTTTACCTGTTCGACCTTGGTTGCCGCGACGTCTCTGGGGTAAATGCCGCATACCCCTATGCCTTCGCGGTGCACCTTGAGCATGACCTGCGTCGCCTTTTCCCGGCTCAAGGCGAAAAATTTCTGCAGCACGGCAACGACGAAATCCATCGGGGTGTAATCGTCGTTCAAGAGCAACACCTTGAACATCGGCGGGGGCTTGACCTTGCTCTTCTTTGCCTCCAGAACCGTGTCTTCACGATGCCTTGTTGCCATGCCGAAAGCGCGCGCCTAGTCCCGCACATCTGTTGTTATTTTCGCCATAATCAGGGAAAGATCAAGTAGCTTTTTCGCACCATTGCAGGAGTATACTTGACTTCCACTCCGGAATAGCCTAGTAAGCAAGCGGGTGTTTGGCTTCAAGCTTTTCGCAGGAGAGTGTCTGGCCGTTTGCGATCCTTGAAACTCAAACAAAGTTGCGGGATCCACGACCCGCTTTTTCGACGAAGGTAGGAAATATGGCAACTGGTACGGTGAATTGGTTCAATGACGCAAAAGGCTATGGCTTCATCACGCCGGACGACGGGAGCGAAGATCTCTTCGCACACTTCTCGGCGATCCAGATGGGCGGATTCAAAACGCTCAAGGAAGGCCAGAAAGTATCGTTCGAAGTGACTCAGGGCCCCAAAGGCAAGCAGGCGTCAAACATCCAGGCCGTTTCCTGAGCGCATGCCGGTTCGGCCGGTGAGCGCAAGCCCGAAAAAATAGTAAGCCCATTGCCCGAAAAGGGCAGTGGGCTTTTTCTTGGGGAGCAAGATGTATTGCGCTGCGCGTCGAGCGCGCGGCGCCGTTGCTGTTTTCGCTGCAGGCGCGGCAGTGACGCTTATCTACCCCAGGGCTTGATCGCTTCTTTCAGCTGGTTGTACCCGTCGATGTACCGGGGCCGCTTGCCGCCATAGATCCTGTCGAAGGTTCCAAGCTGCTGGTCCAGCCAGCGCGCGAGTTCGGCGTTGCCCGGGTTGGCCGCCTTGTAGGCTTCGTTGATCAGCACGAAATGGATGCGTGGATCGTAAGGTTGCTTCGTTCCGCCCACCGTTTCGTCCCCCGCCAGCAGTCGCAGCAGCATCGCGTCCGCCGAACCGAGCGTCTGCTCGAATATCGGCTCACCCTGCATGCGATACATGACGCTGGTCATATCCTTGCCGTTGGTCATGGTGAACCCCATGTCCTTCCAGACCTTGTGGATGTCGGTGCCAGCCTTTACGTGATCGAGGATCTTCTGCCCCCACCCGCGCAGGACGTCCGGCGCGTCGGCCATCAGGTCCGTCAGCCGGTCGCCGTCGAGGTCGGTCGCGTAGACGACGACGTTGCGCTGCTGGTACATGTCGTGGAGCAAGATGCCGAAATTGGTGTCCGAGATGTGTTCGTGTATTTCACCGCCCCAGCTTTCCATGCCGGCCTTGAAGTCCTTCGGCAGGAGCGCGACGATGGCATCGACGTTTTCCTTGTGCTCGGCGTAGGCGTCCACCGCATAGCGCCGCTTGAGCTCGAATTTGGTCCCCTGCAGGAGCCAGCGCAGGATTCCGGCGTTCACAGCATCTTCCTGGGCCTGCGTGGGCTTGGTGGCCACCCGCCCGACATACCGCGTCTCATGAACCATCTTGAGAAAGAGCCGGACCGCGTAGGCCATCCGCACGCCGGGCGTGTTCATCTCGGAATGGATGTTGCCGGTATCGCGGTCCACCCGGAATTTCTTGCCGTCCTGCGAGTACGGCAGGCCGGGCATGAAGCGTACGTTGGTGATGGTTCCGTAGGGGCGAACGTTGCAGTAGACGCCGGCCGCCGTGCGCAGCGGCGCGTTGGCGGACTTGCCGAGCACCACCACCTTCCTGCCGTTGTCGTTGACCAAGGCGTCCCCGGCGGTGGACCACTTGATGCAAGTCGCGTCCAGTTTGCCGAACCACTCCAGCGATTTCAGCTTGGTGTCATGGCGGTACTGCGCCATCATCGGCACCCCGAGGAATGGCAGTCCCAGCACATCGAGCGCCATGAGCGTGCCGTTGAGCGCGAACATGTCGGTGAAGGCGTGGGCCACCGGCTTGACACCGCCGTGCGTGCTGCCGCCCTCCCAGATCACCGCGTCGGCCAATCCGCGCGGCTGCACTTTCGAGCGCTTGTAAATACGGTCCAGTAGCTGGAACAGGTCTCCGCTCTGTTCGGCCTGGGCGATCTTCAGCAGATCGAGTCGTTCGGTCATGGCTTGACTACTCCCTTCGGATATATCGGATCGGTGTTGGAAGCTCGAGAGATCGTTGCGGCGACGTCGGCTGGACGGCTTGATCCTGCGGCTCGCCTGCGCTCACCGGAGAAAGCGCAGACGCGAAAGGCAAAAATTATAGCAGAGCGTCCTTCGGCTTCTTGTCGCGGCGCCCCGCTCCGCATCCTGAGGTCCCCGGCGTTTACCGAGCGCGGAGCGTTATGTGCAATGCAATAGACCGATCGCTTGCGGGGCCCATCCCGCCAGGCTTGGCGAAACTATGTCCCGTTTCCAAGATCAAAGCGGTAGTGATCGCTTCCAGTAAGTGATTGAAATGCATAAAGTAGCAGCTATTTTCTCGAAGTAGGTGCTCGCTACTCGATCGCGCAAGCACCGCTGCCACGCTCTGCAGCGCAGTATAATGCAGTGCACCATCCGTAGCCGGTGCTCGATTTTCGATCGTTGTACA
>JBQTJV010000363.1:0-4081 GCA_052386775.1 Betaproteobacteria bacterium
CGCCGCATGACGCGGCGTGGGATCGATTGAAAAACTGCTAGAACGTTGTTAGCAGGATTTCGGCCTCACCGACGCGTCCAGGTCGGACGTGCACGTCCAGGTACCGCCGCTGGAGTCATACGCGAAGGTCACGAGCTTGCTCGTAATCTTGGAGTTGACGCCCGAGGACTTGTAGGTACCAACGATGTTGCAGCCCGTCGCACCCGAAGCGGCCACCGTGACGCCACCCAAGTACTTGCCGGCGGTTACCGCGCCGGCCGGGATGCTGCAACCGGTAGTGGCGTCATTCGACATCGCTTCCGCGATCGGGGTCTTGAGGCCGCCGATCAGGGTAAACGCATCGGTCGCCTGCGCTTTGGCGATATAGTCCTGGTACGCGGGGATCGCGACTGCCGCCAGAATGCCGATGATCGCGACCACGATCATCAGTTCGATCAGCGTGAAGCCCTTCTGTAGCTGTTTCATGCAATAACCTCCTTGTGTGGCTTGTTGGACAGACGGCGCAAGCAATGCTGCGACTTGGCCCACCTGCTCATACGCAAGCGGCGAGCCAGCTGCCGACATTGAAATATTACATCATAAAATCAATTAGTTATTCACATCTCCAAGTGCACAGCGTGACATAGTCCCGGACTGCGATGGCGCCCCAGGTGCCGAAAACTGTCACCCGGTAACCAGAATGGACACCAGCGCAACCCTCGATACCCGGTGATCGCCTGCAGCCGGTACTATTTTTCGGGCTGGGCGAGCAAATGGCCTCGCAGGAAATCGGGCAACGCAGTGCCGTCATTGCCACGGACGCGCGGGGAGAACTTCCGCCAAAGCTGGGTTGCCGCTTCGCGCTCTCCGTTCGCCAGCCTGCCGACGATCGCGGCCCCGAGCAGGTAGTCGGCGTGGGACCCGGGGCTTAAATCGCTCTGCTCGATCAGGCCTTCGGCGACGCGCGCCGTGGCTGCGGCGTCCCGCGCATCCACCGCCGCGAACAGTTCGAGCCAGCGCGCCTGCGGTTCGCCGGGAACGCAGCGCGAAGCGCGCAGCGTTTGCCACACCGCCTGGCTCTCGCCGCGCGCAAGATGGGGCAGCATTGAAGCAGCGACCGAATGGATCTGATCCACCGTAACTTTCCGCCTGGGCATCGGGCAATCGACCAGCAGCAGGCGCAATAATTGGGCGTCTCTACGTATTTCGGCCGGCACACTTTCCAATTGCAGCTCGTCACCGCCCAGGAGGAAAGCCATCTGCCGTTGAGCAAAATGGGTCAGGTCGCTCCGCCTCAGCCAGGCACGGCGCGGCGCAAGATATTCCTGCCGCGGCACGCCGTCGAGGAAATCGATTGCCGGGACCGGCATCCAGCCAAGCGCCACAACTTCCGGGGCGCTCGCCCCCATGAACCGTGCGCGCGCTGCATTCTGGTCCAGGATCGGAAAAAAATCCGAGTTCCAGCCAGCCCCGAACTGCGCGAAATAGGGGTGCAGGGCCCGCCGACTGCCGATGCGAAACGGCTCCAGGTCGGCCGCGCGGTGGATCTGCATTCGGGCGAGCGTGGCGGCAAGCCGTGGGTAGCCAAACGCGGCGTCGGATACGGACGGCACGGGGGAGCCGTCGCGGGCGACCACGATGAGATTGTTGCCCTCTGATGTATAGAGTTCATAGTGCGACAAATTGCGCGCCAGGGCATTGATGACCGAAGCTACCAGTGCCGGCTCGATCTCGTAGAGCTGCAGCCACTGGACGAACAGGCCTCCCTCGTTCAGGTGCCGCCGGATGCGCCGGTAAAACTCGTCGCTGAACAGGCTTGCCACGCCGCTCACCCAGGGATTCGATGGCTCCGAGACGATCAGGTCATAGCGCCTGCCTTGCGCCGAAAAAAAAGTCTTCGCGTCCTCGATGTGGATGCGGCTGCGCGGATCGTTGAATACGGCCGCATTGCGCGGCATGAATCCGCGCGCGGCCTCCACCATTGCCGGCTCGATCTCGATGGTGTCCAGTTCTCGCAGTCGGTCCGAGCCGAGCAATACGTGGCTGGAAATTCCCGAACCAATGCCGATCACCGCTGCGGTCCGTGCTTCGGGATGCAACAGCACCGGAATTGCACCGAGAAGGATATTCACCAGCTCATCCCCCCCCACCTCGGCGCCGGGGGTGAGGTCGAACTTCGTATCCGACTTGCCGTTGGTGACGATGGACAGCTTGCCACCCTCGCGAACCAGATTCACAGTTGCGGTCCTGCCATCCCGATGAAACACCACCTCGGCGTCACCCGTGCGAAAAAGTGCCCCTGTCCGGTAAACCCCGGAGGCCATCTTCAGCGAATCGAGCTCAACCCAGGCGAGAGTACCGGCGAGGCACGCTACGCCCACCGCGCCCGCCAGCACGGGGGAGATGCCGCGGCTTGCATGGCGCCGCAGCAGCAGCAATCCCAATCCGATGTCGATAGCCGCGCCCAGCACGATCAACCCCTTGAGGCCGAGAGCCGGCATCGCCAGGTGCGTGGCCACAATTACGCCTGCAATCGCGCCGATCGTGTTTGCCGCGTAGACGGCGCCGATTGCACGCTCGCCCGCCCCCCTGGTGAGCAGTGCATGCGTGATGAGCGGCAGGGTCATGCCCGCGCAAAAAGCGGCGGGAAACATCACCAACAGCGCGATCAGGTGGCTACCGAGATTGAATGCCGCGTATCCCCGCTCCGTGCGCGCGGCGGTGTCCAATAGCACTCGCATCAGTTCGAAGACCTGGCCATAAACCAGCAGTGTTCCCAGCGCAAGCACGCCCATCGCGACCTGGACGATGCCGAGGACGACTTCCGGGCCGCGGCTGCCGCCCATGCGGCGCTTGATCCAGAGCCCGCCGAAGGCCAGGCCGAAGATGAACGCGCTCAGCATGAGCTCGAAAGCGTGCGTCGAGCTGCCCAGCACCATGCTGAGCATGCGTATCCAGCCGATCTCGTACATGAACGAGGCGGCGCCTGTGAGTAGCGAGATAACAAGCATGAGCCGATAGCCCGAGCGCGCAATCGCCGCCGGCTGCGCGACCGTCGCCGCGGACGCGGTGTCCGCGTCCCGGGACGGCGGTACGTCCTGCGGCAAGTCTTTCGCCAGCAGCCAGACCAGCAAGGCGATGACGATGTTGAGCAATCCTGCCGTCAGTACCGTGCCGGGCAGGCCGACGGCGCGTATGAGGAAGAATCCGCTCGCCAGCACCCCCAAGGCGGCGCCGAAGCTGTTGGTGAAGTAGAGCATCGCGATCGTTCCGCCCGAGCGATCGGGATATGCGCGCATCACGCCCGCGCTCATGAGCGGAAACGTCATCCCCAACAACATCGACTGGGGAAGAATCAGGACCGCCGACAACAGCCATTTGAAGGCACCCGCTGCAAGCGGCTGGCCCAGCATGGGAATCGCCGCATCGTGCGCGAAGCCGGTCGCGGCGAGGAACAGCGGGTGAAAAACGACGGCAGCGGCGCCAATGGCAAGTTCGGCAGCGGCATAGCCAAGCAGCAGATTGCGCCAGCGGTGGGTCCGCAGGCTGCACAGCCAGGCGCCCAGTGCCATGCCGCCCATCAGGATCACCAGCACCAGGGTCTGGGCGTATGCGGCATGCCCCAGGAACAGCTTCAGGTAGTGGCTCCAGACGGATTCGTACACCAACCCGGCGAAGCCGGAAAGCGCGAAGAGCGCGTAGAACCAGCCGCGCGGGACGGTGGTCTTCAGGAACAAGGTCAGGGCGCGTAGCCCGGGATTTTCGCCTCGTCGACGTCGTCGATCTGCTCCTTGTCGAGGAACAGCTCGGCGTAGCGCCGGTAGACCTTCCTGCGCACGAAAACATCGAACAGCTCCGGGTCGATGTGCCCGTTAAGGCTGAAGCGGCCGAGGATCTCGAGCGATTCGGACAGGGTCTTGCCCTTCTTGTAGGGCCGGTCCTTGGCGGTCAGCGCTTCGAAGATGTCGGCGATGCCCATGACGCGGGCCTGCACCGACATCTGCGTTTGCGTCAGCCCCTTAGGGTAGCCCTTGCCGTCCATGCGCTCGTGGTGCCCGCCGGCGGACTCGGGGACGTTCTTCAGGTGCTTCGGCCAGGGCAG
>JBQTJV010000364.1:0-4489 GCA_052386775.1 Betaproteobacteria bacterium
TGATATGCGAAATTGGGGGCCGCCGACATCGTCCCGCGGTAACGATGGATCGCGCGCAGCCAGCTCTGCGGGCGCGCGAGAAAAGTGAGGGGCGACATGGCCACCAGCCGGAATCCGTAATAGAGGCTGCCGAGCCAGGCGCCGATGAGACCCATGTCGTGATAAAGCGGCAGCCAGCTCACGAATACATCGGTGGCATCGACCTGGAGCGCCCGCCCCATGGCATTGAGATTGGCCAGCACGTTGGCATGCGTGAGCACCACGCCCTTGGGGCTCCCGGTGCTCCCGGAGGTGTACTGAAGAAAGGCAATATCGTCCGGCCTTGCGGCAGGGCGCACGGATTGCGAAGGCTCGGCCACCAGCTCGGCTGGCGTGGCCACGTCGGACAGGCTGGCGACTTGCGAGCGCAGCAGAAGGGCAAGCGCCTTCGCTTCCGGCATGGTGATAAGGATTTTCGCCTGCGCGTTGGAAAGGATGCCCGCGTGCCGCCGCATGTGATCCTCGATTTGCGACGGACGGGCCGGCGGGTAGATCGGTACCGGTATACCACCGGCGAGGAGGATTCCGAAGAAGCTGCAGAAATAGTCGACGCCGGTTGGCAGCATGATGGCCACCGTTGCACGCGGCGGCATATTGTGCGCCAGCAGGCCTGCCGCCACGCGCGCCGCGCCGTCGTGCAGGGCGGCGTAGGTGATTTCCTCCTGTGTGCCGCTTTCGTGGGCGAGCGTGATATGCACCCGCTGCGGATGCGACTGCAGATGCCAGTCGAGCGCCTCGATGATCGTCCGGGCGTGCTCCGGCGTCGCGACGTCCATGGACGGCGCTTTGTCCGGCTCGAATACCGTCGCGCCGGCGGCCTGGGGCGCACCGGCGGCGCGCACGGCCTTGAGCAGATCACGCGGCGTCTCCGCACCGACGACCATTCCCTCTGGAAGGCTCACGCCGAAGCGGCGTTCGACGCGAAGCGAAAGCTCCACGCGCCCCAGGCTGTCGAGACCGAGGTCGCGATCGAGCGCGCTATCGAGCGTCACGGCGGTGCGGCGGGCGGGATGCAGCTCGGCTTCGAGCTGGCGCACGATTTCGAGCAGCGCGTCAGCGCTTGAGTCCGGACTGTTCATCAGCGGGATCTTGCTGCGGGCGTTCGCGCCGAATGTGGCTAGCGCGCGGATGTTAGCACAGTCGTAGCGCATCGTTCCGCCGCGCCCGCACCGTCATGTGCCTGGTGTGAGCTCGTTGGCTTATGGCGACGAAGAGGACATCAGGCCCCGTGTCGAGGCAAATTCATGCAGATATTCCTGCAGGGCCGGCATATTGCACTGTTCCGTCATGACCAGATACTCGCTGCATGGGGGATCCTCGTCCTCGAGCATGAAGCAGTCCATTTCGTCCATGTCGTTTACCCGAACGAGTTTCCGAGTTGCGTCTTCGCGGTGATGCTTGCGGTCTTTCATGGCTTTTCCCCTCTAATGGTCCGCGATGCTGCAAAGCATGACTTTGCACAACGGATCATGCGGCACACCGCCCGCGCCACGGCTTACACATGGGTTACGAATGACTTACAAAGCTCCGTTATGCATGGCGCCCCTGCGGGGCACTGCATCATGAGCTATGATGGGACGAGCAGCTTCTCATAGATCGCCGTGGTTTCTCGTGATGGCTCCACGCTCAGCACGGCGGAAAAGGTCTTGCGGCACCGCTGGTAGACATCGATTGCTTCGGCCTTTCTCCCGAGCTGGCGATAGCACAGCATGAGATGCCGGTAGAAGCCTTCTGCGAGATTGTCCGCCTCGAGGCTGCGCTGGAAGTAGTCGACTGCGCGGTCCCAGTGGCCGGCCTGCTGCCAGTAGTGGCCGATGTCGCCCATCGCGCGCACGAAGCGGTTGCGTAGCCGCTCGCGAGGACTGACGTACCACGATTCCTCGGTGTCGCCGGCGATGAACGGCCCTGCGTAAAGAGCAAGCATGCGGTCGGCAAGCTGGGTCAAGCGGGCGTCGTCCACCTTCTCGCGCGGACCTTTGAGCAGGCGATCGATTTCCACGGCGGTCTGTTCGAACGCCCAGGCATCGACCCAGAAAAACTGGGCGTTCAGCGTGAGCCTTCCCTCCTGCAGGATGAGCGCGCGGTCTTCCCCGAGCAGTTTGCGCAAGCGGTGCAGCGTGGTGGTGAAGGAGCGGTGCGCCGAGTCGCCGTCGATGCGCGGCCAGAGCGCCTCGGTGAGCTGCTCCTCTCTTACGCGCTGTCCCCCGTATGCGATAAGCGCCTTCAGAAGATCGAGCGGCCGGCGCTGCGCCTTCCCGGTAAAGGTGAGCGGCTTGTCGTCCTTCAGCAGGCTGAAATGTCCGAAGGTATGGATGCGGAAGCGCCACGGCCAGCGTTCACCCGCCGCGAGCGTGCTCGCCGGCTGCAGTCCGCGGCGGCGGATCAGACTTTTTACGTAGTCGGTCTCGATCCCGGCCTCCAGCGCGTACGCGCAAACCGCGGCCATGGTGACGGGGTTCCAGCACGGGAAGGTGATGTAGTTCCTGGGCTTGCCCAATTCCAGCGCGTACTGCAGGGCCTTGATGCCTGATCGCGGCCGGCCGTACTCGAGCGCGAGATAGCCGTAGTTGATGAGCGTCATGAACTCCAGCAGGTGGTTGCGGATGTTGCGGGCGATGTCGTGCACCTGTTCCAGATGCTCGCTCGCCTTGCGCTGCTCGCCGCACGCGAACAGCACTTGCGCCGACATGAGGAGGCACATCACCTCGAAGTACGGGCAGCCCACCTCCACCGCCATGCGCAGGGCGAGCTTCTGCTCCTGATAGGCGCGCAGGGTGTCGTGACGCAGTATTCCTGCCCACGCCGAGAAGAGATGGTGGAGGCAGCGATCGAAGCGCGGCGTCGTGGCCGGCAGCTCGGCGAGTTGCTGCAGCAATTGCTCGGCCACATCGAGTTTCCCCGCGCCCAGCGCGCCGCCCGCGCCATAGGCGAGCAGTTGCGAACTCAAGACGTGGACGCCGGCCGCGCGTTCTATGTCGAGGCCCTCCTGCATCGCTTTGAGGCACGGCTCGTGCATTGCCGTCAGCATGTAGTACATGGTCTCGACCGTTTTCAGCTTGGTGAGCTGAAACGGTGACACGTTGGCGGTTTGCGCAAGCCGCTGCATGCCTTCGATCACGGCCCACGCCTTGGGATAGTGCCCGGCCCAGATGATGCTGATCGCCACCAGGGGCTCGATCGACATCCGCAGGTTGGCGTCCGGCGAGGCGAGCGAAGCGCGATACGCGCGCTCGACCCAGTGCTCCAGATCGTGGTGGTGCGGCTGCCGCAAGACCATCGAGATGACCATGCTCGATGCGACGCGGGCCTCGACTGCACCGGTCATGAGCGCCGGATGTTCGCGCGCGAGCTGGTCGAGCACCGGGATCCAGCGGTCCACCAGGCTGAAGTCATCCAGTTCGTAGAGGATGGCGTCCATCGCGCCGGATGCGCTCAGCAGGAGCCCCTTGATATCCGGAGCCGGTTGCGCGCTGAAGCGTTCGAATGTCTGTTCGTAGAGCAGACGGCTTTCGCGCGGGGCGACCGCCAGCCGGCTTGCAGCGAGCCAGTAGAGCGCCCACGGATTATGCTGCACCGCCTCCTTCGGCATGGTCTCGACCCACTGCGCGAGCGTCTCGCCGCGGCCCTGGTCCAGCATGGTTGCGCCATGGCGATCGATGAGATCGACAATCCGTTCCCAATCATTGGTCTCGCGCAGCAGGGCGACTGCTTCCGATGCTTGTCCTATGGATTCCAGCAAGGCGGCTGAAGCGCGCTGCAGTTGGATGCGCCGCTCCTTGCCGAGCGTCTCCGCGGCTCTCGACAGCAGGAACTCGCGCATGAGCGGGTGATACTGGTAGACCGCCTCCGGCTGGGCTTGCTTGAGGCTGACGAAGTAATTGTTCTGATACAGGTGCGCGAGAATTGCGCCCGCATCATCCTGGCCGGTGAGCTCTTCCGCCATCGCCGCCGTCATCTGGGAAAGATAGGGCGTGTTGAGCAGCAATTCCTGGGTGCGGCTGTCCGATTTCTGGAAGATCTCACCGGCGAGGTAATCGAACACCAACTGAGGCGTTGACAGATCCTGCGGCTCTCCCAGCGACTCTCCCATTCCCGCCTGCTCCAGCATCAGGATGAGGCCGGCGGCCCAGCCTTGCGTCTTGTTGTAGAGTTTCTGCAGCGCTTCGGCGGAAAGCTTCCGGCCGCGCTTGCGGGCGATGGCATTCGATTCGTCCTGGGTGAGTCGCAGATCGTTCCAGCCGAGGACTTCCATCGCGCGGTTGGCGCGCAGGCGGGCCATCGTTGCAGGCGGGTCGCTGCGGCTGACAAACACGACGCTGCCGCCCGGCGGAATCTCGGACAGTGCATCGCGCATGACGAGGTGCAGAGGAGACTGTGCCGGGATATCCTGATAGCCGTCGAATACCACGGCAAAGGGCGAGTTCAGCCGCTGATAAAGCGACTGGAAGTA
>JBQTJV010000365.1:0-9999 GCA_052386775.1 Betaproteobacteria bacterium
GGCTCGCTCGCGTGCAGGCCCGTGCTCGGCGAGTTCACCTACGGAGTCGAGCGCGTCGCCATGTAGCTGCAGGGCAAGGACTCCATCTACGACCTGGTATGGGCGCCGGGCGTGACGTACGGCGACGTCTACCACCAGAACGAAGTCGAGCAGTCACGCTACAACTTCGAACACGCCAACGTGGACATGCTGCTGCAGCACTTCACGCAGTTCGAAGGGGAAGCAAAACGGCTGGTGGAAGCGCAGTTGGTGCTGCCGGCGTACGAGATGGTGATGAAGTGCTCGAACGTCTTCAATCTGCTGGACGCACGGGGCGCCATTTCGGTCACCGAGCGCGCCGCTTACATCGGACGCGTGCGCGCGATGGCCCGCCTGATCGCGCAGGCGTACTACGACGCGCGGGAGAAGCTGGGCTTCCCCATGCTGCCCGGCGCCAGCAAAGCGGCCTAGATGGAAGCGCCGCTGCTGATCGAGCTGTTGACGGAAGAACTGCCGCCGAAATCGGTACGCAGACTGGGAGATGCCTTCGCCGACCTGGTCGTGGCGGAGTTGATAAAGCATCGGCTCAAGGACAGGGTGCCCACCAAGCAGATGTTCGCAAGCCCGCGTCGACTTGCGGTATTGGTGCCGGGCGTTCGGGACAGAGGAGCGGATTCCTCGCAGGCTGTCGAAGGGCCGCCAAGCTCCAACGCAAAGGCGGTGGAGGGGTTCGCGAGAAAGCATAAGCTCGCTCCCGAATCGCTCCAGCGGGTTCAGACGCCCCGCGGCGAAATCGTCGTCGCAAACCTGAACGTGCCCGGCGCAATTCTCGATCAGGTGCTGCCGGATATCGTCGAATCCACGCTCAGGAAACTCCCGATCGCGAAAATGATGCGCTGGGGCGCCGGCGACGCGCAGTTCGTGCGCCCCGTGCACGGGCTCATCATGATGCATGGTTCCCGCGTGCTACCGGGCACCGTGCTCGGCATCGCATCCGGCAATCGGACGCACGGCCATCGCTTCCTGTCTGCGGGCGACATCGTGCTCAACCATGCCGCCGACTATGAAGCGCGGTTGCGCAATGAGGGCAGAGTCATCGCCGATTTTGCCGCCCGCCGCACCGAAATCGAGCGTCAGCTCGCCGCCGAAGCCTCCCGAAACAACGCCGACCTCGGAGAGTATCAGGGGCTGCTCGAAGAAGTTACCGGCCTGGTGGAATTCCCCAGGGCATACGTCGGGCACTTCGACGTCGCGTTCCTCGAGGTACCCCAGGAGTGCCTGATTCTCACCATGCGCCAGAACCAGAAATACTTCCCCCTGTTCGACGCGTCCGGAAAGCTGCTGCCGAAATTCCTCATCGTCTCGAACATGGAAGTCGACGATCCGCGCAATATCGTTTCGGGCAACGAGCGCGTGGTGCGCCCCCGTCTGGAAGACGCCCGTTTCTTTTACCAGCAGGATCGCAAGCTGCGGCTCGAGTCGCGCGTGCCCCACCTCTCGAAGGTGGTCTATCACAACAAGCTCGGCAGCCAATTGGAGCGGGTGGAACGAATACAGTTGCTCGCCGGAAAACTGGCGCGCGAGCTGGGTGCCGATCCGCTGCTTGCCGAGCGCGCCGCGTGGCTCGCGAAAGCCGACCTTGCGACCGGAATGGTGGGCGAGTTTCCCGAGCTGCAGGGCGTAATGGGACGCTACTACGCGCTCGCCGACGGCGAACCGGCCGAGGTGGCCGACGCCATCGAGACGCATTATTGCCCGCGCTTCGCGGGAGACCGGCTCCCGCAAGGCAGAACGGCGAGCGCTGTCGCCTTGGCGGAGAAACTGGACGCGCTCGCCGGCATGTTTGGCATCGGGCAGCAGCCCAGCGGTGACAAGGACCCATTCGGGCT
The DNA here is from genome assembly GCA_052386775.1 of Betaproteobacteria bacterium. Classification (GTDB taxonomy): domain Bacteria; phylum Pseudomonadota; class Gammaproteobacteria; order Burkholderiales; family SG8-41; genus DSOT01. The sequence goes on from JBQTJV010000365.1 coordinate 1,869, forward strand.
GCGGCGTGCGGCGCTCGGGGTGCTGAGAATCGTGGTGGAACACGCCTACCCCCTCTCGCTGCATGATCTGGTCAGTGCGGCATTCGATGGCTACCAGCGCCGCATCGGCGACGCGCATGCCGACCTGGAAGTGTTTTTCTTCGATCGTCTCGCGGGCTACCTCAAGGAACGCGGCCACACGGCACTCGAAGTGGAAGCCGTATTGAGCCTCAATCCAGTGCGTATCGATTTGATTCCGCGGCAGTTGGAGGCCGTGCGAGCGTTCTTGGCCCTGCCCGAAGCGGAGAGCCTTGCTGCCGCGAACAAGCGGGTGGCGAATATCCTCAAGCAAGCCCAGGCCAAGGGCGAGTCGTTCATCGATGCCGACAGCGCCCGTTTCAGCGAGCCGGCGGAACGCGCGCTGTTCGCGGCACTCAAGGAAACGTCCGGCAAGGCCGCCGCCCTGTACGATCGCGGCGACTATACCGGGTATCTCAAGTCCTTCGCGGTACTGAAGTCGCCGGTGGACGCTTTTTTCGATTCGGTGATGGTGATGGTGGACGACGCGGGGCTGCGCCGTAACCGGCTCGCGCTGCTGGCGGATCTGCGCCGCGAGATGAACCGCGTCGCCGACATTTCGAAGCTGGCTGCGTGACATGAAGCTCGTCATCCTCGATCGGGACGGCGTAATCAATTACGACAGCGCCTCCTACATCAAGCGCCCGGAGGAGTGGAAGCCGATCCCCGGTAGCCTGGAGGCCATCGCCCGGCTCACGCAGAACGGCTACCACGTCGTCGTGGCGAGCAACCAGTCGGGCATCGCGCGCGGCTTGTTCGACATGGCGACGCTGAACGCCATCCACGACAAGATGCACCGGGCGCTCGGGCACTTGGGGGGCCGCATCGACGCGGTGTTCTTCTGTCCGCATGCCGACGAAGCGCATTGCGCCTGCCGCAAGCCCAGGTCCGGCCTGCTGGAGGAGATCTCCCATCGCTTCAATGTCAATCTGAAGGACGTACCGAGCGTAGGCGATGCGCAGCGCGATCTCGAGGCCGCGGCGGCGGTGGGCGCGCAGCCGATACTGGTGCTCACCGGGAAAGGCGAGAAAACGCGCGCGGCCGGCGCCATGCCGCCGGGCACGCTGGTCCATCCCGATCTCGCGGAAGCCGTGAAGGCCATCCTGCGATGAAGGCGAGCGTCGTCCTGCGCTCATCCCTCTACGCCCTGTTTCAGTTCCTCGTCACTCCGTTTTTTGCCGTCATCGCGCTCCTGACTTTCCCGTTCCCGCCCCTCACGCGCTATCGCATCATCACGCAGTGGTCCCGGCTGATGGTCGCGGCCGCGACGGGCATCTGCGGCATACGCTATCGCGTGCTCGGCGCGGAAAACATACCGGCCGCACCGTGCATCTTTCTGTCAAAGCACCAGTCGGCGTGGGAGACGCTGGCGCTCCAGGTCATCCTGCCGCCGCACGTATGGGTGCTCAAACGGGAGCTGTTGTGGATCCCGTTTTTCGGATGGGGGCTGGCGATGCTTTCGCCGATCGCCATCGAGCGCAGTGCCGGGGTACGTGCCCTGCGGCAAACGCTGGAACAGGGTCAGCTACGGTTGCAGCAGGGCTTTTCAATCGTGATCTTTCCCGAAGGCACCCGCGTGCCCCCGGGAGCGCGCGGCACTTACCACCCCGGCGGCGCGTGGCTGGCGGTAAAGACCGCGGCCGCGGCCGTGCCCATCGCGCACAATGCGGGCGAATGCTGGCCGCGCAATGCCTTTCTCAAATATCCCGGCCTGGTTACGGTGAGCATCGGCCCGGCCATCGACACGCGTACCGAAAACGCAGAACAGCTCAATGCGCAGGCGGAACGCTGGATAGAGACCGAGATGAGGCGCATCAGCCCGCATGCGGAAACCCACGCCACGCCAGCTTGAGCTGTCCCTGGAGTCGGGGCGCAACGACGTCTCTACCGCGCATATTGCGTTTGGCCCGAGACTGATCGCCTATACCGTCAAACGCGGCCGGCGGCGCCCTGGCTCCTTCTCGCTCGCGATCGACGAACGGGGCCTGCGCATCGGCGCGCCGCGGCACGCTTCCGAACGCTGGATCGAAGGCGTACTGCGAAAACATGAGAACTGGATACTGAGGAAGCTTGACGAGTGGCAGAGGCGCCGCCCGTCCGCCGTGCGCTGGGAGGACGGTGCGAGCCTGATGTTTCTCGGTGAACCGTTGCCGCTTGCGTTCGTGCCCGGACCGATTCCGCCGGCAAAGGACGGTAACCGCCTGCTCATCGGCATCGATGCCTCGCACGCCGGCGGAATGGCGGCACGCGCGGTGACCGCGTGGCTGCGCGAACAGGCGCTCGGGTGCTTCAAAGAACGCGTTGCGCACTACGCGCCCCCGCTCGGGGTCGTCGCGCGCGAGGTGCGGCTCTCCGCAGCGAAAACCCGCTGGGGCAGTTGCCACGCGGCCGGAAAAATACTGATCAACTGGCGGTTGATCCAGATGCCGCTCCGGCTGATCGATTATGTCGTCGTCCACGAGCTGGCCCATCTCAAGGAGATGAACCACTCGCCGCGGTTCTGGGCGGCGGTCGGGGAGCTGATTCCCGACTACGCGGTGCGGCGGAAGGAAATACGCGGCGACGCGCACCGCTACCTGCTGCTGTAAAAGGCGCCTCGAGCGCTGTGTTAATATTCGAGCGGCCCTGCCTGCCGCCGCTCAAATCATAAAATGCGCACCGTTGTATCGTTACTCGCACTTGTGGCATTGCTCGGCGCATGCGGCTACAAGGGTCCTCTGTACTTGCCCAAGCCCAAGCCGGAAGCGCCGGCAAAGCCGGCCCCGCCGGCCGACGATACGAAAAAAGCAACAGACGTCCCGTGAGCTTTTTCGGCTATCGCGACCGGGCGCTGCATGCCGAATCCGTCCCGCTGGAGCGCATCGCCGCGGAACACGGCACGCCGTGCTACGTCTATTCGCGATCTGCGCTCACCGCCGCGTACCAGTCATTCGATACCGCATTCGCCGCGCGCCCACACCTGGTGTGCTATGCCGTCAAGGCCTGCTCCAGTCTGGCCATTCTGGATCTCTTTTCGCGTCTGGGTAGCGGCTTCGATATCGTGTCCGGCGGAGAACTGGAACGCGTCCTCGCCGCAGGCGGCGATCCGGGCAAGACCGTCTTTTCCGGAGTGGGCAAGTCGGAAGCGGAAATGCGCCGTGCCCTAGAGGCGGAAATCCGCTGCTTCAACATCGAATCGGCGGGCGAACTGGAACGCCTGGCACGCGTCGCTGCCGCAGCCAACAAGACAGCCCCGGTCAGCGTGCGCGTCAATCCGGACGTGGACGCAAACACCCATCCCTACATCGCGACGGGGCTGCGGCAGAACAAGTTCGGGGTGCCGTATGGTGAGGCGCTCGCCCTCTACCGGCGCGCCGCCGCCCTGCCCCACATCAGGGTCGCGGGCATCGGCTGCCATATCGGCTCACAATTGACGGACGTCGGCCCGTTTGCCGCCGCACTCCGGAGGCTCGTGGACCTGGTAGACCGGCTGTCGGGCGAAGGCATAGCGCTTTCGCACATCGACGTGGGCGGCGGACTAGGCATCCGCTATCGCGACGAAACACCGCCTTCGGTCCGCGAATACGCGGATGCGCTACTGGAGGCGCTCGGGACGCATCGACATACCGTCATGATCGAGCCCGGCAGAGCCTTGACGGGCAACGCCGGCGTGCTGCTCACCCGGGTCGAGTACATCAAACATGGCGAGGAAAAGAATTTTGTCGTTGTCGATGCCGCGATGAACGATCTGCTGCGGCCGGCCCTGTACGATGCGTGGCATGATGTTCTGCCGGTCCGGCAGACAGACGATCCGGCGGGGACTTACGACGTGGTGGGTCCGGTCTGCGAGACCGGGGACTTTCTTGCCCTTGACCGCTCGCTCGCGGTGCGCGAAGGGGACTTGGTCGCCATCATGTCGGCGGGCGCATACGGGATGAGCATGAGCTCCAACTACAACTCCCGTCCCCGCGCCGCTGAAGTGATGGTCGACGGCGCAGCGGCGCATCTCATCCGCCAACGCGAAAGCATCGCGGCGTTGATGGCGGGAGAAACACTGCTTCCGCGCTAGCGAAGCTCTGATTAAGACAGCCGTTCGCCCTGAGTTTGTCGAAGGGCAACGGCCAGATCATCGGTTTATTGCGGCTTGGTCCGTTCATGTTTCGACAAGGCTCAACACGAACGGACCGATTCAGTGCAAAGCCGCACGAAACTCGTGAAACGCCGCGCGATACTTTCGATGAAGCGACGCTTTGTACGGTGCATGGCGTGTTGCGGCGAACACCACATGCGCCATTCCATGTCAATATAAATTTACAAAAGTGTTGCATTTTTTTTTAACTGTGGCATAGAATTGGCGCACCAAGCATGGTTTTCTCGAAATTTTTCGGGCAGAACGACGAGATAAACGCTGTGAGTCGTTCGATAAATTGTGCGATGGTAAGTGCGGGATTAGCGCCGCACTTGAACGATGCCTAGTTAACTTTAAAGGAGACGATGATGGCAGCGAAGAAAAAAGCTAAGAAAAAAGCAGCGAAAAAGAAAGCAGCCAAGAAGAAGTAGGTGAAGTAATAGCGGGGGCTGGGTAACCCCCGGCTCCCGTTTTTAATTCTGCGTCTCCCCGCCTGGCACCCCCTCTCGTTTCTCTCGTTCAAAGCACGTTCCGGATTCACCGCAGCACTCTGGATCACCCATAAAATGTAGCAAAGTCAGCGGCTTACATAGCGCTCAGCCAGACTGTGTGGCGGCCATGACGAATGCATAGCGGGATACGCCACGGGCGTGAACGATGCGATGAAGTTGATGCGCCTGATCGGCGCATGTCGAATGGCTGCGCCCCGTTCGAGTGATGTTGCGCAGCGCTTCAGGGATTCAGTTGACGGTAAACCGCGGTTGCGACGCGCAGCAGTTCCGATTTTTCGATTTCGCCGGACAGTGCGTAGCCCAGCTTGCGATCGAGCCAGTAAAAAACGCCGACGTTGTTTTCCTGCGCGAAGCGAAAAGCCGTTTCGCGGCTGTCGTCGGGATTGGTACGCACGTAGAGCGTCAGCCGCTGGCCCCTGGCGTCCTGGTACATGAACTGCGCCACCGGACCACGGTCCCCGGGCAGCAGCCTGCCCCCGACCAGTGTGTAGCCGATCGAACCCAGATGCGGCACCTTGAGCGGCGCGCCGAGCCGCTTGGATAGCCAATTGACGAGATGCGCCTCCTGGTCCGCGCCCACTTCCACGGGATGCCGCACCTCGGGGCTGTATACGACGTGCGCCACCGCCGCGCGCCGCGCCCATGCCGTGGCTTCAAGCCGCTGTTCGCTGTAGTAGCCTTTGAGCTGCCACCCGACCAAGCCGCCGATGGTGATCCATGCGACCGCGGCAGCGGCCCGTATCCATAATCTTCCGCCCCGCGCAGAAGGCACGCGCAATCGTTCAGGAAGCGGCTCTGCCGCAACCGGTCCGAACTGCATGCGCAGCGCTTCATTCTGGCGGCGATAGGCGGCAACCCGCTCGGCGTCCTCGGAATGACTTGCAAGATACGCCTCCACTTCCCCGCGGCGCGGTTCGGACAGCGCGCCATCCACGTAAGCGTGAAGTTCCGATTCGCTGACGGGCAGCATGGTCACTTGATCACCCGCAGCGCGGCGCCGTCCGCCGGTCCGCCCATGAGCCGCCGCAACCGTTCGCGCGCCCGCGACAATCGCGACATGACGGTGCCGATCGGGATGCCGAGCGCACGGGCCGTCTCGTCGTAAGAGAGTTGCTCCAGCCCGACCAGCAGCAATACTTCACGCTGCTCGTCGGGAAGCTTGCGCAGGGCGATGTCGAGATCGCGAATTTCCAGGCGGTCGGACGGCGCCGCATGATCGAGGAGGATCGGCTCGTTTTCATCGAGCGGCACCACGGCATAGCCTGCGCGCGAGCGGAGCTGGTTGACATAAACGTTGTGCATGACGGTGAAAAGCCAGGCGCGCAAATCGCTGCCGCGCCGCCATAAATGCAGCTTGCTCCAGGCGCGTTCGAGCGTGTCCTGCACCAGGTCGTCGGCAACGACCCGATCGCCCGTGAGCGCTCGCGCATAACGGCGCAGCCGCGGAATTTGCTGCTCGATCAGGTATCCGTAGTCGTCCACTCGTCGGTATTCCCGGCCTGTCGCCTCGTTCTCCGATTGAGCGCCTGTCACCGGGTGAACATGGGCGGCCGCAGGCCTATTCCCATGACCTATACCAGAAACAGCGTCGCCAGTCCGAGGAAGATGAAAAACCCGCCGCTGTCGGTGATCGCCGTGATCATCACGCTGGAGCCGATCGCCGGGTCGCGGCCCAGTTTCTGCATGCTGAGCGGTATGGCGACACCCATGATGGCGGCGAGCATCAACGCGAGTACCATGGCGCCTGTCATCACCACGCCCAACTGCCAGTCGTGGTAGATGAGAAAAGCGAACAACCCCACCACGCTGCCCCATATCAGCCCGTTCAGCAGCGAGACGCCGATCTCTTTCAGGAACAACTGCCGCGCGTTGACCGCACTGATCTGGCCCAGGGCGAGGGCACGCACGATCATGGTGATGGTCTGGTTGCCGGAGTTGCCGCTGATGCCGGCGACGATGGGCATCAGTGCCGCCAGGGCTACCAGCTGGGCGATGGAATGCTCGAACAGGCCGATTACCCGGGATGCGACGAAAGCTGTCACCAGGTTGACGGCCAGCCACGCCCAGCGATTCCTGACGCTCTTCCATACCGAAGCGAAGAGGTCTTCCTCCTCGAGCAGCCCGCCCGCGGAGAGCATATCGCTGTCCGTTTCTTCGCGGATGTAATCGACCACGGCATTGACGGTGACGCGCCCGATCAGCCGCCCGCTGTCATCCACGACCGGCGCCGAGACGAGGTCGTAGCGCTCGAACGCCGCGGCAGCATCCTGCGCCTTGTCGTCGGGATGCAGCCGGACCGGCTCTTTCACCATGACCTCGCCCACCACGGTCTCCGGGTCGTTCACCAGCAGGCGATTCACCGGCAACAGCCCGCGGAACTGCGCCTGCCGGTCGACGACGAAAAGCTGGTCGGTGTGATCGGGTAATTCATCGAGGCGGCGCAGGTAGCGCAGCACCACCTCGAGCCGGACATCGTCCCGGATGCTGATCATGTCGAAGTCCATGAGCGCACCGACGGTGTCCTCGGGATACGACATCGCCGCCCGCAACTGGTCGCGCTCCTCCGGCGAGAGCGACTGGAACACGTCCTGGATGACTTCGCGCGGCAGGTCGGGCGCCAGATCGGCAATCTCGTCGGCGTCGAGCTGTCCCGCGGCCGCGACCAGCTCCGCCTTGTCCATGTCGGCGATGAGCGTCTCGCGCACCGCATCCGACACTTCGAGAAGGATTTCGCCGTCGCGGCCGGTTTTGACCAGTTCCCATACGATCAGCCGCTGGTCGAGCGGCAACGACTCGAGGACATAGGCGATGTCCGCCGGGTGCAATTCGTCGAGCAGCTTCTGCAGTTCCGCCAGATGCAGCGTATGCACCAGCGTTTCGACCAGCTCGCGGCGCCGGGCGTCCTCGTTGTCCGTAACGGGGGCGGCGGCCTCATGCCGGCGCAGCAGCTCGATGATTTCTTCGAGTCGCTCCTGCACGCTGGGACGTTCGTCTGGCGTATCTGACATGCTGAATGCGTAATGGGTGTGGGGGAAGACCCGCGAGCGCCGGTGCCATTCTAGAACCTATCTAACCAACAGGCACGCCCCACGTATATCATTGGCGGCCATATGCGCATTTCCGAACCTCGCCCTTCGTGCCGGCCGCCTCCGCTCAAAAACTGAAACAGGCGCGCGAGCGCCTCCAACGCGGCGACGTTGCGGGTGCTCGTTCTCTGTGCGAGCAGATTCTTCAGAGTGCACCGCGCAATCCGGAGGCGCTGTGCCTGCTCGGGATGTCATAACTCATGAATGGACGACCCCAGGAGGCGGTTGCGCTGTTCGAGCGATCCGTCGCGGTCGATCCGCGATACGGCATGGCGCTGGAGCATCTGGGGCTGGCGCATCTCATGGTGGGCCGATTCACGGATGCGGAGCGAATCTTGCGGCAGGCGGCGACGTTGCCCGGAGCGCCG
>JBQTJV010000366.1:0-13547 GCA_052386775.1 Betaproteobacteria bacterium
TCGTCTCGCAGATCAACGGCTGCGAGTTCTGTGACGACCTCAACTCGTCGTTGGGTCTCGACCGCGGCCTCGCGCCGGAGAAGCTGCGCGAGCTGTCTTCCTTCGAGGGCTCCAGCGTCTACAGTGAGCGCGAAAAGTGGGCGTTGCGCTATGCCACAGCCGTCACGCGGAGCGACCGCCGCGTCGATGCGGCGCTGGTCTCAGCGCTGCGCCAGCATTTCGACGACCAGTCGATCGTCGAACTCGCCGCCTTGATCGCATACCAGAACATGTCGAGCAAGTTCAATGCCGCCCTCGGTGTGCCGGCACAGGGTTTCTGCGCCATTCGCATGCCATCGCCCGGCAGGCGGGCTTCATGATGCATGAACGGCGACGATGGCATTACGGCGAAAGGGCGCGCGGACCTGGAGAGATTACGACTGACAGTCATCACGTGAAAGGAGTCTGGCGATGGAATCCGATCAGCAGCACCGACCGCTCGCCGTTGGCGTCGCACTCGCGGTCACCGTGGGTGTGATGTATCTGGTATGCGCCGCCCTCTGGCTTACGTGGACCGAAGGAGCACTCGATTTCCTCAATGCGTTGTTTCACGGGCTCGACTTTCGCAGGCTCCAGGCGCCTGGGAAGGAAATGTCGCTCGCGAGCTTCGGGCTGCCTCTGCTCGTGCTGACCGCGTGGGGATTCATTGCCGGCGCGCTCTACGCCGCCGTCCATAACTGGCTGGAACGTTAGCCAAGCGGGGTTGATTCCGTGCGTTTGCGGGTGGTCGAGGACGAGCCCAGGACAGCGCGCTGACTTCGCCAGGGGCTCATGGTACAGCGCGGAATCGCTGCGGTCGGCTCCGCGGCGACGGCGCCGGGTTCCCGGCAAATTGCCGCCCTTGACTCCGTACTTGAGTACTGACCTTACATTCTCGTCGTCCCCGGTAAGACACCACGGAGCAAACCATGGATCACTCCCATCACGGTCATAGCCATCACGGCGCCTGCTGCTCTGCGCAGCCGGCGCAGAGTTCCCTGCTCGTGACAGACCCGGTCTGCGGCATGAAGGTGGACCCGCAGTCGGCGGCAGATTCGGTCGAGCACGCGGGCACGAAGTACTACTTCTGCAGCAGGCACTGCGGCGAGCGCTTCAAGGCGGAACCGGCGAAATACCTCGCCAAGGGCGGGCCTGCCGCCCCGCCCGCTGCGGAAGCCGAGCAGGCCACGGATCCCGTCTGCGGCATGAAAGTGGACCCGTCAGCGGCGGCGGGAACGCTCGAACATGGCGGAACGAAGCACTACTTCTGCAGCAGGCACTGCCTCGAACAATTCAAGGCGGCCCCTGAAAAGTACTTGAGCAAGTCGACTGCACCGGCTGCGCTCGCGGCCCCCAAGGATGCGCAATACACCTGCCCGATGCATCCGGAGATCGTGCGAGTCGGCCCAGGCTCGTGCCCGATATGCGGGATGGCGCTCGTGCCGATCGCGGGCACCGGTACCGCCGACGATACGGAGCTGCGCGATCTCACGCGCCGATTCTGGGCGGGCGTCCTGCTTTCCGTTCCCCTCGTCGTGCTGGCGATGGGTCCCATGGTCGGCTTCCACGACCCCTTTGGCCTCATGCCGCGGCAGCGCGGGTGGGTCGAATTCGGGCTGGGGACGCCCGTGGTGCTCTGGGTCGGCTGGCCGATCCTGCACAAGTTCTGGCTCTCGCTCACGCATCGCGCGCTCAACATGTACACGCTGATCGGCCTGGGCGTTGCGCTCGCCTATCTCTTCAGCCTTGCCGCCGTGTTTGCGCCGGGGATTTTTCCCGCGGACTTTCGCGAGCACGACGGTGCTGTGGGTACCTATTTCGAGGCGGCGGCTGTAATCGTAACCCTCGTAATGCTGGGCGACGTGCTGCAGTTGCGCGCGATGGGACGCACCAGCCAGGCGATCCAGCAGTTGCTCGAACTGGCGCCTAACCTTGCCTGGCGCGTGCGCGATGATGGCACCGAGGAGCAGGTACCGATCGATACGGTGCATGCGGGCGATCGCCTGCGGGTAAAACCCGGCGAAAAGGTTCCGGTGGACGGCACCGTAGTCGAAGGCTCGAGCCGCGTGGACGAATCCATGATCACCGGCGAACCCGTGCCGGTTGCAAAAGCTCCGGGTGACAGGGTGACCGGCGCCACCGTCAACGGCAACGGCTCGCTCGTGTTTCGCGCGGAGCGCGTCGGATCCGAAACCCTGCTCTCGCAGATCGTGAACATGGTGGCACAGGCGCAACGCACCCGCGCGCCTATCCAGCGCCTTGCCGACATCATCGCCGCATACTTCGTGCAAATCGTGGTCGTGATCGCGATCGTGACGGCCGGCGTGTGGTGGTTTCTCGGTCCGGAGCCGAAGATCACCTATGCCCTGCTCAACGCCGTGGCGGTGCTGATCATCGCCTGTCCCTGTGCCGTCGGACTCGCCACACCGATCTCGATGACGGTCGCCATGGGTCAGGGCGCACATGCCGGAATATTGTTCCGCAACGCCGAGGCGATCGAGCGCATGCGCGATATCGATACGGTCGTGGTGGACAAGACCGGAACACTGACGCTGGGGCGGCCTGCGCTGACGGACTTTGTAGCCGAGGGCATGCCGGAGAACGAGGCGCTCGCGCTGACAGCCAGCGTCGAGCAGCCCTCCGAACACCCCATCGCACACGCCATCGTCGAAGGCGCCAAAGCGCGCGGTGTGGCGCTGCGCCCGGCACTAGCCTTCGAGGCCATCAACGGGCTGGGCGTGCAGGCGGATGTCGATGGGACTCGCGTTCTGGTAGGCAGCCGGGCCTTCATGACGCAGAACGGTATCGATACCGGGGCATGGCAGTCGCGCGCGGAGAAATGGCGTGACGCGGCCAAGACGGTCGTCTTCCTCGCGGTCGATGGCAAGGCAGTGGGTCTCGCCGCAGTTGCGGACCCGATCAAGGACGGAACGCCGGAGGCGATTACCACGCTGAAGCGCGCCAAGGTGCGGGTCGTCATGATGACCGGTGACTCCGAGCGCACCGCACGCGCGGTCGCACGGCAGCTTGGGATAGACGAGGCGCTGGCTGAAGTGCTGCCCGCGGACAAGGCTGGGCACGTGAAGCGCCTTCAGGCCGAAGGCCGCAAGGTGGCAATGGCCGGCGATGGCATCAACGATGCACCGGCCCTGGCGCAAGCTGACGTAGGCATTGCCATGGGCACGGGCACCGATATTGCGATGGAAAGCTCGGGGGTTACGCTGGTGAAGGGCGATCTGCGGGGTATCGCACGCGCCGCCGCACTGTCTCGCGCCACCATGCGCAATATCAAACAGAATCTGTTCTTTGCCTTCGCCTACAACGCGCTGGGCATTCCGGTTGCAGCAGGCGTGCTTTATCCCGTTTTCGGCATCCTGCTCTCGCCGATCGTGGCGGCGGGGGCCATGGCTTTGAGTTCGGTTTCGGTGGTCACCAATGCGCTAAGGCTCAGCAAGGCAAAGCTCTAGGGCCGCTACAGAAGGACATATCGAACATGATCGAATCGTCCGCTGCATCAGGCTCGGAGCGATAACGGAAAACTCAAACGCGCTGAGCTGCCCATCTGTTACACGATGGACTGGAAACGCGCCGTAACATCGATGGAGAAATAAACGATGTACCGGGAAAGCTCACTGCGGCTTCGGCGTCTGGGCATAGACACTTACGACGAGCCGGTCATCTATATGCGCTCCGACTGCCACGTCTGCCGGTCGGAAGGTTTCGATGCGCACTCGCGCGTCCGCGTGCAGCTCAACGGCAGAACGATCATCGCGACCTTCCACATGGTGACGTCCGGGCTGCTGAAGGCAGACGAGGCGAGCCTCTCCGAGTCCGCCTGGAAACTGCTCGATGCGCGGGAAGGTTCAATGGTCGAGTTGTCGCATCCCGATCCGGTCGATTCGCTCAGCCACCTGCGTGCAAAGGTATATGGCAGCCGACTGAGCGACGCTGCCATGGGGGCCATCGTGCGCGATGTCGCGAAGCATCTCTATTCAGACATTCATCTCTCGGCATTCATCACCGGCTGCGCAGGCGAGCGGCTGGACAGGAACGAAACCCTCGCCTTGACGCGCGCCATGGTGGATGTCGGCGAACGTCTTTCGTGGAACCGTGCACCGATCGTGGACAAGCACTCCGTGGGCGGCCTGCCCGGCAACCGAACCACGCCGATTGTGGTCGCGATCGTCGCAGCGGCGGGTTTGACCATGCCGAAAACATCCTCGCGCGCGATCACGTCTCCGGCCGGAACGGCGGACACCATGGACACACTGGCTCCTGTAAATCTCGACATACCGGCAATGCGGCGGGTAGTCGAACAGGAAGGCGGCTGCATCGTGTGGGGCGGCGCGATGCACTTGAGTCCTACGGACGATATCTTCATCCGGGTGGAGCGCCCACTGGATCTCGACAGTGAAGGCCAGATGGTAGCGTCGATCCTTTCCAAGAAGGCCGCTGCAGGCTCCACGCACGTCGTGATCGACATGCCGGTCGGCGCCACCGCGAAAGTGCGCGACGTTACGGCCTCGCGCACGCTTTCCGCCCTGCTGGTCGAAGTGGGCGCATCGCTCGGGCTCAGCGTTCGGGTCGTCGTAAGCGATGGCAGTCAACCGGTAGGCCGCCGCATCGGGCCTGCGCTTGAAGCGCGAGACGTCCTCGCTGCGCTGCAAAACGCGCCCGACGGACCGCGGGACCTGCGCGCGCGCGCGACACGCCTTGCGGGTGAGATTCTGGAGCTGGCCGGACAATGCGCCGCCGGCCGGGGCATCACGCTCGCACAAGAGATTGTCGAAGACGGGCGCGCATGGCGGAAGTTCCAGGCGATATGTGAGGCGCAAGGCGGCATGCGCGAGCCGCCTGTTGCCCGCTACACCGAGCCGGTAACGGCAAGAATTTCCGGAAAGGTTGCCGGCATAGACAACCGCCGCCTGGCGCGCGTCGCGAAACTTGCCGGGGCTCCGTCAGCCCCGGCTGCAGGACTCGAGCTGCATGCCCCCCTCGGCACGACCGTTGCGCGCGGTGAACCGCTCTTTACCATTCATGCCGAGACACCCGGTGAACTCGCGTACGCCCTGGACTACCTGGCTGCCAGATCCGACGTTATCGAAATAGCGGAGGCAGCATGACTCCCGTGGTTTGCATGCATTCATCTCGCTCGGCCGCATGCGCCACAAAGCCGTTGTACCTTGATCTATATCAAGAGCGATGACCCGCGTGCGGATAGAGTGATCCATGGCCGGAGTGACTATGCCGGCATCGACGATCACAGCGTGGAGAATCGAGATGAAACGAGCAGCGATGTCGGGCATCGCCTTTATTTTCGCGGTGTTCGTTGCGTCATCCGCGTCGGCCCAGGGCCGGCACGACGAGAAACCTCATGGAGTGCCCGCAAAGGCCCAGAGCAAGGATGCGCAGTACGCCCCGGTAGCCGTCTCAGGCGGCCGCCACGATGAGCGTCCGCACGGGCCGAGAAAGCCTCTCGCTGCCAAGCGAGATGTGCAGAGCACGCCGGAAGCTGCCCCCGCGGGAGACGCATGCTGCAAGTAGGGCGGCACCGTGCAGCGCTATGAACGGGGCAACGCCTCGCGACTAATGGTGCTCGGCAGACTTGTCGGCGGAGCGGCCGAAGTTCCATGGGTCGCGCTTCACGCGGGCCGGCGCGGCGGAAGATAGGAGCAGCAACGATGTTGGACGGGATTCCCGCCGGCATTGCGCTGCTGCGCGATCCGGCACTCAACAAGGGCACGGCTTTCACGCTGCCCGAGCGCAACGCGCTCGGCCTGCGCGGCTTCCTGCCGCCGCACGTGCTGTCCCAGGACGAGCAGGTGGAGCGCATACTGACCAACCTGCGTGCCGCATCCTCGGACCTCGAGAAATACGTAAGCCTCAATGCGTTGCACGACCGCAACGAGACGCTGTTCTTCCGCGTGCTGAGCGATTACCCCGACGAGATGATGCCCATCGTCTACACCCCGACGGTGGGCCTTGCATGCCAGCAATTCGGGCATATCTTCCAGCGGCCGCGCGGGCTCTTCATCAGCACCAACGATCGCGGACATGTGGCCGAGATCCTGCGCAACTGGCCCTACCGCAACGTCGGGATCATCGTGGTCACCGACGGGGAGCGCATCCTCGGCCTGGGCGATCTCGGCGCAAACGGCATGGGCATTCCTGTCGGCAAACTGTCGCTCTATGTCGCCTGCGCCGGTGTCCATCCCACGCAGTGCCTGCCGGTGATACTCGATGTTGGCACCGACAACGAAGCGCTGCGCAACGATCGGTTTTACGTCGGTCTGCGGCAGAAGCGCGTGCGCGGCGAAGCCTACGATGCGCTGGTCGACGAATTCCTGATGGCGGCACAGGAAGTTTTTCCCGGCGTGGTGATCCAGTTCGAGGATTTTGCCAACGCGAATGCATTCCGCCTGCTCCACGGCTATCGCGATCGCATCTGCACGTTCAACGACGATATCCAGGGCACCGCGGGCGTCGCGCTGGCCGGCCTGCTCTCGGCACTGCGCATCACGCGCACCAGGCTCGCGGATCAGAAAATCCTGTTCCTCGGCGCCGGCGAGGCCGCGACCGGAATATCCGATCTCATCGTATCCGCGCTTGTCGAGCAGGGCCTTACGCTCGCGGAGGCGCGCCGTCGCTGCTGGCTCGTCGACAGCCAGGGGCTCGTCGTGCAAAGCCGCCGCAATCTCGCGGCGCACAAGCAGCCCTACGCGCACGACCATCCTTTCATATCCGATTTCGCATCGGCCGTGGAGACGCTGAAACCGACGGCGATCATCGGTGTCGCCGCGGTAGCGAACACCTTCACGAAGCAGATCCTGCAGGCAATGGCGCGGTTCAACGAGCGGCCCATCGTCTTCGCGCTCTCGAATCCGACGTCCCAGTCCGAATGCACCGCGCAGGAGGCCTACGAGTGGACCGGCGGCCGCGCCATCTTTGCGTGCGGCAGCCCGTTCGATCCCGTCACCGTGAACGGCCGGACCTTCGTCCCGCGCCAGGGAAACAATTCCTACATTTTCCCCGGCGTGGGGCTGGGCACGATCGCCTGCGGCGCGCGGCGCGTCACCGACGAGATGTTCTCTGCGGCCGCGTGGGCCCTTGCGCATCAGGTGACGGAAACCGACATTATGCAAGGCAGCCTGTACCCGGCGCTATCGCGGGTGCGGGAAGTTTCCGCGCACATCGCGACCGCCGTCGCGAAGGTCGCCTACGACCGCGGGCTCGCGACCAGACCACAGCCAAACGACCTCTTTTCGTACGTCAGCGAACAGATGTACGATCCGCACTATCGCAGTTACGTCTAGCACGTTTTCGCGGCGAGCGGTCTGGCGCCGCTATCGCTGCGGAGATCACAGCGCGCCTCTGTCGTCACTGCCGGCGTGGAACACCCGCGCACCGGGGCAAGTAAGGCGCTGCTGCGCCGCGGCTTGCGGATCGGCGGTGCAGCTATAATGGCTCACCATCGACCGTGTCGGTCACGAGAGCGGCAGGAGCAGAAGACATGAAAAGGCGCGCGTTCATCAAACTGTGCACGCTGAGCGCCGCGATGGGCGCGCAACCTGCGTTCGCGGCGGCCGACGCGAAGCCGCGCTTCTACAACCGCGTGCAGCTCGTGGACGCGCAGCGGCGCCCGCTCAGGGCGGCGAGCCTGACTACCGGCGAAAATTACCTCTTCCACTATCCGTTCGAAGGCACGCCGTGCTTTCTGCTCAGCCTCGGCCGGCCAGCGGCGCGGAAAGTGGAGTTGAAGACCGAGAAGGGTGAGACCTATGAATGGCCGGGCGGCGTCGGCGCGAAGCAGTCGATCGTGAGCTATTCCGCGATCTGCGCCCACCGCATGACCTACCCCACGCGCCAGATCAGCTTCATCAGCTATCGCGACCGCTCGACCGCTTCCAGGCTGTCGAAGCCGAACACCATCCATTGCTGCTCGGAGCACAGCGAATACGATCCGGCGGCGGGAGGACGCGTCGTCGGTGGGCCCGCGCCCCAGCCGCTCTCCGCCATCCTGCTGGAGCACGATGCGGCGAGCGACGGGCTCTACGCCGTGGGCACGCTGGGCGGCGAGATGTTCAACGCCTTCTTCGAGAAATTCGAGTTCAAGCTCGCCCTCGACTACGGCGCCAGCCGCATGCGCGAGCGGGTCGCCGGGCAGGCCCCGGTGACCACGCTGCAGGACTTCTGCAAGCAGCAGGTGAAATGCTGAGCCGCTAGTTAGTGAGTGCGGCCAGTCCGGGAACGATGTGACAGAGCAGCCCGTCTGCCGCAAACGCCGCCGGCAGTGCCGCCTTCGCGATACCCAGCGCGCCGAACACCCCGATCAGCGCGCCGCCGAAGACGCGCACCGGCCGCGCCCTGGGGCAGGCGGACAGCCGCTGGGCGAGCAGCGCGATCGCCAGCAGGTTGGGCAGCGTGCCGAGCCCGAAGGCGAACATCACCAGCGCACCGTGCGCGGCGTCTCCGGTCGCGAGCGCGGTCAGCAGCACGGCGTAAACCATGCCGCACGGCAGCCACCCCCATAGCGCGCCGAGCCCCAGCGCACGCGGCATCGAATCGACGGGCAGGAACCAGCGCGAATAGGGCTGGAGCAGGCGCCACAACGCGCCGCCGGCGCTTTCCACCGCGCGCATGAACGGCGCGACGCCGGCAAGGTAAAGGCCGAGCGCGATCAGTGCCATGCTCGCCAGCGCGAGCATCGCCTGCTGCGCGAGCGCACCGCCGCGCAGCCAGAGCCCGGCCTGCCCCAGCGCACCGGCAAGCGCGCCGGCCGCGGTATAGCTCGCGAGGCGTCCGAGGTTGTATCCCAACGCGTAGCGCAGGACGCGCTCGCGCCGACCGCCGCACGCCGCGCCCACCAGCCCGCCACACATCGCTGCACAGTGGACCCCGCCGAGCAACCCGGCGATGAAAGCGCTGGTGGCCAGGACCTGCAGCCAGCCGCTCATATCACGCGCGAATAGCGCTGCACGTCGCGGTCGTGGCGCAGGTATTTGTCGAACGCCATGCACACGCTGCGGATCAGAATGCGGCCCTTCGGCGTCACGCTGATCCAGCGCTCGTCGAGCTCCAGCAGCCCCGCCCGTTCGAGCTCGCGCAGTTCCGCCAGCTCGACGGCAAAATGGCGATCGAAGTCGATGAGATGCGCGATCTCGATCGCGTCCTTCGACAGCATGAAGTGGCACATCAGCGCCTGGATCACCGCCCGGCGCACGAGGTCGTCGGCGGTCAGCTCGATGCCGCGCATGATCGGCAGCGCGCCGCGATCGAGGCTCGCGTAGTAGTCCTCGAGCGTGCGATGGTTCTGGCTGTAGGTCGGCCCGATGCTGCCGATCGCCGATACGCCGAGCGCAATCAGGTCGCAGTCGGGCTGCGTCGAATAGCCCTGAAAATTGCGATGCAGCCGGCCCTGGGCCTGCGCAATCGCAAGCGCGTCACCCGGTTTTGCGAAGTGATCCATCCCGATATACACGTAACCGGCCTCGGTGAGGCGTCGCGCGGCCAGTGCCAGCAATTTCAGCTTCGCATCGGCCGACGGCAGCTCCGCCTCCTTGATGCGCCGCTGCGGCTTGAAGCGCGTTGGCAGATGGGCGTAGTTGTAGATGGCCACCCGGTCGGGCTGCGTGGAGATGATCCGCGCCAGCGTATGGTTGAACGTGATCAGGTTCTGCTTCGGGAGCCCGTAAATGAGATCGACGTTGACGGACAGGAAGCCGGCGCGCCGCGCGGCGGCCATCACCTCGTAGGTCTGTTCCGGGCTCTGAACGCGGTTCACTGCGCGCTGCACATCCGGATCGAAATCCTGCACGCCCAGGCTCAAGCGGTTGAAGCCCATCTCGCGCAGCGCCGCGATAGCCGGTGCGTCGACGGTTCGCGGGTCGATTTCAATCGAATACTCGCCGTCCGGCGCGAAGCGGAAGTGCGTCCGCAATAACGCATACAGGTCGGCGAGCTGTCCGGTCCCGAAGAACGTCGGCGTGCCGCCGCCCCAGTGCATCTGGCGCACCACGGAGTCCGGCTCGAACAGGGCGGCCTGAAGCGCGATCTCGCGCCTGAGGTAATCGAGGTACTTCTCGCCCTTGACCTGGTCCCGGGTGACGATCTTGTTGCACGCGCAGTAGAAGCAGACCGTATTGCAGAACGGCAGGTGCACATAAAGGGACAGTTCGCGGTGGATGCCGCCGATGTTGCGCTTGGCGGTCCACGACCGATAGGTTTCCGGCCCAAACGCCTCGACGAAACGGTCGGCAGTGGGATACGACGTGTAACGCGGCCCGTTGCGATCGAGCTTGCGGATCAGATCGAGATCGACCTCGAACGGAAGAGGCTGGCTGGCGGTGATCATCGGTTTCGCTCCATTGGTTTGCGAAGTATTGCACCGGGCGCGAGGCGTAACTTGATCCACGTCAAAAGCCGTGTAACATGTCGTCAGAAAGACCCCCCACGGACATGTCGCAGCAGCCGGTTTCCAACTCCATCGACGTTCACAGGCTCAAGGCGGCCTGCTCCACGTGCAGCCTGCGGGAGTTATGCCTGCCCGGCGGGCTCGATCCGCACGAACTGGAGCGAGTCGATCGCATCGTGAACCGCCGCCGGCCGATCAAGCGCGGCGACTACCTCTACCGCGCGGGCACGGCGCTCGATTCGCTCTACGCGATCCGCAGCGGCTTCATGAAGAGCGCGGTGCTGCACGAGGACGGGCGCGAACAGGTCGCGGGTTTCCACATGATGGGGGACCTGATGGGACTCGATGCCATCAGCACCGGCCGCCACCTGTGCGATGCGGTGGCCCTGGAGGACAGCGAAGTGTGCGAGATTCCGCTCGCGGCGCTCGAGCAGCTATCGCGCGACATCCCGTCGCTGCAGCAGCATTTTCACCGCATCATGAGCCGGGAGATCGTGCGCGACCACGGCGTCATGCTGCTGCTCGGCACCATGCGCGCGGAAGAGCGGCTCGCGGCCTTCCTGCTCAATATGTCGCAGCGCTTCGCCGCGCGCGGTTATTCCCCGAGCGAGTACTATCTGCGCATGACGCGCGAGGAGATCGGCAGCTACCTGGGATTGAAGCTGGAGACGATCAGCCGCGCACTATCCCGCTTCCAGGAAGAAGGCCTGCTCGAAGTGCGCACCAAGCGCGTGAAGATCCGCGACATGGAAGCGCTGCGCCGGATGATCGGACTGCACTGCTCCGGCTAGGATCGCGAACACCCGCATCAGAATTTTTTCAGGCGCTTCAACACCGCATCGACCTCGGCTGCGGCACGCCGCCTGTCCTCTTCGCGGCATTTGCCGGGCTCCACGCAGCGATAGCGCTCGGCGTGGAAGTAGGCGATGTCCTCGATCAGGCGGCGGCGCTCCTCGTCGCTCACAACGATCGCTGCAGCCGGACGCAGGGGCTTCACGCTCCGGCCGCCGGCCTTCGCAGCCGGCCTGGCGCGCGCCCGGGGCATCAGTTCACCGCGATGCGCTTCAAGGGATCGAAACGGGTGATGCTGGCCATGGCAGCCTCCTTTGCAATGACGGTTCGGACCCGCGGCAGGCTTACAGGTTAACCACCCTGCAAGCCAGCGTACTGATTTAGGTCAAACGCCACACCGGGACCGACTTCCCGGCGTCTGTCCCCGGGCATCTACCGCGGCGCGTTGCGCACCGCCACGCGCGCGCCCGCGGTGAGCGCGTCAGAGGGGTAAACCACGACGCGCTCCCCGGGATTCAGCCCTTCGATCATCGCCTCGACGCCATTACGCCGCAGGACCGTGACCGCGCGCTTCGCCGTGCGGCCGCCATCGACCAGGAACACTGCCCATTCGTCCCTGTCGCGAAAGAGCGCGCCCACCGGGATTTTCACGACATCCCGGGCTGCGAATACGATGATATGGGCTTCGACGCGAAATCCGTCGCCGACCGTCTGCACGCGATCCAGCGGGTCGGTGAAATCGAGCACGACATTGACCCTTTGTTCTTCCACGCCGAGCGCCGAAATCTTGGTGAATGCCGCGGGCTCGATGCGTCGCACCCGGCCCGAGAGCGGGGCGACGCCGCTTCCCAGTTCGATGCGCGCCGGCATGCCCGGTGTGATCGACACCGACTCCTGGGTCAGCACGTCGACCACCGCTTCGAGACTGCGCGGGTCGGCAAGCTCGATCAGCGGCGCGCCAAGCACGACGGCGCCCTCGCTCTCCTGGACGATCCGGAGGACCGATCCGCGCACCGGCGAACGCACCTCCCAGCGCGCGCCGGTTTTCCCCGTCCCGACGCTGTCGGAGCGATAGCGGGTCAGCGCGGCGCGCGCCTGTGCCACCTCGTGGCGCGCGGCCTCCGCCCCAAACTGCGCCGCCTCCAGTGCCTTCTCGGCCGTGCGCACGGCGAGCTCCGCCTGCTCGCGCGCGGTCTCGGACACGAAACCCTGCTTCGCCAGCCGCGCGGCCCGGTCGCGATCGGCCTTCGCCTGGTTCAACTGCGCCTCGGCCCGCTGCGCTTCTGCGAGCGCACGCTGCAGCTGTGCCGCCGCCGCGCCGATGCGTTCTTCCAGCTCGCGCACCGTGCGCGCGTCCAGAAACGCCGGCGCGACCGGGGCCAGCACGGCGACGATCTGCCCCTGCTCCACGGGATCGCCCGCCTTCAGCTCGATGCGGTCGAGGCGCCCGGCGAGGGGCGCTGAGACGACGTAGCGATCGCGCACGCGCGTCTTGCCGTCGTCGGATACCGCCTGCTCGAACGCGCCGCGCGTGACCGCCGCCGTCTCGACGCTGATCGGCTGGGGCTGCAGCGCCCACACCACCAGCGCGGCGCCGGCCAGCACCAGGACAGCCAATGCGATCTTGTTTCTCGCAGTCATAGAGTGCCTATTCGCGGGTCTTGAGCACCCCGACCAGATTCAGATTGTCGATGCGGTTTCTCACGATCAGCGCGCTCGCGAGGCCTGCCGCGGCGACGATCGCAGCGGCGTAAAGATACGTACCCCGATAGATCACCAGCGGAATCTCCAGCACTTCCGGACTCATCAGCGACAGGATCAGCGCTGCCAGCCAGTACCCGGCCACACAGCCGAGCGGAACGGCGATCAGGATCTCGAGGGCCAGCTCGCCCAGCAACAGCACCGAGACCTCGCGCCGGCTGAATCCCAGCACGCGCAGGCTGGCGAGCTCCCATGCCCGCTCGGCGAGCTGGATGCGCGCGTTGTTGTATACCACGCCGACCGCGATGGTGGCGGCGAACGCGGTGAGAATGCCCGTGAAGAACAGCACGTTGCGCTCGGTCGTGGCGCGGAAGGTGTCGAGCAGCGAGCGAATCACGATGACCACGCCCGCGCCCGGAACTTCCTTCAATTTCTGCAGCAATGCCGGCTGATGTTCGCGATCGACCAGCAAGCCGGCGCCCGATACGACCGGCCCCTCGCGCGCCAGCCGGTTCACCTCCTCCAGCCGCATGTAGGCATTCATGCCCACCAGTTCGTGAACGGTGCCCGTCACGCGCACCGGCGCCTTGATGCGCTTGCCCTCGAGCAGCTCCGCCATGACCGT
>JBQTJV010000367.1:0-6894 GCA_052386775.1 Betaproteobacteria bacterium
AGCTGCGAGAACTCGATCTCAATCCAGTGGTCGCGAACGAAAAGGGTGTTGTGGCCGTGGACTGGTTGCTGGTAATGGAGGCGAACGAATGCCGTTGACAGCCGCGGAAATCGGGAAAGCGGCCACAGCCCTTCGCGGCAATGTCGTTCTGACTCCGTGTTTGCATTCGCGCACCTTGTCGGAAACAACGGGTGCCGAAGTGTGGCTCAAATTCGAGAATCTCCAATTCACGGGTTCGTTCAAGGACAGGGGCTCGCTCGCGAAACTGCTGACCCTCGCACCTGCCGAATGCCGCGGTGGCGTGATTACGGCCTCCGCAGGCAATCACGCCCAAGGCGTTGCCTATCACGCGATGCGTCTGGGGATTCCGGCGATAATCGTTATGCCCCGCCACACTCCTCACATCAAGGTTGAGCGGACCCGTGCGTTCGGAGCCGAAATCGTGCTTCATGGGGATTCCTTCGATGAAGCGCATCAGCATGCGGAGGGATTGGCTGTCGCGCGGCAACTGGCCTTTGTCCATGCCTATGACGATGAGGCGGTTATCGCCGGACAAGGCACCGCCGCGCTCGAAATGCTCTCGGTGCAGCCAGCGCTTGATATCCTCATCGTGCCGGTCGGCGGTGGCGGCCTGATCTCGGGGATGGCGATTGCCGCACATGACCGTAACCCCCGCATCCGGGTCGTCGGCGTGCAATGCCAACGCTTCCCGTCCATGCACGACGCGATCAAGGGCATTCCATCCCGTTTCGGCGGCAATACCATCGCCGAAGGGATCGCCGTCAAATCACCGGGGAAGCTCACCGTGCCCATCGTGCGACGGGAAGTGGAAGATATCCTGCTCGTCGACGAAGGAGACATAGAACAGGCGATCGTGATGCTCCTCGAGATCGAAAAGACCGTGGTAGAAGGCGCCGGCGCCGCTGCACTCGCCGCGTTGATCAAGCACCGGGATCGTTATCGCGGACTCAAAGTCGGAATGGTTCTTTCCGGCGGCAATATCGACCCGCTGATGCTCGCCTCCATTATCCAGCGTGGCATGGTGCGTTCCGGACGTCTGGCCCGTTTATCGGTGGAATTGCGGGACCTGCCCGGCGAACTGGCGCGGGTCACGGCATGCCTGGCCGAAACCAACGCGAACATAGAAGAAGTCCATCATCAGCGCGCTTTTACGGAATTGCCGGTGCAGAGCGCCGAAGTCGAGTTCGTGCTGCAGACCCGCGGTGCCGAACATATTGCTGAAGTGCTGCAGGCGCTGGGCGCCGCCGGTTTCAAGGCTCGCGTCCAGCGCGGGTGACGGCGTGCGTGCTATGAGGAACACGCGGCGATGCGTTAAACTAGGGCTCCCCCAATCCTGGTGTCCATATTATGAATTTTCCCGGCAGCCCACTGCAGACGCTCACTGAAAAGCTGGTAGCGACCAAGGAAGGGTCGATAGGCTGGATCGTTTTCAACAATCCCGAACGGCATAACGCCGTGTCACTGGAGATGTGGCAGTCGCTGCCTCTGGTGCTCGAGGCGTTCAACGCGGATTCCGAGGTGCGCGTCATCGTGTTGAGAGGCGCCGGAGAAAGGGCCTTCGTATCGGGTGCCGACATCTCGCAGTTCAAGGAGAAGCGCTCCAGTGCCGAAGCCGTGAAGCTCTACAACGCCACCTCGGATGCCGCCAGCGAGGCCTTGCGCAATTGCCCGAAACCGACGATCGCCATGATACGCGGGTATTGCATCGGCGGCGGCACGGCGACGGCAGTGAACTGCGACATCCGAATCGCGGCCGACGACGCGCGTTTTGGCGTTCCGGCGGCCAAGCTGGGGCTGGGTTATCGCTTTTCGGGAATCAACCGGCTGGCCACTCTCGTGGGCCCTTCGTTTGCGGCGGAGATCTTTTTCACGGCGCGCCAGTTCACCGCCCAGGAGGCGCTGCAGATGAATCTCGTGAATCGGGTGGTTCCGGTCGCCGAACTGGAGAAATTCACCCGCGATTACGTGCAGAGCATTGCAAACAATGCGCCGCTTACCATCGCCGCCGTCAAGCGTGCGCTCATCGAGTATCACAAGGATCCCGCAGAGCGCGATCTCGCATTGTGTCAAAAGATGGTCGAAGATTGTTTTTCCAGCGAAGACTACAAGGAAGGCCAGACCGCCTTCATGGAGAAGCGCAAGCCGGCATTCAAAGGCCGGTGATCCGCCGGTGTCCGTTACTCGATCTCTGGGGGATTTGAATGAGTTTTGATGCAAGCCGGCCGGATCTGACGGTGGGGGTCATCGGGACCGGCGCGATGGGACGGGGCATTGCACAGGTCGCGGCTGCGGGCGGCATGCAGGTGCTCATGACCGACAGCCGCCCGGGCGCAGCACAGGAAGCACGGGATTTCATCGGAAAGATGCTGGCCCGCGCCGCCGAGAAGGGCAGCGTGAGCAAGGACGACGCGGCGGCGGCCAGCAGGCGGCTGCAGGTCGTCGATGGACCGGCCGACATGAAGCCCTGCCACGTCGTCATCGAGGCTATCGTCGAGAACCTCGATGCAAAACGCCAGTTATTCGGCGAACTGGAGACGATCGTTTCCGCCGATTGCATACTGGCTTCCAACACCTCGTCTCTTTCCGTTACCACCATCGCGGCCAAGCTCAAGACGCCGCAGCGTTTTGCAGGCTTCCATTTCTTCAATCCGGTACCGCTGATGAAGCTGGTGGAAGTGATAGATGGGTTGCAAACCGAAAACTGGGTCGCGGAAGCGCTGATGACCATCGGCCGCCGCATGACGCGCGAGCCGGTGCGCTGCAGCGACGCCCCTGGTTTTCTCGTGAACCAGGTCGGGCGCGGTTTCACGCTGGAGGCGGCGCATCTCGTCTATGAGGGCATAGCGGCTTTTCCCGAGGTCGACCGCGTCATGCGCGATGTCGGCGGCTTTCGCATGGGCCCGTTCGAGCTGATGGAGCTGACCGGTCTCGACGTGACGCACCCCGCTTCCGAGCTGATCTACCGTCAGTTCTTCGAGGAACCCCGCTACCGGCCGAATCTCATCATGCGCGCCCGCTATGAAGCCGGCGTGCTGGGTCGCAAGAGCAAGAAGGGCTTCTACAACTACGATGCCGAGATGAAACCCATCGTGCCTCCGGAACCGCCTCCCCCGGCCGCCTATCCGGGCAACGTGTGGGTGAGCCCGGCCGAGCCGACCGGTCACGCGGTGCTTGTGGAGTTTTTGCGCAAACTGGGCGCATCCATCGAAACCGGCCCCAGGCCGAGCGCCAGCGCGCTCATCCTCGTCACGCCGATCGGTGAGGACGCGACCACCTGCGCGGTGGAGCAGGCGCTCGACCCCAAACGCACCGTGGCGGTAGACACGCTCTTTCCGCTGGCAAAGCGCCGCACCATGATGGGCACGCCGCTTACGGATCACGTCTATCGCAATGCGGCGCATGGCCTGCTCGCATCCGACGGCGTACCGGTCACGGTATGCCGCGACAGTCCCGGTTTCATCGCGCAGCGCATCGTCGCCATGATCGTCAACATCGGCTGCTCCATCGCACAAAGCCGCACAGCGCAGCCCGGCGACATCGACAAGGCGGTAACGCTGGGGCTCAACTATCCCAACGGCCCCCTCAAGTTCGGAGACGTGCTGGGGCCGGGCCGCGTACACCGGGTGCTCGACTCGATGTACCGAATCTACGGCGATCCGCGCTACCGGCCCAATATCTGGTTGACTCGCCGGGCTCGTCTCGGCGTCTCGTTACTTACCCCGGAGCCGTAACGCTCGCGGCTGACTCCACGAAAGGAACAGACATGCTCGATGCCTATATTTACGAAGGCCTGCGTACTCCGTTTGGTCGCCATGCGGGCGCGCTCGCGAAAGTGCGGCCGGATGACCTCCTCGCCGATGTCATGAAGGCGGTGATGGAGAAATCAGCGTTCAAGCCGGAGCAGATCGAGGACATCATCGTCGGCTGCGCAAACCAGGGCGGTGAAGACAGCCGCTGCGTGGCGCGGCACGCCGGTCTGGTGGCCGGCCTGCCCATCGAAACCCCCGGCACCGTGCTGCAGAGAAACTGTGCCAGCGGCCTGGGCGCGCTGGTCCATGCCGCCCACGCGATTACGGCGGGCGAAGGCGATGTCTATCTGGTCGGTGGCGTGGAAAACATGAGCCGTTCGCCGCTGGTGTTGAGCCGTTCCGAAACGGCGTTCGCCCGCGACGTAAAGCTTTACGACAGCACGATAGGCCCGCGCTTCTCGAACCCCAAGCTGGTAAAGCGCTTTGGCGATGATCAGATGCCGCAGACCGCGGACAACCTTGCGCGGGAGTATGAAATCAAGCGCGAAGAGGCGGACAAGTTCGCAGTCGCATCGCAGCAGAAGTATGCGATCGCCAAAGGCGAAGGATTTTTCGCCGGGGAGTTGTCCCCCGTGGCATTGCCGCCGTCGCGCAAAGGCCCGGTGCCCCCGGTGAGCGAGGACGAGCATCCGCGCCCCAATACCGATTTGGAAGCGCTCGCGAAAATGCGGCCGCTCTATGAAGGCGGCGTCACCACGGCGGGCAACGCCTCGGGCGTCAATGATGGCGCAGTAGCCATGACGGTCGGCACGCGCGAAGCGGGCGAGAAAGCGAGTGTCAAGCCGCTGGCGCGGATAGTAGCAAGCGCCGCGGCAGGCGTTCCGCCCCAGATCATGGGCATCGGTCCGGTCGCTGCGTCCAAGAAGGCGCTGGCACGAGCGGGACTCACTATAGGCGAGATGGATATCATCGAAATCAACGAGGCGTTTGCTGCGCAGGTCCTGGCCTGCCTCAAGGGACTGGGCGTGGGTTTCGATGACAAGCGGGTAAATCCGAATGGCGGGGCCATAGCCCTCGGGCATCCGCTCGGCGCCTCGGGCACACGCCTTGCGCTTACGGCTGCACGGCAGTTGCAACGCACTGGCGGTCGTTATGCGCTCGTCAGCCTTTGCATTGGCGGAGGGCAGGGCATGGCGGCAATTCTCGAGCGCGTCTGACCCGGCGAGCAGCGGACGACAAGGGCCGGCTGCTGCCGGCCTTGTTCACATGGATGGCGCCATGGAAGATCACTCATCAGTCACATTGATCGGCGGGAAATTCCGCTGGGATGACCCGCTCCTGATCGAGGATCAACTGACCGACGATGAGCGCATGATCCGCGAGACCGCGCGCCAGTATGCGCAGGAAAAGCTCATGCCACGCGTGCGCGACTGGAATCGCCACGAGACTTTCGACGCCGCGGTCATGCGCGAAATGGGCGAACTCGGCTTTCTGGGGGCGCAGCTTCAGGGCTACGGCTGTGCGGGCATCGGTTACGTCGCTTACGGCCTCATCATGCGGGAGCTGGAGCGGGTAGATACCGCGTTTCGCTCGGCATGCAGCGTGCAAAGCGCTCTGGCGATGACACCTATCTACGCCTACGGTTCCGAGGCCCAGCGGCAGAAGTACCTCCCGGGGATGGCAAAAGGCGAACTGCTGGGATGTTTCGGATTGACGGAGCCGGATCACGGTTCCGATCCCGGCAGCATGACGTCGCGCGCCAAGCGCGTGGCAGCGGGCTATGTAGTCAGCGGCACCAAGCTCTGGATCACGCATGCACCCATAGCGGACATCATGGTGGTCTGGGCGAAGGACGACGAGGGCGTCGTTCGAGGCTTTATCCTCGAACGCGGCATGAAGGGGCTTGCGACGCGCAAGATCGAGGGCAAGTTTTCAGTGCGGATATCGCCCACGGGAGAAATCTCGATGGACGAGGTTTTCGTGCCGGACGAGAACGTGCTGCCCAATGTTTCGGGTCTCAAGGGGCCGTTCGGCTGCCTTAACAATGCGCGCTTCGGAATCTGTTGGGGGGTGTTTGGCGCGGCCGAAGCCTGCTGGCACATCGCGCGCCAATATGTGATGGATCGCAAGCAGTTCGGACGGCCGCTTGCCGCGAATCAGCTCGTGCAGAAAAAGCTTGCCGACATGCAGACCCAGATTGCCCTCGGGCTTCTGGCGTGCCTGCACGTCAGTCGATTGAGGGAACAGGGGAAAGCGACGCCGGAAATGGTTTCGCTGCTGAAGCGCCACACCGCCGGCACGGCACTGGATATCGCGCGCGTGGCGCGCGACATGCTCGGCGGCAACGGCATCTCCGACGAGTATCACGTGATCCGGCACATGGTCAATATGGAAACCGTGAATACGCTGGAAGGCACCCACGACATCCACGCATTGGTGCTGGGCCGGGCGCAGACGGGAATTGCAGCGTTCAACTGACCGGCGTGGCTTTTTCTCCGGTGCCTGCAGCAGTGTCGTTGAGCGTTTTCGCGCTCGACATTCCGGCCGTCAGCGTAAAGCGCATGGCATCTTCGATGGTCATGTCGATCGGTATGACCCTGGAGCGCGGCAGGTACACGGTAAACCCACCGATCTGGTAGCTCATCGGCAGGTAGACCGCGACGGTGTCGTCGGCGTGCGAGAATTCGCCCGGAAGGTCGGTGAAATCCTCGCGCGTGAGAAAACCGAGGAGCTGCATGTCCTGGCCCAGCGCGACGATCACCACCTTCTGGAAGCGTTCCCGTGATTTGTCTGCCGAAAGGAAGGCGGCCAGATCGCGGATCGCCCCGTAGATGCTTTTGACCACCGGGATGCGCTCCATCAGTGCCTCGGCCCGCGCCAGCAGCATCCGGGTGAACCAGATGTTGACCGTCAATCCGGCAAGAAATACCAGGACGATCCCGAGCAGCACGCCGAGGCCGGTGAAGTAGTATTTATCCGGGAGGACGAGTCTCGCCAGACCGCCGAGCAGCGCTTCAGCGCTGACCGCCAGCCAGTACACCAGGGCGAGCGTAATGACGATGGGAAGCATCACCACCAGCCCGCGCAGCAGCACGCCGGAAATTTTCCGGGTCGACTTCAGCAC
>JBQTJV010000368.1:0-7231 GCA_052386775.1 Betaproteobacteria bacterium
GATCAGCACGCCGCCGGGGCTCGGTTTCGACTCCTTCAGCGCGCTGTCGAGTATGCGCTGCATCGTCGCGTCATCGGCGAGACCGGTGATGCTGGTGCGATAGCGGCGGTGGCCCGCCACGAGGCGCACCGGTATGGCGCGGGTCGTCTCCACCTGCAATACGCCCGGCAGCCGTTGCAGTTCGCGGCGCACGTCGGCCGATGCCGCCTCGAAAAACCCGACCTGCACCTGCGCCCGCTGTATCTTGTTGAACTGCAGATCGACGAAGTAGTCGAGCGCGTCCGACCAGAACGTGCCGGCGATGAGGATGGCGACAGAGCCCGCGATGCCGGCCACGGTGGTCGCTGCGCGGATCGGTTTGCGCTCGAGGTTGCGCAGCACCATGCGCTGTGACGGCGTGAACAGGGCTGCATAACCCAGCCGCTCCACCATCAGCGGCCGGAACTCGGCGGGCGACGGCGGACGCAGCGCTTCCGCCGCCCTCAAGCGCACGACGCCGCGAATCGCGGCCAGTGCCCCGCCGAACGCCGCAATGAGCGCCGCCCCCGCGCCGATCAGCACGATGCCGGGCGAGAGCAGATAGTTGAACTCCGGAAACTGAAAAAAATCGGTGTACAAGCCGGTCATCGCCATGCCGAGGCGCCAGCCGACCCCGACGCCGATCGCCACCCCGAGCACCACGATGGCCGCAGCAAACCTGAGGTAGTGCCAGGCGATCTGCCGGTCCTCGTAGCCCAGCGCCTTCAGCGCGGCGATCTCGCCCCGCTGCGCGTTCACCTGGCGGTGCAGCACCACGTTCAGGATGAACGCCGCCACCAGCAGAAAGATCGCCGGCAGCACCGTTCCCCACACCTGCTGCTGGTTGATCTCCTGCGAGAGGATCTTGTGCGAGACCTGGTCTTCGCGTCCGACCGCGCCGAACCCGCCGTACGGCTCCAGAATCCGGTCGAGCGCCTCCACGGCGCGTTCGCTCGAGGCACCGTGCGCGAGCCGCAGCAGCACCGAGTTGAACGCGCCCTCCATGTTGAAGCTGGCGGCGAGCGCCTCGGCGTCGAGCCATACCACGGCGAACCACTCGTCGTCCGGCATGGCGCCGCCGCGCGTGGCATAGATGTACTCGGGCGTCAGCACCGTGCCGACCAGCGTCAGGCGCTCAAGCTTGCCATTGAGCAGCACGTTCAGGTGCCCGCCCAGCGCGAGACTGCGCGCCTCGAAGAAGCGCTGGTTCACCACCACCTCGCCTTTGGCGCCCGATGCGGGCCAGCGCCCGCTCCTGAGGGTGAGGCGGTTCATGCCGGGCGGACGGGCGAAATCGAAGCCGATCAGCCGCGCCGTCATCGGCGGCACGACGCCCGGTATGGAAAGCTGGGCGTCGCGCACCACCCGCGTCTCCACCTCGGACACGCCGGGAATCGCGCGGATTTTCTCTGCCAGAGCGCGCGGCGCACGCTTGGCGGTCGCGAAGGCATGCGGAAAGCGTGCCGTGTCGTAATAGTGCTCGCGCGAGAACAGCAGCGAATCGTAGGTCGAGAAGCTGGCGATCAGGCCGCCGATGCCGCACGCGATGACGAGCGCGATCGACACGACCTGCGTTTTGAGCGACCACAGGTCGCGCAGGAGTTTCCGATCGATCGCCTTCACCAGGAAATCTCCGATGGCGTCAGTTTCCGTTCCGGCTTGATTTCGCCGACGATCCTGCCGTTGGCGAGCTTCAACACGCGGTCGGCGATGCCGGCAATGGCGGCGTTGTGCGTGATGACCATCGCGGTGGTTCCCAACTCCGCATTGATGCGCGCGATGACCTCGAGCACGAGTTTTCCGGTTTCGTAATCGAGCGCGCCGGTCGGCTCGTCACAGAGCAGCACCTGGGGTCGCTTGGCGATGGCGCGCGCGATGGCCACCCGCTGCTGCTCGCCCCCGGAAAGCTGCGCCGGAAAGTGATCGAGTCGTTCTCCCAGGCCGACCCACCGCAACGCTTCGTCCGCCGGCATCGGATTGTCGGCGATGTCGGTAACGAGCGCCACGTTCTCGCGTGCGGTCAGGCTCGGAATCAGGTTGTAGAACTGGAACACGAAGCCGACGTGCTGGCGGCGGTAGCGCGTCAGCGTCGGCTCGTCGGCGTTGGTGAGATCGCGGTCGAAAAATTGAATCTCCCCGGACGTCGGCGTATCGAGACCGCCCAGGATGTTGAGCAAGGTGCTCTTGCCGCTGCCCGAGGGGCCCAGCAGCACGACGAACTCGCCGGCCGGAATGGCGACGTCCACGCCCTGCAGCGCATGAACGCGCACCTCACCCATGTGATAGACCTTGGTGAGGTGCCGCGCGCTAAAGGTGAGCCTCGCTTGAGGAGCGTCCGCAGCCAAACAAAATCACCGTGCGATCCCGTTGCCCTGGGGTCCGCAGTCCGCTTCCGGGCGCCGCGGGCAGCCGGGAGGCCGCGCTTCGGGCTCCAGCGGACACCTGCGGTTCACCTCGGCGGAACTGCGTTGGAGGAAGCAGGTGAAAGCGCTCGACGCCGCCGCAAACAGCCAGAAGACGAAAAAGCCCAGGGTATAGACGGCAGTACGGCTCGCCGCGAAAGGCTCGCCGAAGACGTGCAGGTCGGCGGGATCGAACAGCGTGAAGAAAACCGCCTCGGCCACGCCGGCGACGACGAAAGACGGCCACAGAATCCAGATCGGGCGCATCATCACGACGGGGCTCCCAGTCCCAGTGCGGTGTCCTGCGGTACATGCCAGTCGGCGTTGAGACGCCAGGTTCGGCTCGCGTCTTCCACGCTCAAGCGCCAGCGTCCCGCAGCCGGCGGCTGCAGCACACCTTCGTACACACCCGTCCCGACCTGCGCGAGCGGCACGATGCGATCTTCCCCCGCGCGCGTGGGGTGCGCCAGGTTGAGCAGCAGCGCCGGTGGCAATTCCTTCCCCCTGAGCTTGACGCGCACGCGACTGAAGCCGGCATCGAAGCTCACGTTCGCCGCATAGCCGCGCGCTTGCGCCGCGTTGTCCCGCGCGAGAACCTGGTTGATGGCGAGGCCGCGCTTGTAATAATCGTCCGCCACCAATCCATCATGGCCCGCCACGGCGAGCCACATCGTCACGATTCCGGCGACGACCACCGCCGCCGGACCGGCCATCAGCAACCACGGCCACGGCTCGCGGTACCAGGGGTTTGCTTCGCGGGTGTTCATATCACCGTCTCGCCAATCGGGGACGCAGCGCGCTCGGAAAAATCTCCGCCGCGGCGCTCCCCCAGCCCGTATTCTATGCGGGCGCGCCTCATCTTACGAAGAACCGGGACTTTTCGTCGGCGCGGATGCGCGCGTCGTCCAGGTCCTCGACGTGAAACACAATGGGATGCGATCCGGGTTTGAGATCCGCCGGATCGGCCCGTACGGCTACCGCCACGGCCAGCGTCGTCGCGCCCGGAACCGCCACCGGCTGGCGCAGCGCCACGCTCAGGCCCTCCAGGCCGCTCGCGCGCACGCCATAGCGACGGGGACGCTCTTCGGTGTTCATGATCTGCAGCCGATAGACGTTTTCGATGAGTCCCTCGCTCGTATCCCGCACCAGCGTCACACGGTCGCGAATCACATCCACCTTGAGCGGCACCCGCAGGTACAGGCCCGCAATCACCGTGGCGGCCACGAGCGCGAGCAGCGCACCGTACAGCGCGACCCGCGGCCGCAGCAGCCGGCGCGCGAACCGACCGGGTGCCTCGCCTTCGCGCATCGCCATCGGCGTCGTGTACCGGATCAGCCCGCGCGCATAGTTCATCTTGTCCATCACCTGGTTGCAGCCGTCGATGCACGCGGCGCAGCCGATGCACTCGTACTGCAGGCCGTCGCGGATGTCGATGCCGGTGGGACAGACCTGAACGCAGATGTTGCAGTCGACGCAGGCGCCGAGCCCCGCCGACCTGTAGTCCGTGCTCCGGCTGCGGGCCCCGCGCGGCTCGCCGCGGGCGGCATCGTAGGTGATCACCAGCGTGTCGCGGTCGAACATCACGCCCTGGAAGCGCGCATAGGGGCACATGTACTTGCATACCTGCTCGCGCATCCAGCCGGCGTTTCCGTAGGTCGCAAAGCCGTAGAACAGGATCCAGAACGTTTCCCACGGCCCGAGCGACCAGGTCGCGATTTCGCCGCACAGCACCTGTATCGGGGAGAAATAGCCGACGAACGTGATGCCGGTCCACAAAGCGAGAGCAATCCACAGTGCGTGCTTCAGCGCCTTGAGCGCGAACTTGCGGCGGTTCAAGGGCGAGCGATCGAGCCGCATGCGGCGCAGGCGATCGCCCTCCACGATGCGCTCGATCCACATGAAGATCTCGGTATACACCGTCTGCGGGCAGGCGTAACCGCACCACAATCGCCCTGCCACCGCGGTGAAGAGGAAGAGCGCGAGCGCCGAGATGACGAGCAGCCCGGTAAGGAAGATGAAGTCCTGCGGCCAGAAGACATAGCCGAAGATGTAGAACTTGCGCGCGCCGAGATCGAACAGCACAGCCTGGCGCCCGCCCCAGGTGAGCCACGGCACGCCGTAGAACACGAGTTGCGTCAGCCACACCAGCGCCCAGCGCCACGCCGCGAACCGGCCGTGAACCGCGCGCGGGTAGATCTTTTTCCGCACTTCATACAGTGCGGTTTCGACTTCGTTGCTGACAGTGGCGAGCCTGGCTGCGGGCTGGTTCACGGCTTCCGCTCGCGCGAAAGGCCGTAGACGTAGGCAGCGAGCAGGTGGATCCTGCTCTCGTCCAGCAGTCCTTTATGCGCGGGCATGACGCTGATGCCGCTCGCCGCCGGCATTCCCCGGCCCTTCATGATGGTTTCGACGATCGCGCGCTCCGAGCCGCCGTGCAGCCAGACCCCGTCGGTGAGATTGGGCGCACCGAGCGCCTGGTTTCCCTTGGCGTCCTTGCCATGGCATGCAACACAGGTTGTCGCGAACTTCGCCTGGCCGCGGTGCGCGCGCAGCGGGTCGTAGGTGCGCCCCGAGAGCGACAGCACGTAGTGCGCAACATCCCGTGCGCCCTCTTCGC
This sequence comes from Betaproteobacteria bacterium, assembly GCA_052386775.1. Lineage (GTDB taxonomy): Bacteria > Pseudomonadota > Gammaproteobacteria > Burkholderiales > SG8-41 > DSOT01. The sequence continues at coordinate 5,038 of JBQTJV010000368.1, forward strand.
CCCCGACCGCCGCGGAAAGCGGCGGCATCACGCCGTTGCGGCCGTCGCGGATGCTGGTCTTGATCGCTTCGGGTGCGCCGCCATACAGCCAGTCGTTGTCGCGCAGGCTGGGAAAGCCCCGCGAGCCGCCGGCGTCCGAGCCGTGGCATTGCGCACAGTAGGTGAGAAAAAGCCGCTGCCCCATCTGCCTCGCCTGCGGGTCGCCGGCGACCTTCTCGAAATCCTGCCCGGCGAACTTTTCGAATATCGGACCGTACGTTGCTGCTGCCATCGCCCGCTCTTCCTGGTACTGGCCGTGCGAGGTCCAGTCCAGATAGCCGCGATAGCTTCCCAGCCCCGGATACAGCACGAGGTAGCCGAGACTGAAAATGATGGTGATGTAAAACAGCCATATCCACCAGCGCGGCAGCGGGTTGTTCCACTCGGCGAGATCTTCGTCCCAGGTGTGGCCGGTGGTGTCCACCTGCTCCGTTTTCGCGATACGCCGCGTGGACAGGGACTTCAGCAGCACCGCGCAGGCGATGATGCTGATCACCGTGATGAGCGCGATGTAAACGCTCCATAGTTCGCTGGTGAAATCGCTCATTCCGAGCACGCCCTGCCGCACTCGTTGCAGCCCTTGCGCCCGATGACGCAATCATTGTCCTCAAGCGGCAACCGCGAAGCAGCATCGAAGTCCCCGCGGCGCGCGCTGCTCCATGCCCACAGGACGATGCCGATGAAAACCACCAACATCACCACCGTCGTCCATGCGCTTACCAGGATTGCATTCATAGTGTCACCTCGCGTTCCGGAGTACCGTGCCCAGGCCCTGCAGATAGGCGATCATGGCGTCCATTTCCGTCTTGCCTTTTACGCTGTCCACCGCACCCGCGATGTCCTGGTCCGTATATGGCACGCCGAGCCTGCGCAGCGCCTTCATCTTCGCCGGCAGATCGCGCGCGTCGAGCGGCGTGCGCTCGAGCCATGCATAGGCGGGCATGTTCGACTCGGGCACGAGGTCGCGCGGGTTGCTGAGGTGAATGCGGTGCCACTCGTCGGAATAGCGCAATCCGACGCGCGCGAGATCCGGTCCCGTGCGCTTCGATCCCCACAGGAACGGGTAGTCGTAGATGAACTCGCCGGCGACCGAGTAGTGGCCGTAGCGCTCGGTCTCGGCGCGAAACGGCCGGATCATCTGCGAATGGCAGTTGTTGCAGCCCTCGCGGATGTAGAGGTCGCGGCCCGAAAGCTGCAGCGCCGAGTACGGCTTGAGACCCGACACGGGCTGGGTCGTCGATTTCTGGAAGAACAGCGGGACGATTTCGACCAGTCCGCCGACGCTGACGACGAGGATCACCAGCACGATGAGCAGTCCCAGGTTGCGCTCGATCAAGTCATGCCTGGAGGTGGTGTTCACGGACTGGCTTCCTGGTGCCGGTGCACTCATGCGGGCGCTCCCGCCACCGCCGGAATCGGCGCTTCCGCCGCGCGCTGGCCCGCCACGGTCTTGAAAACGTTGTACGCCATCAGCAGCATGCCGGTCAGATACATCAAACCGCCGGCGAGCCGGATGAGGTAGAAGGGATAGCTCGCCTTCACGCTTTCGACAAAGCTGTAGGTAAGCGTGCCGTCCGTATCGACCGCGCGCCACATCAGGCCCTGCATGACGCCGGCGATCCACATCGCGGCGATGTAAAGTACGATGCCGATGGTCGCGATCCAGAAATGCAGCGTGACGAGCCGCATGCTGTGCATCTCCACCCGTCCGTAAAGGCGCGGAATGAGGTAGTAGAGACTGCCCATGGAAATGAACCCGACCCAGCCAAGCGCGCCCGAGTGCACGTGCCCGATGGTCCAGTCGGTGTAGTGCGAGAGCGCGTTGACCGTCTTGATCGACATCATCGGGCCCTCGAAGGTCGACATGCCGTAGAACGACAGCGACACCACCAGGAACTTGAGGATGGGATCGTCGCGCAACTTATGCCAGGCGCCGGAGAGCGTCATGATGCCGTTGATCATCCCGCCCCACGAAGGCGCGAGCAGGATCAGCGAGAACAGCATGCCGACCGACTGCGCCCAGTCCGGCAGCGCGGTGTAGAGCATGTTATGGGGTCCAGCCCAGATGTAAATAAAGATGAGACCCCAGAAATGAACAATGGAGAGTCGATAGCTGAACACGGGCCGCTCCGCCGCCTTGGGCAGGAAATAATAC
>JBQTJV010000369.1:0-18065 GCA_052386775.1 Betaproteobacteria bacterium
TACGGTTTTCGATACCGCGGATGGCGGTCAACCACTACGAAAATTTTCCGGTCGGCTCGGTCCTCCTTCCCCGCCGATTCCGCCGCCCGGTGGCCCTCATTTACCGCTTCGCCCGGGAAGCGGATGACTTCGCGGACGAGGGCGACCTGCCCGGCGGGGAGCGGCTGGCCCGTCTGGAGTCGTTTCGCAGCGAAATCTCCCGCATAGAAGCCGGACAACCCTCGACCATTCCCTGGTTCGCCGAGCTGGGCGAAGTGATTCATGACCATCGCCTGCCGACCGCCGCCTTCCGCGATCTGCTGTCCGCGTTTGCGCAGGACGTGACCAAGACGCGTTACGCAAATTTCGGGGAAGTGCTGGATTACTGCCGCCGTTCCGCGAACCCGGTGGGGCGCCTGCTGCTGCATCTGTATGGCAGCCCCGCGCCACAAAATATCGCCCACTCCGATGCGATCTGTTCGAGCCTGCAACTGATCAACTTTCTGCAGGATGTCGCGGTGGACTATCGCAAGGATCGCATTTACCTGCCGCAGGACGAAATGGCGCGCTTCGGGATCACCGAACAGCAGATCGCAGGAGAGGACGCGGCAGGAAACTGGCCGGCGTTCATCGCGTTTCAGATCGCGCGGACGCGCGAACTGCTCTATTCGGGTGCCCCGCTCGGCAGCGCGCTCCCGGGTCGGATCGGCATGGAAATGCGCATGATCATTGCCGGCGGCGACCGGATACTGGAAAAGATCGCCCGGGCAAGAGGTGACGTCTTTCGCAGGCGCCCGGTGCTGCGGGCATTCGACTGGCCCCTGATGCTGCTGCGCGCGTTGCGATGACTCCGCAGGAATATTGCCAGGCCAAGGCGGCGCAGAGCGGATCGAGCTTCTATTACAGTTTTCTCTTTCTGCCGCCGGAGCGGCGCCGCGCCATCACGGCGCTTTACGCGTTCTGCCGCGAAGTGGACGACGTGGTCGACGAATGCACGGATGCCGGTGTGGCGCGCCTCAAGCTCGCCTGGTGGCGCGGCGAAGTGGCGCAGGTCTACGGCGGGCGCCCCAGCCATCCGGTCGCCATCGCGCTGGCGGCAGTGAAAGACCGTTTCAGCCTGCCACAGGAACGGCTCCAGGAAATCATCGACGGCATGGAGATGGACCTGGATCATGCCGGCTATGCCGACTTTGCATCCCTGCGTCTCTATTGTCACCGCGTGGCGAGCGTGGTCGGGCTGCTGTCCGCCGAGATCTTCGGTTACCGCGATGCGCGTACCCTGGATTACGCCCGCGATCTCGGCCTTGCATTCCAGCTCACCAATATCATTCGCGACGTCGGCGAAGACGCACGGCGCGGGCGCATCTACCTGCCGCGCGAGGAATTGCAGCGATACGGCGTTTCTGCCGCCGATATCATGGCGGCGCGGGAAACCGCAAACTTCCGCAGCCTCATGGAATTCCAGATCGCGCGCGCCGTGGAGTTCTATCGCCGCGCCTTGGAAACGCTCCCCGCGCCGGATCGGCGTTCGCAACGGCCCGGTCTCGTGATGGCGGCGATCTATCGCACCCTGCTCGATGAGATCAGGGCCGATGGCTGTCGCGTACTGACGCGGCGCACCGCGCTTACGCCGATCCGCAAGCTGTGGATCGCCTGGAAGACGTGGGTGAAGAGTTGAAGGTAAGCCGGCGCGAGCGGCGCATGCCTGATTTTGTTTCGATGGAGTGAAGATCGATGGACTTGCAGCTCAGAGGAAAGACCGCACTGGTTACCGGCGCCAGCATGGGCATCGGCCGCGCGATTGCAAAAGGCCTCGCCGCCGAAGGGGTGGCGCTCAGCATTGCGGCACGCCGGCGCAATCTGCTCGAGTCGCTGGGCGAGGAAATCGTGAGCGCCGGCGCTCAGGCGCCGCACATCGTGGAGGTCGACGTTCTCGAAGAGGCCGCGCCGCAACGGCTTGCCGATGCCGCACGCAGCGCGCTGGGGCACGTCGACATCCTGGTGAACTCCGCGGGTGGCAGCCGCCCGCCCATACCGATCGACGCGCCCGAAGAGGAATGGCATTACGCGATGACGCTCAACTTCGTCCGCGTGCGCCAGCTCACCCACGCGGTGCTCCCCGGAATGATAGAGCGGCGCTGGGGGCGCATCATCAATATCTCCGGCAAATCGGAGCCGGATCATCTCATCGCCGCGACGCCGGCCAAGGCAGCGGTCCACGCCTGGTCCAAGGGCCTGTCGCGGGAAGTGGGCAAGCACGGCATCACGGTCAACTGCATTCCGCCGGGGCGGATCATGAGTGAACAGATCCGCCGCAAATACCCGGAAGAATTTCGCGCCGCGCAATCCGCCACCGAGATACCGGTCGGGCGGTACGGAGAGCCGGAGGAACTCGCGTGTCTTGCCGTTTTTCTCGCTTCGCCCCTGGCACGCTACATCACGGGCGCCGTTCTGCCGGTCGATGGCGGACTTCGTCGCTATGCCTTCTGAGCGGCCGGCGGACGGACCCGTTGGTCTTATAATGTCGCAACAGCGTTTTACATCGGAGCATCGCTATGCAGACCAGGATACCGTGCGTATTGATGCGCGGCGGCACGTCGCGCGGGCCGTTTTTCATGACTTCCGATCTGCCCTCCGATCCCAGGCAGCGCGATGAAGTGTTGCTGGCCGCAATGGGCTCGCCGCACGATTACCAGGTCGACGGCATCGGCGGCGCGAACCCGCTCACCAGCAAGGTCGCCATGATCAGCAAATCGCGGCACGCCAACGCGGACGTCGATTACCTGTTCGCCCAGGTCCTGATCAACGAAAAGCTCGTCGATACCAAGCCCAACTGCGGCAACATGCTGGTCGCCGTGGGACCGTTTGCTATCGAGGCGGGGCTCGTGCCGGCGCGCCACCCGGAAACCACGGTGCGTATTTTCAACGTGAACACCCAGGCCCTGGTGGAGGCGATTGTTCAGACCCCGGGGGGCGAGGTCACCTACGAGGGCGACGCGGCGATAGACGGGGTGCCGGGAACGGCAGCGCCGGTGAAGCTCAACTTCAAAAGCGCCATCGGCTCCGTGACCGGAAAGCTGCTGCCCACCGGGCGGCCGCTCGACGTGATCGACGGTATCGAGGTCAGATGCGTCGACGTGGCCATGCCGATGATCCTCATGCGCGCGGAACAGTTCGGAAAGACCGGCCATGAAACCGCTGCCGAGCTCGACGCGGATCGCGATCTCTACGCGCGCATGGAGCCCATCCGCCGCAAGGCGGGCCAGTTGATGGGAATGGGCGACGTCTCGAAGCTCGTCGTGCCCAAGATCGGTTTGCTGGCGAAACCGCGCAACGGCGGCACCCTCGCGTCGCGTTACTTTGTCCCCTATTCCTGTCACAAGGCGCATGCGGTCACGGGCACCGTCTGTGTGGCTTGCGCCTGCGCGATCCCGGGAACGGTGGCCGCGCAGATCGCCCCGCTGTCGCCCGCCCCGCAGGGCATCGTCAGCATCGAACACCCCTCTGGAATGATTGCAATCGATCTCGACGTCGAGCTGGGTGGCACGCCCCCCGTCATGCGGCGTGCGGCATTGATCCGCACCGCGCGGCGCATTTTCGACGGCCATGTTTACGTGCCCGCGCCGGTATGGCCCGGCGCGGCCGTCCCCGTAACATCGGACCACAGCGCGCGCGCCACCGCGAGCGCAGTCTGATCGGCCCGCGCTGCCCGCCATAGGGCCGGGCGCGTGAACTTCCCATGAGAGTCGCCGTATTGGGCGGCGGTTACGCCGGTATGGCTGCCGCCGCAACCCTCGCCGAGCGCGGCGTTTCAGTGACGGTATACGAAGCCGCCGGCCACCTCGGTGGGCGGGCGCGGCGCGTGGACTACCGCGCCACCGTTCTCGACAACGGGTTGCACGTGCTGATCGGCGCGTGCAGCGAAGTGCTGCGTCTGGTCAGGCTGGTCAATGACGCGCCGGAACGAGCGCTGCTGCGGCTGCCGCTCGATTGGCGCATGCACGGCGAATTTCGCATGCGCGTGCCGCACCTCCCTCCGCCCTTGCATCTTGCCGCCGCACTGCTCACCGCGCGCGGCGTCACCCTGCCGGCGCGATATGCAGCCTTACGCTTCGTGCTCGCGATGCGCGGGTGCGGCTTCCGTCTCGACCACGACATGAGCGTGGCCGCTCTGCTCGCCCGCCACCGGCAGGATGCCGCCATGGTGCGCGGTCTGTGGCGGCCGCTATGCGTGAGCGCGCTCAACACGCCGATGGATCAAGCGTCCGCACGGGTGTTTCTCAACGTACTGCGGGACGGGCTTGACGCAGCGGCGGGTAGCAGCGACCTGCTGGTCGCGCGGCACGACCTGACGACGCTGTTCCCCGAGCCCGCGGCGAGCTACGTCCGCGCGCGCGACGGTGAAATTCTGCTCGCGCATACCGTGTCTGCTCTCGTTCACGAGCGGGGCACCTATACCGTCGTTGCCCGCGGAAATAGGCATCAATACACTCATGTGGTGTGCGCATTGTCGCCGCATCGGCTGCCGCCCATTATCTCCGAGATCCCGGAGCTGCACGAAATCACGCAGCAGGTTACGCGCTTTCAGTATCAGCCGATCCACTCGGTCTATCTTCAGTTTACGGACCGCGTACGCCTTCCCGCGCCGATGGTGGGAATCGCCGACGGACTTTCGCATTGGGTGTTCGATCGTGAGGCGATATGCGGACAGACCGGGCTGGTCGCCGCGGTGATCAGCGCTGCGGGCCCGCACCAGGAGCTGGCGCAGGACGAGCTCGCCCGACGGGTGCACGCCGAAGTTGCCGAACGCTTCGGTCCGCTCCCTGACCTGGCGTGGCATCGCGTGATCGCGGAAAAGCGCGCGAGTTTCGCCTGCACCGTCGATGTCCAGCGCCCCGCCTCAAAAACGCCGCTTTCCGGATTCCATCTCGCCGGGGACTACGTCGCCAGCGACTACCCTGCGACACTGGAGGGCGCGGTGCGGAGCGGTCTTCGTGCCGCGCACGCGATCCTCGATACACCTCGATAAGTCGAGCGTACGCCCGCGCGTTGCGTCAAACGCAGACGGTATAATGGCCGGCAGAACTTCCACACAGCGAGGAGCCGGAAGTGCCTGAACGCGAATCGATGGAATACGACGTCGTAGTCGTCGGCGCCGGACCGGCCGGCCTCGCGGCGGCCATCCGGCTGAAACAGCTCGCGGGCGAGCGCGGGCACGAGATCAGCGTGTGCGTGCTGGAAAAAGGCTCCGAGGTGGGCGCGCATATCCTGTCGGGCGCCGTGATGGATCCGCGCTCGCTGAACGAACTTTTTCCGAATTGGCGCGAACTCGGTGCACCACTCAATGCGCCGGTCGGCGAGGATCGTTTCATGTTCCTGACGGAAAGCGGCGCGCTGAGGGTGCCCGGCTTTATGCTTCCGGCATGCTTTCAGAACCATGGCAATTATGTGGTGAGTTTGAGCAACGTCTGCCGCTGGCTGGGACAGCAAGCCGAAGCGCTGGGCGTGGAGATTTTTCCCGGCTTTCCGGCCGCCGAAATACTGTACGGGAGCGAGGGCCAGGTGACGGGCGTCGCAACCGGCGACATGGGCGTCGGGCGCGACGGCAAGCCGACCGCTTCTTTTCAGCTCGGCATGGCGCTGCACGCCAAGTACACCTTCTTTGCCGAGGGCTGTCGCGGACACCTCGGACGGCAGTTACAGCGCCACTTCGCGCTTTGCGAGCGCTCGGACCCGCAGGTGTACGGCATCGGGCTCAAGGAGCTGTGGGAAATTCAGCCCGAGCGGCACCGGACGGGCCTGGTGGTGCATACGGCGGGCTGGCCGCTCGAAAACGATACCTACGGCGGTTCCTTTCTCTATCACATGGAGAACAACCTGGTGTCCGTGGGTTTCGTGGTCGGCCTCGGATACAGCAATCCGTTCCTGAACCCGTACGAAGAGTTTCAGCGCTACAAGTCGCATCCCGCCATCCGGCCGTTCTTCGAAAATGGAAAACGCGTTGCCTACGGGGCGCGCGCCATCGCGGCGGGCGGACTGCAGTCATTGCCCAAGCTCGCGTTTCCCGGCGGCTGCCTCATCGGCGACGATGCCGGATTCCTCAACGCCTCGCGCATCAAAGGGTCGCATGCGGCGATGAAGTCGGGCATGCTGGCGGCGGAGGCCGCCTTCGCCGCTATCGTCGCCGGCGATGCGGGCGACGAGCTTACGGATTACCCCGATGCATTTCGCGCGAGCTGGCTGCATGAGGAACTGCATCGCGCGCGCAATTTCAAGCCGTGGATGAGCAAGGGTCTCATCACCGGCACGCTGATGGTCGGGATAGATCAGATCGTCTTTCGCGGACGCGCGCCATGGACCCTGCATCACCAGCACACGGATCACGAATCGCTCAAGACGAAACACGAATCGCGCCCCATCGACTATCCCAAGCCCGACGGCGTCATCACGTTCGACCGCTTGTCCTCGGTTTTCATCTCCAATACCAACCACAATGAAGACCAACCCTGCCATCTCCGGCTCAAGGACGGCACGGTGCCGATCAAGGTCAATCTCGAGCTCTACGATGCGCCGGAGCAGCGGTATTGCCCGGCGGGCGTCTACGAGATCGTCCGCGAGCCCGATGGCACGCCGCGCCTGCAGATCAACGCGCAGAACTGCGTGCATTGCAAGACCTGCGACATCAAGGACCCGACGCAGAACATCGTGTGGGTGACGCCCGAAGGCGGCGGCGGCCCGAACTACCCCAACATGTGATGGAAAAATCAGCTCGAGACGGCGACGGCACGGCCGCCAACGGCGACGGCGTGCGCAGCCCGGGCGCGGAGGGCGCGCCGGCGGACGGCGGTCAGGCGCTCTATCTCAGCCTGATGGGCAAGCGCCTGATGGGTTCGGACGACCCGCGGGCGATGCTCGAGCACGCCCTCCATCACGATCAGTTTCTCCTGCTCGCGCAGAAGATCGTCGCGGTGAGATCCGGCGTGACGGAACCGCAATGCTACGAGGTGCTGCTGCGGCTCAAGCAGGAGGAGGACAACCTGCTGCCCCCGGGCGGATTCCTGGATCTCGCCGACAGCCTGGGCATGACCGAGAAACTGGACCGATGGGTCATTCGGGCGCTCGCCTTGTGGGGCGCCGCGCGGCAAAGGGAGCGTCCGGCGGAGCGCCTTCCCATGATGTGCGTCAACGTGTCCCGGGCTGCGCTCGACGATCCCGCCTTCCCCGAATTCATCCGCAGCGAAGTGGACCGCTCCGGGTACCCGTATCGGGCGCTCTGCTTCGAAATCGACGAGCAGGACATCATCGAACGCCATGCAAGCGTTCACCGCTTCGTCGCGGCGGTGAAGCCGGAATGCCGCATCATGGTGGACAATTTCGGCGGCGTAAGGGTGTCGTTCGCCCATCTCACCGGTCTCGCCGTCGATTATCTGAAGATCGACGGCTCGATCGTGCAGAACATCCACCGCGATCCGACGGAGCTGATCAAGGCATGGGCCATCAGCCTCGCCTGCCAGAAGGTGGGCCTGCGGGCGGTCGCGAAATTCGTCGAGACGCGCGAGACGCTCGACATGCTGCGCGAGATCGAGATCGATTACGTGCAGGGATTCGGTATCGCGCGCCCGGCACCGATCGCCGCCATCGCCTGAGAGCGCCTGAGCGTCACAGCGCTTCGAATACCCCGGCCGCCCCCATGCCGGTGCCGATGCACATCGTCACCATCCCGTACTTCTTCCTGTGCCGCTTGAGGCCGTGCAGCAGCGTCGCGACGCGAATGGCGCCCGTTGCGCCAAGAGGATGTCCGAGCGCGATCGCGCCGCCCAGCGGGTTGACCCGCATTCGATCCAGTCCCGTCTCCTGGATCACTGCAAGCGACTGCGCGGCAAACGCTTCGTTCAACTCGATCCAGTCCACGTCTTCGAGAGCAAGGCCGACGCCGTTCAGCACTTTCGGGATCGCCTTGACCGGGCCGATGCCCATGATTTCCGGCGGCACGCCGGCGACGGCGTAACCCATGAAGCGCCCGAGCGGCGTGAGCCCGTAACGCTTCATCGCCGACTCGCTCATCACGATCACCGCACCGGCGCCATCGGACATCTGCGAACTGTTGCCCGCGGTAATGCTGCCCTTCGCCGCAAACGCGGGCTTCAACCGCGCCAGGGCTTCCGGCGACGTGTCGCGCCGCGGCCCCTCGTCGCTCGTCACATCCCGCGTCTTCACCCGGATCTCGCGCGCTTCCAGATCCGCAACCCGCTCGGTCAGCGGAAACGGCGTCACTTCATTGCGAAATTCCCCGGAATCGGTCGCATGCACGGCGCGGCGATGGCTTTCCGCCGCGAAAAAATCCTGCTCTTCGCGCGAGACCTTCCACCGCGCAGCGACCTTTTCCGCGGTGATCCCCATTCCGTACGCGATGGCAACATTTTCGTCCTTCTCGAAGATCGCCGGACCGAAGCTCGGTTTGTTGCCGCCCATCGGCACCATGCTCATGCTCTCGGTGCCCGCCGCGATCATCACCTCCGCCTCGCCAAGCCGGATGCGGTCGGCTGCAAGGGCAACCGCCTGCAGCCCGGAAGAGCAAAACCGGTTGATCGTCATGCCGGACACGCTGTCGGGAAAGCCTGCGAGGAGCAGCCCGATGCGCGCCACGTTCATGCCCTGCTCCGCTTCGGGCATCGCGCAGCCGACGATCACGTCTTCAATGGCGCCGGCCTCGAGGCCCGGGCACCGGTTCAGCGCGCTCCTGAGCGCGTGCGCCAGCATGTCGTCCGGGCGCGTGTTGCGGTACATGCCGCGCGGCGCCTTGCCCACCGGCGTCCTGGTCGCCGCGACGATGTATGCTTCCTGCACCTGTCTCGCCATAACGTAATCCTAATTTCTCAACGGTTTTCCGGTTTTCAGCATGTGCTCGATCCGGGCCTGGCTCTTCTGGGTCGCGATGAGTTCCATGAAATGCTGTCGCTCCAGGTCGAGAAACCACTGTTCGTCGACCAAAGCGCCGCCGTCGAGTTCTCCGCCGCACATGACGATGGCGATTTTGGTGCCGATCAGGTAGTCGTGCTCGGAGATGTAGCCGCCTGCGAGCATATTGACCATGAACGCCTTGATGGTCGAAATCGCACTGCGACCGGCGACCGGAATGGCGGTCGCTCGCAGCGGCGGCCGATATGCCGCCGCGAGCGCGCGCAACTCGGCCTTGGCGATATCGAGCAGCTCGAAGCGGTTCATCACGATGCGGTCCGTGGCGCGTAGATAACCGAGTTCGCGGGCGTGCTCGGCGCTGCGCGCGACTTCCGCCATGGCCACCGCCTTGAAATACTTTTGCAGGAAAGGCGACATGTCGCCACCCTTGGCATCCTGCACGGCGCGCAGCGCGAACTCCTTGCAGCCGCCGCCCGCAGGCAGCAGCCCCACGCCGGCCTCCACCAGGCCGATGTAGCTCTCCAGCGTGGCGACGGCGCGGTCGCAATGCATGATGAACTCGCAACCGCCGCCCAGCGCGAGCCCGTCCACCGCCGCCACGGTGGGCACCATGGAGTACTTCAGTCTTTGCGTGGTCTCCTGAAACGCTGCGACGAGCTGCTCCACTTCGGCAAGCTTGCCCGCCATGAGCTTGTCCGCGACGTTGAGGGCGTGTGCCGCCTTGAGCACCGTGGACTCTGCAGCACGGCGAAACTGTTTGAGAAACCGCCCCACGGTCGATGCCTGCCCGGGGGTTGCGCCGCCCGCAGGCGTCTTCTTGAGATTGGCGCCAACCGAGAACGGCGGCTCCGTCTGCCAGATCACGAGCCCCATATACCGGTGCTCCGCTTCGTCGATCGCCTGCAGCACGCCCTCCAGCACGTCGTCGCCGATGGTGTGCATGCGGCTTTTGAAGCTGACGATCGCGATATCGTCCCCGGTGTGCCAGCAGCGAACGGCATCGGTCTCGAACACGGTCTCGCCGTACTGGATGCTCTCGCCAAGCAGGCGGTCCGGAAACGACTGGCGCCGGTACACGGGCAGGCGCGAGCGTGCCTCGTAAGTACCGGTCTGCGGGGCGTACGAACCTCGTGGCGTATGGACCGCGCTGCGTTGCGCATCGCGGGCCCACTCCGGGAGGGGCACTTCCGCCATGGCCTGTCCGGCGGCGATATCATCCGCTATCCAGCCCGCGATCCGCCCCCAGCCTGCTGCCTGCCAGATTTCGAAGGGCCCCTGACTCCATCCGAACCCCCAGCGGATCGCGAGATCGAGATCGCGCGCGTTATGGGCGATTTCGGCGAGATGGACCGCGCAGTAATGAAACGTATCCCGGAAGATGGACCACAGAAACCGGGCCTGCGGGTGCGAGGAGGCGTGGAGCTGTTCGAAGCGCTCGCCGGCGTTGCGGTTCCTGAGTATCTCGACGACGGTTTCGTCGGCCCTGGGCTCCGCCAGGCGATAACCGGCCCTCCCGAGATCGAGAACGTGGATCTCGCTGCCGCGTTTCTGATACACGCCACGCCTCGTCTTCTGCCCCAGCGCGCCCTGCGCGATGAGTTGCTGGAGCCACTCCGGCACAGCGTAATAGCGATGCCAGGGATCGCCGGGCAACGCATCCTTCATCGTATTGACGACGTGCGCGAAGATGTCCAGCCCGACCACGTCCGCCGTGCGGAACGTCGCGCTCTTGGGTCGCCCGATGAGCGACCCGGTCAGCGCATCGACGACATCGAATCCCAGCCCCACGCGTTGCGCGTGATGCAGGGTGGCGAGCATCGCGAATACGCCGACGCGATTGGCGATGAAGTTCGGCGTATCCCTGGCGCGGACGACTCCCTTGCCGAGCGTGGTGACGAGAAACTTCTCGAGCTCGTCCAGAACCTCCGTTCGCGTATCGCGGCATCCTATCAATTCGACCAGATGCATGTAGCGCGGGGGATTGAAAAAATGCACGCCGCAGAAACGCGGCCGGATTTCCGGAGGCAGTGCCTGGGCGAGCTGATTGATGGACAACCCCGACGTGTTGCTGGCAAAAATGACACGCGGCCCGAGATGCGGGGCCACTCTTGCATAGAGGTCGGATTTCCAGTCCATGCGCTCGGCGATCGCCTCGATCACCAGGTCGCAGTCGGCGAGCAAAGGCAAGTGCTGGCCGTAATTCGCCGGCCGTATGTATCCGGCGCGGGACGGCACGGCAAGCGGACTGGGCTCGAGCCGCCTGAGGCCGTCTATCGCTTTCTCGGCGTTGGCGTTCGGACTTCCCTCTTTGGGTGGCAGCTCGAACAGGATTACCGGGACGTTGGCGTTGACCAGATGCGCCGCGATCTGCGCCCCCATCACGCCGGCGCCGAGGACCGCGGCCTGGCGAACGACCAAAGGCGGAGAAACCATCAGAATGAATAGCTGAACTGCGCGCTGATGATGTTCACGTGATTCTCGTAGCTGCCGATCACGCTACCCTGTAGCGGCAAGGTGGCCACACCGCGCTGCTGGTTGATGGACCCGTCCTTGACGAAAAGGTGTGCATAGCCGAAGTCGAGGGTAGCCTGCCTGGACATCCGGTATTGTCCCCCGATCGCGAGCCAGGTGCGGTCGTTGTCCGGAAGGAAGGTCAGGCGGAAGCGGTCTTCGACCGGGCTTTTGTCGTACGCAGCGCCGAGCTTGAGTGTAAACGCATCGCTCCATCGGTAATTCGCGCCGATTCCGACTCGATAGGTGTCCTTGAACTGAAAATTGAAGGTGTCCAGCGTCACACCGGCGGCCGGGACGACCGGGGAGCCGCTGGTGGTGACCAGGGGAACGGCCTTGATTTTGCTCCACCGGGTATAGGTGATATCGGCCAGCAACTCCCACCGCGGATTGAGGTTGTGCGCGATGGCCCATGAAATCGTGTCGGGCAGCTCGGCATTGGCGCGCACGCCGTTGGTCGCCGTGCCCACCACCGGGACATTGGAAAATCGGATGCTTCCGGTAAGGTCGTAATCCATGGCTGAACGATAGGCCAGGCCGATACGGGTGCTTGGACTGAGATTGACCAGCACCCCCAGATTGAAACCCCACTGGCTGTCGTCGATGTCGATTTGCGCCCTCGATTCGACGGGTACCACCAGGACCGCTGACCGATCGACCTTTACTTCGGCGCGCTGATAGCTGATGCCCGCGCCCACTGACAGCGCATCGTTCACTTTGAATGCGACGCTGGGATTGACGTCGATGGTCTTGATCTCCGACTTCTGCGACTGGAAGCGACCGAACCAGCCCTGGTCGTACTCGGTCTTGAGACCGAAAGGCACACTGAGTCCGAGGCCGAACCATAAGCGGGGGGTGAGCTGCCAGCTGAGGTAGGCGTTCGGCACCGCGGCCCAGCCGCCCGCATCACCACCGTTGCCGCCGGGAGACGGCAAGCCCAGGGGCGCGGTGGAACCGCCGGAGTTCGAGAATTCCGCGGAGGGTCCTATGGCATTCAGCGCCAAGACCGCCTGCCTTCCGGGCACGCGCGTCATCCCGGCCGGATTGAAGAACACGGTGCTCGCGTTCTCGGCGGCCGCAGCCTGTCCGGCATAGGCATTGCCGAGCCCGCTCGCGTTCTGTTCCATCAGTTGAAAACCGGAGCCGTATGCACCGCTGCTGCTCCCAACCGCCAAGGCCACCGCGACTGCCACCCGTTTTCTGCCGATGTTCATGAACTCTCCTCTACAGCGAGCCAGCGTCATGCATGGCGCGCCTCGCGACACGTTAATGTTACGCCTGGTCTGCCCCGTTCAATCGTCTGACGGCACGACACGCGGCCGGCGTTCGTCATCCACCGCGACATAGGTAAACGTGGCCTCGGTGACCTTGACGAACTCGTCGATGAGCGGTCTGCGCTGGGCATATACCTCCACGTTGACCGTGATCGAGGTGCGCCCGACGCGAACGACTTCCGCATAAAAACTCACGACATCACCGATCAGCACGGGTTTCTTGAACACGAACGAATTCACGGCGACGGTGGCAACGCGCCCCTTGGCGCGCCGCACCGCCGGAATGCTGCCGGCGATATCGACCTGAGCCATGATCCAGCCGCCGAAGATGTCGCCCGTATGATTGGCGTCCGCCGGCATGGGCACGACGCGCAGCGTGGGCTCCTTGCCGTGAAGCTGGGCGTCCGCGGGTTCGTTCATCGGCGCCACAGCCCTCTAATGCCCCGCATACATGGCGTCGATCTCGGCATTGAATTTTTCCATGACCTTCGCGCGTTTCAGTTTCATGGTCGGCGTCAGCATACCGTTTTCGACCGTCCACGGCTCGCAGGTCAGTTGTGCGCGGCGCACCTGCGCGTACCCGGGGAATTCGCGCAGCTTCTGTGCAATCCGCCCCAACACGATCTCCTGCGCCTGTTTCGAGTTCAGCAGCCCGGGCGCCGCGCCATCGAGCTTATGCTCGGCGCACAATTTCTGCCACTGATCGGCGTTGATTACTGCCACGACACTCAAATAAGGTTTCCCTTCGCCGAGCAGCATGACCTGCTCGAACAGCGGGTCGCGCAACATCGCGGCTTCCATGTCCATCGGCGGCACTTTTTCGCCGTTGGAAAGCACGATGATTTCCTTCAGCCTGCCGGTGATGAAAACGTGCCCTCGCTCGTCGATGCGCGCGGTGTCGCCGGAATTGAGCCAGCCGTCGGGCTGGATCATCTGCCGCGTCGCCGCCTCGTTGTTCCAGTATCCGAGCATCACGTTGGGCCCTTTGATCATGAGGGCGTTATTGGCGCCGATCTTCACTTCTCCGCCAGGCACCGCCTTGCCTACGCTCGCCGGCAGATTGTCATCCGGGTAATTCGCGCAGGAGACGGGGCTGGTCTCCGTCAGGCCGTAGCCCTGTAGCACGGTGATGCCCAGGCCGATGAAAACGCGGGATATCTCGGGCGGCAATGCGGCCCCTCCGGATATCGCAGCGCGCAACCGCCCGCCGAGCCGCGCCCGAATCTTACTGGCGACCAGCGCATCGAGCGCCGGCCACAGCAGGAATGCGGCCTGCCAGGCCCCGCGCTGCTGCGCGTGCTCGAAACGCGCGTAGCCCACGTCGATGGCGAGCTCGAACAGCTTCCGGCGAAATGCCGGCCCCTCCGCGAGCCTGGCACGGATCGTAGCGTAGACGCGCTCGTAGATGCGCGGCACCGAGATCAGGAGCGTCGGGCGAATCGTTTGCAGATCCTCCCCAAGCTGAGGGATGGAGCGCGAATACGCAGTGCTGGCGCCGGTCATCACCGCGAGGTAATACCCGCAGGTACGTTCGAACGTGTGGGACAGCGGCAGGAACGACAGAAACACGTCGTCCGGGCGCGGTGTCAACACCGAAAGGCAGGCCGCGACGTTGCTCAGGATGTTGTTGTGCGAGAGCATCACGCCCTTGGGTCGCCCGGTCGTGCCGGATGTGTAGACGATCGTTGCAAGCGCGTTCCTGTCGGTCGGAACGCTTCTCAGGTCGCCGCCCTCATCCGGCAACCACTCCCCGATCGATTGCAGGCGCGGTTCGGCGGCATCGTTCACCCCGGCGTGCACCGCGAGGATGCGCGTCAGCCCCGAAAGCTGTGCGCGCACTTCGCGCAGGCTCTGCCATTGCTCGGCACTTTCGAACAGCAGCACCTTGCATCCGGCGTCCTGAACGATGTAAGCGACGTTGTCCGGACGGTCCTGCGTATAGAGCGGCACGACCACCAGCCCCATGCCCAGCGCGGCCTGATCGAAAATGACCCACTCGGGGGAGTTGCGCAGCATGACCGCCACCCGGTCACCCGCGCGCAGTCCATCGCGCTCCAGGGCGAGTTGCCAGCGCCGCACCTGGTGCGCCAGGTGTCCCCACGTGTAGTCGCGCCAATTGCCGTGCTGATCGTTGTAGTGGCGGCATGCCACGAGGTCCGGCGTACGCTTCGCCCGCTCGCGGAACAGTCCGTCGAGCGTGCGGGCCGATTCAGCCGCGATGACGTGCGACTGGTCTGGTAACATCATTTTCCTCCTTCCCTGCCGTCCCGGCGTTGCGCGGCGCCAACGGGGCGGTTTGATCAAGCCATCTTGCGCGCAGGTCCAAATCCGACGGCATCCGGCTCCACGGTGTCCTCCTTGCCGAAATCGGGAGGAAAGTCGTCCACCATGATGACTGCGCGCCGCAACGACTTCGCTCTTGCAAGCGCCTGCAGCTCCGTGCCCTGAATCACTCCCGCCTCCTCCGCCCGCGCAGCCAGCTCGTCCGGCGTTCTGCCGCTGATGCGCCCTTCTCGCGCTGCGGCATAGATGCGCGCGTAAACGCCCTCGACACCGATCGCAGCCCGCAACGCCTGCTCGAGTTGCGCAATCGGCTGCTCGGAATCCTGGGGAATGTATACGCCGCTCGTGAGCCGATCGCGAACCGCCGAAGGCTCCAGCAGGATGGCCGCAACCTGATGCCCCAGCTCATCGCTAGGCGGGACGTGCGGAGCGCCGAGCGGAAAAGCGGTAAGCCGCAGCAGCAACCGCGCGAGGCGCCCCGGGAAGTTGTCCGCCAGTCCGGTAAAAGCCGTTTGCAGCCGGAACAGCGCATCCTGCAGCGCCCAGTGCAGCAACGGCAGCTCGTCGCGCGGGCAACCGGAATCCTCATAGCGCTTCAACGTTGCGGAACACAGATACAGCTGGCTCAACACGTCGCCCAGCCGTGCCGAGAGTTTTTCCCTGCGCTTCAGCTGTCCGCCGAGCAGCAGCATGGCAAGGTCCGCTGCGAACGCGAACGCGGCACTCCAGCGCGTAAGCTGCCGGTAGTAGCGGCGGGTATCGGCAGTGCCCGGAACGGCGACGAATCGCGCGCCGGTCAGCCCCAGGAAAACCGCGCGTGCCGCGTTGCTCACGATGAACCCGAGATGGCCAAAGAACGCGGCATCGAAGTCGTGCACGCTTTTTTCGGGATCGCTTTCCCGCGTCGCCTCGATTTCCTTGAGGATATACGGATGCCCGCGTATTGCACCCTGGCCGAATATGATCATGCAGCGGGTGAGGATATTCGCACCCTCCACGGTAATCGCGATCGGCACCTGCTGGTAGGAGCGCCCCAGGTAGTTCCTCGGGCCCATGCAGATCGCCTTGCCGCCGTGCACGTCCATCGCATCGTTGATCACCATGCGCCCGCGCTCGGTGAGATGATATTTGACGATGGCGGAGATGACCGCGGGTTTTTCGCCGCTGTCGATGGCGCCCGCCGTCATGATCCGCGCCGCATCCATCATGTAGGTATGTCCGCCGATGCGGGCGAGCGCTTCTTCCACGCCTTCGAAGCGACCGATGGGCGTGCGGAACTGGATTCGGACCCGCCCATAGGCGCCCGTCGTCAGCGTCGCCAGCTTCGCGATGCCGACACTGTTTGCGGGCAGCGATATCGAGCGCCCCGCCGCCAGGCAGTTCATCAGCATGCGCCAGCCCTGGCCGACGTGCGCCTCGCCCCCGATAACCCAGTCCATCGGAATGAAGACATCCTTGCCGGTATTGGGACCGTTGAAGAAGGCGGAATTGAGGGGGAAGTGACGCCGTCCGATGCTCACCCCCGGAGTGCTGGTCGGAATCAGTGCAAGCGTTATGCCGATGTCGTCTTTCTGTCCGAGCAGGTGATCCGGATCGTAAAGCTTGAAGGCGAGGCCCAACAGCGTCGCTATCGGCCCGAGCGTGATATAGCGTTTCTCCCAGTTGATCCGTATTCCGAGTACATCCGCCCTGCCCTGAAAGCTGCCTTTGCAGACGATTCCCATGTCGGGTATCGAACTCGCATCCGAACCGGCCTCCGGACCGGTCAGCGCGAAGCACGGTATTTCTGCTCCCTTCGCGAGCCGCGGCAGATAGTGGTTCTTCTGTGCTTCGGTACCGTAATGAAGCAGCAGTTCCGCCGGCCCCAGTGAGTTGGGCACCATTACGGATACCGCGCCGGTCCCGCTTCGCGTCGTGAGTTTCGTGACCACCTCGGAATGCGCCAGCGCCGAGAAGCCCAGTCCGCCATAGGCCTTGGGGATGATCATCCCGAGAAAACCTTTTTCCTTGATGAACTTCCACACCTCCGGCGGAAGGTAGTAAAGCTCGTGCGTGATCTTCCAGTCGTCCAGCATGGCGCACAACTGTTCGACCGGCCCGTCCAGGAAAGCCTTTTCCTCTTCCGAAAGTCGCGGCATCGGAAACGCCAGCAATCGTCGCCAGTCGGGATTGCCGCTGAAGAGTTCTCCGTCCCACCACACCGTGCCGGCGTCGAGCGCCTCCTGTTCGGTCTGGGAAACCTGCGGCAGAGCGGTCCGGAACCAGCGCAAGATGGCCTTCGAAACGAACCGGCGGCGCCACGGTTTGACGATCAACAAGCATGCGCTCGCGCCAAACAGCACCCACAACAAAGCCGTCCCGAACGGACCCGGATCAGCGTTGTAGGTCAGGAAAAGAAGACCGACCGCGACGGCGGCGGTCCACGCGACGGCAGAGGCGCGCGTATACGCAAGCCCCCATGCCACCAGCAAACCCAGCACGAGCGATACAAACGCGATCACGCTCAACCCGTCTCCGCCTGTCAGGTATAGCCGCGCGGCATGGGCGGCAAGTCATGGATGCCGAAAGGCTGCTCGCTTTTGTTATTGGTGTCAACCGTTTGAAATGCCTACAGAACACCGCTGCGTTGCACCTTTACGAAGCGCTGACATGCCGGGCATCGCCGATGCCCCGGCTCGGAATTGTGAGCTAGAATGACCGCCGCCGTTTTCACAACAATGAAGCCGCTCTCACTAGGCAAGACGACGCGTCCGACGCTGGCGGGGGTGTTGCCGCGCGACCGGCTCTTCAAGCTGCTCGATCGCGCCCGCAAGAGTCCGGTGGTGTGGATCACCGGTCCGCCGGGTGCCGGCAAGACCACGCTCGTTGCAAGCTATCTGGAAAGCCGCAAGCTGTCATCGCTGTGGTACCAGATCGACGAAGGCGACGCCGACGTGGCGACGTTCTACTATTACCTCGGCCTCGCTGCCGCAGAATACAAGAAAGGCGCCCGCGAGCCGCTGCCGGTCCTCACCCCCGAGTACCACACCGGGCTTGCCACGTTTTCCAGACGCTACTTCCAGTCGCTTTATCAGCGGCGGAACTCGCCCTTTGCCGTGG
>JBQTJV010000370.1:0-30011 GCA_052386775.1 Betaproteobacteria bacterium
TCGCACCTTGTTGACCGCTTCGCACACGACGCCGTCCGGCGCGACCAGGTTTCTGGCCGCGGCGATGAGAGCCTCGCGTTGCCGGTTCGCTTCACCGTAGGCGGTCTTGAGAGGCGCTTGCAGGGCCTCGATCGCCTTCTCATATCGGGCGGTCACCGCCTGACCACCCTGCAACGCCTTGCGCGGCACGGTGTGCTCGACGGGCCCCAGTTTGCGCCAGGCGACTCTCGCGTCGTCCAGCGTGCGGGCGACCGCGCGCCAGTCCGGCTGCGCGTTCGGCACGGAACCAGCGTCATCCGACGGAGCAGGGAAGTGCTTCGCTGCGGCCTGCATGAGCTCATCGATGATTTCGTTGCGCGCCGCGAGGTTCTCATCGCGCGCCGCTTTGAGCTTCTCCAGGTGCGCCGCGACCGGCGTGTAGGCGGTCTTCAACGCACCGTCGAAAGCGAGCCACAAAGTCTGGTTGGTGGCGCCGCCGAGCTTGTCGAGTTCCTTCCAGCGCTCGCGTAACTTCTCGATCGCCTCGGCGTGCGCCTTGACGGCGACTTTTCCCGCAGCCGCGGTCGCCAGCGACTGCGCTTCGGTCACGAGCTGCTCGCGGGCCTGCCGGCCGCTCCAGCGCTGCCAGTCACGCAATTGAAGCTGCTCGCGGCGCAACGACTCGATGCGCCGGGTAAGCGACGCATTCACCGGTCCCGCTTTAAGCGCCTGCTCGATCGCCGTCATGAGCCGCGTCAGCTCCGCCACTTGTCCGCTGGCGTGTGCGGCTTCGGCTGCCGTCACATCGCGCTCGATGGCGTTCTGGCGCTCCTTCTTCTGTTCCGCCCGCTGTTCCTGCTCGCGCGCGCGGCGTTCGTCATGGTCGTGCTGTCGTTCCTCCTCGCGCGCATTGCGCCATGAGGCGAAGCGATGCGCCAGAACCGTTTGCAGCTCCAGTTCCGAAACCTCGGGTATGTCCCGCCACTGATCGATCCTCGCTCTCTCCATCGCATCGTCCACCACGCCGGACGCGGCCAGGGATTGCAGGAACTCGGCGCGCTGTACCACGCTGGAGGCGAGCGCCAGCGTTCGATTTGCGGCATCGGTTTTCTCGGCGTGGCGCGCCTCGTCTGAATCCGGAGCGCTCCCGAGCAGTTCCAGCAGTTGCGCGGCAAGAGGCTGCGCCGCCGCCGGCGGCAGTTCACCTTGGGCGATACCGGCGAGACTTGCCTTCAAGCGCGCGATCGCATCGTCGACGGCGGACAGCCAGCCGGTTATCGCGCGTTCACCTTCACCGTGCGCGCGTGCTTTGGCGCCCAGTTGGTCGCTGAGCGACGAGAATTCCGCCTGCAGGGCGGCGTCGAGCAGCGCGGGATCGAGCGTCGCCCAGGACCGATCCAGTTCCACTGCGCGGTTGACGGGAATCTGATCCTGCGCAAGCAGCTCGCGCGCACTCGCAATCAGCTCCTGCGCTCGCGCCACCGCTTTGCGTTTTCCGCTCGTCGCCTGCCAGCCTGACTTGGCGGCGCGATACAGCCGCTTGTCCTGATCGCGAAACTCGCGCATCGCGCGCCGGAACGAGTCTTCCTGCGTCAGCGCTTCGATCGCGGTCAGCTTCAGATCCACGCCGGGCGCCTGGTGCGCAAGCCGCAGCAGTGCCGCATCGTCCGATTTTGCCGCCAGTATTCTGGCTTGCCAGGCCTGCCAGTCGCCGGAGGAGATACTCGATTCAGTACGCGTCATCGTTGTCTTGCGTGAGGTCAGGCCTGGTATTTTGACAGGCGCTGCGATACGGCCGCAACGTTATCGCTGCAAATAGCGCGCTCAGACGGCACGAGTTCTCACCCGGCGCACCTTGCGCGGCGCAACGATCCACAACGCCCCGGCGCTTGCCGCCTTGGCGGCCACCGCAATGCCAAAAGCGATGGCGTAGCTGCCGGTGAGGTCGTAGACGAATCCGCCCACCCACGCGCCGAGCGCATTGCCGAACCCGCTGAAGAGGCTGATGAACCCATAGATGGAACCGAATTTGCGCCCCGCGAACAGATCGGAGGTGACGATCGGCCACATCGGCGCGGAAACTCCGTAGCCGAGCGCAAAGATGGCGGCGTAGAGGTAGAGCATACCGGGAGACGGCGCCAGCGTCGCGAGCACGAGCAGTCCCACGGCGACGATCATGGCGCCGCATCCCAGGGTATAGGTCATTTCCCGGCCGATGTTGTCGGCGGCCCATCCCCATAATACCTTCGCCGCCACGCTGAGCAGCCCGATCAGGCCGACCACCGACGCGGCGAGCAACCGGTCGTAGCCGTTCTCCACCAGGTAGACCACTTGGTGGACGAAGATCATCTGCGTGGCAATGCCGCCCAGCAGTTTGACGCCCGAAAGCAGCCACAGGCGCGTGGTCTTGACCGCCAGCGGGACGGTCCACTCGCGATGGGCCCACGCGGGGTCCACGATCTCGACTTCCTTGCGGGTGCGGCGCCGGCCCTTTTTGTCCGGTAGCACCGCGTCGCTATCGATGCCGTCGACTTGCTGCCCGAGGTCTTCCGGCCGGCCGCGCAGCACGAACAGGCCCAACGGCAGGAGTCCGAAGAAAACGATGCCGGCGAGCACGATATACGCGGTGCGCCATCCCAGGCTGGTGATCAACAACTGGACCAGCGGCACCAGCGCCATGATCCCCACGCCGATGCCGCCCGACGCGATGCCGAGCGCGAGGCCGAGCCGTACCGAGAACCATTGGCTCACCATGATGGCGCACGGGGTCCAGCCGGCGAGGCTCACACCCAGACCGGCCAGAATTCCGAACGAGAGATAGAGGTGCCACAGCGACGTGACGCGGCTCGAGAGCAGCAGGCCGATGGCGAGGCAGAATGCGCCGCACGCGAGCACGCGCCCGGCGCCGAAGCGATCGGAAAGCGCGCCCGCTCCCAGCGCCCCGATACCCGTGACGATCATGAAGACGGAGTAGATACCGGCCGCCTCTCCGCGACCCCACCCGAACTCCTCCAGCAGCGCCACGTAGAACACTGAAAAGGAATACATCACGGAGTAGGTGAGGCCGAGCGCGAGAAGGCTTCCGGCCAGGATCAGCCAGCCATAGAAGAAGGGAAGCCGCGCGCGCCAGTCCCTATCAGGGAGACTCGTATTGTTCACTGCTTGCTGCTGGATCGGGAGAACGACTTTCTCCTATAGCACGGATTCGTATGCCGTAGAAGAGGGCGCGGGAACATCCGCAGGATGGCGTCTCTGCGCGCGGGTTGGGCAGCAATGACAGATACAACAGTGAAACAATCCGATACCCGGCTGACATCGATGCGTCACGAATGGCGATTAGTATGCGCGACCGGAGAAACCGCAAAAGGGAATCGCCATGTTGAGATCTGCTGTCATTTCTGCGCTGGCTATCACCACCGCATTGAGCGCCCCGCTGGCGCAGGCCTGCCAGGACGGCCGCTCATCCCACGCGAAGCACGCCGCTGTCCCGTATACAAAAGGCAAGGTGCCGCTGTACGACAACCTCGGCAACCATGAGTACCTCATCACGACGCGTAATGCGCTTACCCAGCGTTACTTCAATCAGGGCATGCGTCTTTACTATGCGTTCAACCACCAGGAGGCGATTCGCGCCTTCGAAGAGGCAGCCCGGCTCGACCCGAACTGCGCCATGTGCGCATGGGGCATCGCGCTTGCACTCGGCCCCAACATTAATGTTCCGATGGACGCGGATGCCGGCCGCGCAGCCTATGCGGCACTCCAGAAGGCGATCAGGCTGGACGTCCACGCCAGCCCGAAGGAACGCGCCTTGATACGCGCGCTCGCGACGCGTTACGTCGCCAATCCGCCCGAGGATCGAACATCACTGGACAAGGCGTATGCGAACGCGCTGCGGGAAGTCGTGAGCCGGTATCCCGATGATCTGGAAGCGCGCACGCTGTATGCCGAAGCGCTGATGGATTTGAGCCCGTGGGATTACTGGACGCGCGACGGAAAACCGAGAGAGCACACACCGGAGCTGCTCTCGCAACTCGAGCATGTCATGAAGCGCAACCCCGATCATCCGGGCGCCAATCATTTCTACATTCACGCGGTGGAGGCGGTGCAGCCCGAACGCGCGGTGCCAGCGGCCGAGCGGCTCGCGAAGCTCATGCCCGGTGCGGGACACCTGGTTCACATGCCGGGCCATATCTACATCCGCGTCGGGCGCTATCTCGACGCGATCAAGGCCAACGAGCACGCGGTGCATGCCGACGAGACATTCATCCGCGACCAGTCGCCGGCGTTCGGTCCGTATGTCGCCGGCTACTATCCGCACAACTATGACTTTCTTGCGTTCGCCGCCAGCATGATTGGCCGCAGCGGTCAGGCCATCGAAGCGGCAGAGAAGATCGCCGGCCTCGCAAAGTCGGCGGTATTGCGGGCGCCGGGGATGACGTTCACACAACACCACCATACCCGGCATCTGCAGATGAAAGTGCGCTTCAGCCGCTGGGACGAAATCATGAAGGCGCCTGCGCCGGCAGCGGACTTGCCGCACGCGCGGGCGATGTGGCATTACGCGCGCGGCCGCGCGCTCGCGGCGCAAGGCGACGTCAAGGCCGCGGATGCGGAGCTGAAGGCGGTGCGCGCTGCCCCGCAAAATACCGAGCTAGCCAGGCTGCGGCTCGAATTCAACACCTCGGGTCAGGTGCTCGGCATTGCCAGCGAAGTGCTTGCCGGTCACGTCGCCGCCGCACGGGGCGATCTGCAGGCCGCAGTGAATCACCTGCGCAAGGCGGCCCGGCAGGAAGATGAGCTCACCTACGGCGAACCCCCCGAGTGGTCGGTGCCGGTGCGGCAGGAACTGGGCCTGGTCCTGCTCAAGGCGGGACGGGCTGCCGAGGCCGAGCGCGTGTTCCGCGAAGATTTGACGCGGTTTCCGGAAAACGTGTGGTCGCTGCAGGGCGTCGCCAAGTCGCTGAGCGCACAGCGCCGCACCAATGAAGCCGCGCAAGTGAGCGAGCGCCTGCGGCAGATCTGGTCGATGGCGGAAATCAGGCCAGGGCTCGCGGGGATGTAGTCTGCTCTTGCCTGGAACGCCCGTTCGCGCCTGAACAAAACGGGCTTCTTGTCAATCGGGTCTCGATTAGCGATGCCGGGGTTTGCGCAGCGCCGGGTTGAGGCGGTCAAGATCGCCCTGAACCGCCTCGCGGCTGCGCTCGTACACGATCTCGCGCCCCAACGCATTGCCGGCGTAGGCAAGTCCATTGCGGGTCGGCGTGAGCCCGCAGCGGACGCTGTGAACGCCTTCGCCGAGCACGACTTCAATGCGCTCGGCACGCTTGCTCAGCACCACGACGTCCAGTGTCTGCCCGGTTCCGGTAACACGGACCGTGATTTTCTCATCGTTCATGGATTCCGCTTCACTCAAGGCAACGATGCGCGAGCATAGCTCATGCGCGTGCATCGGGCCATCGGCTTGACGACAGAACAATCGTTCTGTAGGGTTCCGAACATCCGTTCTGTGAGGTGGTTCATGCCGATCGATGCATCGTACCTGTCCAAGCTGCAGGACTATTACGCCAAGCACAACGTGATTCCCTCGTACGCCACGCTCGGCAAGCTGTGGGGAATATCCGCCAAGTCGTGGGTCGCCAACTACGTGAGCCGGTTCAAGGAGGAGGGCTATCTCAAGCTTGCTCCGGACCGGCGACTGGGCCCCGGCCCGCGCTTCTTCGAGCGGCGTCTTGCCCGCTCGCCCGTCAGAGCGGGGCTGCCCCACGCCGACCCCGACGCCGGCTACGAAGTCGTGACGATCGACAGCTATCTGGTCAAACAGCCCTCGAAGACCAGTCTGATCCGGGTCAAAGGCGATTCGATGAGCGATGCCGGCATCCTGGAGGGCGATCTCGTCGTAGTGGAGCAGCGGCCGGGCGCGAACGTCGGCGACATCGTGGTCGCCATCGTGGACGACGAGTTCACCATCAAGTATCTCGATCGCGAGCGCGGCGGTTTTGTTTTGAGACCGGCGAACAAGGCGTATCCCGTCATACGGCCGAAAGGAAACCTCGAAATTTTCGGCGTGATGGTGGGCCTGGTCCGCCGGATCTCGCGCTGATCGGATTACCCGCGCCTAGCGTAGGGTCCACGAAAACCACACGCCCGGCGCTTCGACGTAGGCTTGCGGCGCGGGATAGCCGTAAGAGTAGTCCTGGTAGCGATAGTGGCGGTGGGCGGGCCGCGGCGGAGCGTAGTAATAGCGCCGGTCGTCGTAGCGCCGCTGCCAGTGTCTCGGGTGCGCGCGCGGGTGGTGGCGCTCGGAGTAGTAACGGTAATGCCTTTCCGAGTGATCGTCCCAGTGCCGCACCTGTTGGACCGACGCATTGTGCCGCGACCCGTCATGCCGGTCGTAGTCTGCCAGCGCCGGCTGTCCTGCGAGGAGCAGTCCCGTTGCCAATCCGGTGATCATCAGTTTCATCGCAAAGTCCTTTCAGTAGTCCCTGTCATCGGTTATGGATTTTTCTTTCACGGTTAGACTACCGACATACCGGCTTTTATTTGTGAGGCGCCGGTAAATCCTTGTAAGACTTTGTTTCAGGCTGGCGCCCTCGCAATAAACCCTTACCAAAGCGCCGAGGGAAACTCTTATGACGTTGTGCAGGTCTAGAGGACATGGGGCGCCGTCGCAAAGTCACGAACCTGGAGCAGTTGCTCGATCGGATTACCGAGGCAGCGCGCGGCCACGATCGGGTTTCTCTGGGTGGGATACTGGAAGTCGTCGGACGCCGCTCGTTCGGTCCGCTGCTGCTCTTCGGCGGCCTGGTTGCGCTGTCGCCGGTCATCGGCGACACGCCCGGTGTGCCCACCACGGTCGGCATATTCGTTCTGCTTATCACCGGACAACTGCTGTTGGGCCGGGAATACGTGTGGCTGCCGCGCTGGCTGCTCAAGCGCTCGGTTGCCCGGGACACGTTGTGCAAGGCGCTCGGGTGGCTGCGCAAGCCGGCGCGATACGTGGATCGCCTGCTGCGGCCGCGCCTGACGGCGTTGACGCATACCGCCGGCATGTACGTGATCGCATCGGTATGTGTCGTCATCGCCGCTGCCATGCCGGTCATGGAGGTGGTGCCCTTCGTGGCGAACGGCGCCGGTGCCGCGCTGACCGCATTCGGTCTGGCGCTGGTGGCGCACGACGGGTTGCTGGCGATTCTCGCTTTCGCCTTCACCGCGCTCACGCTCGGCTTCGCGATGCAGGGCATCCTATGACGGAGACCCTGTGACACCCGCTTCTCTCAGTCACGCTTAGCTGTCGATATCGAGCTTCCCCGTTCGACTATGCAGTGAACGGCGTCGTTTGGACGCCGCAGAACGAGGAGGTGCGATGTAGTCAGTCTCGAACAGTCTGCGGGCATTACGCCTGGTCGGAACTCGGCATGAAATCAACAGCGATCAAGTGCTTCCTCGAGATGCGTCGGGGTTCCGGAACGAAGTGCCCTCGATAAAGACGGCATGGCCTTTTGTGGCCGCAAGGCGCAGCGCCTTGAGCGGCCGGTATTCTTCCGACTCATACCAGCGGTGCGCCAGCTCCAGGCTCGGGAATTCAATCAGCACGGGAAACACCGGGGTCCATTCGCCCTCGACGACGTTGAAGCGCCCGCCGACCGTCAGGTAACGGCCTCCGAAGCGCTCCACCGTGGCGAGGACGCGCTCCCTGTATGCCTGCAGCTTTTCGGGATCAGTGACTTCGGCCACGTCGACAAAGAAATAAGCTGTCATGACGGATGCTTTCACACGTGAGTCAGTAAAGGATGGATGGAAGGAACGCGCCTCTCGGTTCCTCGTACGGTCCGATGGTCATCAGCGTCGTCGGCTGCACGATGCGCAGGCCGTGCTGCAGGCACCACCGCATCAGCGCCGCATTGCGCGTCGGAAGCAGAAATCCCGGTCCCCCGAACGAGGGCGCCGCGGCGATCAGCGCCTGCACATCCTCGTCCGTTTCGCCCACGGCGTGGCCAAAAAATCCGATGCCGGTGGTGTAGCCGGTGACGCGAGAGCCGCGCACCACGACCATCGCCGTGCCCTGATCCATCGCCGCGCGCAACTCGGCGGCGCGCGCGTGGCCGTGTATCGCGCGGCAGAGCGCGTTGGCGGCGTCCCGGTCTGCTGCCGTCGCGCTGCGCACCGCGCGGCCGTCCACACGAACCTGCAGTGCCGGCCCCTGCATGACCGAGAGCGGCTCGCGTGCGACAAATCCAAGCCGTGCATAAAGCGATAGCGAACGGTTGTGGTAGGCCGCCTGTACCAGGCGGACGGACGGGATCGCTTCCCTGAACGCATGGTCCAACACGCTCTCCATCAGCGTGCGACCGATGTGGCCATTCTGAACCGCGGGATCGACCGTGATGGGGCCTACGCCGGCCACAGGATGATCTTTCCACAGGAAGTTGCTACCGACCACGCGTCCGTCTGCTTCGGCCACCACGCCATGCACATCGGGACGCGAGATCATGTACTCGAACAGCCCGACAGCGGCTTCCGGATTCGGAAAGTCCGGCGGAAAGGCATGCTGTTCGGCAATGGCCTTGAACGCCGCGTAGCAAATTTCTCCCGCGCGCACGGCATCGCGCTGGGAGGCGGGTCGCAAGCGGGTATTCATGGATGTAGTCTCACCCTCAACAAATGCGGGCAGTTTAGGGAGGCTGTGTTTCGGCTCAATGGCGCACGCGAAACGATTTGTTTCAGCGAAGTAACAACCCCGCAGGGACATGCCGGCAGCGCCGATATGTCGAGATGGATCGCTGCCGTTCGACTACCGGTGAGACCGCAGCGGCGGCGATGTGCGACCGTTTGCTGCAACGGAGTGTTACACGCGAGAAAAAATCCGGAAGTGTATTGCCGCTATATTGTCCAGAAAGAGGAATAAACGCAGATGCCGCTCCCCAGTTATATTTTGTGGTGTCCCGTGGCCGAAGCGCCGCATTCGCAGCCCGGACACGATCAGCCGAAAACCGACTCCGGTTCAGCGCGTGCTTCGAAGGCCCGGCGTCCTGCCCGGCCGGCGCTGCGCCGCACGGCTGCCACTCGGAGGCGGGCGAAGCGATAGCGCGCGCGCCACGCACCCCGCACCCAAATCCCGGAGAAGGGATCACCTCCGCGCTTGCATGGCCCCGTTATGGACTGTATAGTCCGTAACTGAGAAGCCGACAGTGACATGGCCCGCCCCCGCGAATTCGATTCGGATGATGTGCTGGAACGCGCCATGCAGGCGTTCTGGTCGAAAGGCTACCGGGCCACCTCCCTCGACGACCTGTGCGCGGCCACCGGGTTGAGCCGCTCGAGCCTCTACGCAGCGTTCGGCGGCAAGCGGGCGCTGCTGCACCGCTCGCTCGATCGCTACGAAGAGCAGGGCGCCGTCCGCATTGCGGCGGCGCTTTCCCGTCCGGGTTCCGTACGCCAGAGCATCGCGGCGTTTCTGGACGACCTCATCGAGCGCATCGCCGAGGGGCCGGGGCGGCGGGGCTGCTTCATCGGGAACTGCGCGGCTGAACTGGCCCGAAACGACAAAGCCACGGCAGCGCGGGTGCGGCGCAGTCTCAGCCGCGTCGAGGCGATGTTCGGCGAGGCGCTGCTGCGCGCCCAGGCGCGCGGTGAATTGGCGCCGGGTGCCGATGTGAGTGCACTGGCCCGTTTTCTCGTATCCGGCATCCAGGGACTGCGCCTGGTCGGCAAGGCGAATCCGGACCGCGCGACGCTCAAGGGCATCGCGGAGGTCATGCTGCGCTGCCTGGACGCCTGATTTTTCAGGGCCATTCTGGACCGATCGATCTACAACAGGGAAGGCAGAGGAGAGCAAGACGATGGCGAGACTGATGGATTTTTCGGCGGCGGAGCGCGAACATCACCTGCTCAAAATTCGCGAGCTGCCGGACTTCGGGCAGACGCCTTTCGTGCCCGGCCCGCCGCTGCGCGAGCGGCGCGTTGCCCTCGTGACGACCTCGGGATTGCACGTGCGCGGCGACCGGCCCTTCGGGATCGGTGCGACGGACTATCGCGTTATTCCGGGGGACACGGCGGCCGGCGAACTCCTCATGAGCCACGTTTCGGTGAACTACGACCGCAGCGGATTCCAGGAGGACGTCAATGTCGTGTTCCCGCTCGAGCGGTTGCGCGAACTCGCTGCGGACGGCGCGGTGGGATCCGTTTCGGATTTTCACTATTCGTTCATGGGTGCCGCGCCGATCCGCGGCCTCGAGCCGAAGGCGCGAGAACTCGCCGCGCTGCTCAGGAAAGATGGTGTCGACGCGGTGCTCCTCACGCCGGTCTGACCCAACTGCACGTGCGCCGTGGGCGCACTGGGGCACTACATCGAGCGCGCAGGCGTGCCGACGGCGCAGATCAGCCTGATCCGCGAGCAGACGGCTGCCATCAAGCCGCCGCGCGCGCTGTGGGTGCCGTTCATGCTGGGGCGGCCGTTCGGGGCGCCGAACGAGCCGGAATTCCAGCGCCAGGTCCTGCGCGTCTTGCTCGCGCTCTTCGAGCGGGCATCGGGCCCGGTGCTGGAAGATTTCCCGGCAGACGCCCCGGGCGGCGAGGCCGACAGCGAAGGATTTGCATGTCCCGTCAGTTTCGCCGCTGTGACGCGCGGCGAGGGCGGCGGCCTGGCAGGCGCCATGCTGGATGAAATCGCGCAACTCGCGCCTTGGTATGACCTCGCGCGGCGCCGGCGTGGCCGCACCACCGTCGGCATATACGGAGGGACGGTGGAAGAGGCGGCGCGCCACGTGGCGTCCTACCTAAACGGTGTGCCCGAAGCGCCGCCGGTCAGGGACTGGTCCGCCGGCATCGCGGTCAAGCGCGCCTGCGACGACGTCAAGGCGTATTACTACGAGGCCGCTGCCGCACAGCCCGGCAACCTGTCGGCGGGAGCCATCGAAAAGTGGTTCTGGAACGAAACCGCCGCGGCCAGGGCGTTCCTCGCGATTCGCGACCTGTGCCTGAAAAGCGAAGACGAGTCGCTGAAGCCGCTCGGCAAGTTAAGCCTGATTCCCCGTTTTGTCACGGATGCGAAACAGAACGCGCGAACCAAAGAACGCACCGCCTGATCCGCTTTCTCAGAAAGGAGCCGTCATGCCTCGCCTTGCACCGCTACCCGTCGGCGCAGTACCGGAAGTCAAAGACATATTCGAGGGCATCCAAGCCTCGGGGCACTACATCCCCAACAGCCAGCTTATCCTTCAGCGCAAGCCGAAGATCCTGCGTGCGCTACGCGCGCTGAGCAGCGCGGTCTTCGATCCGCAAGGGGAAGTGAGCACGGGGTTGAAGCGCCTGCTCGGCTACGTCGCGTCGCGCACGCACGGCTGCCATTACTGAATGGCGCACAACGCCGGAGGGTCGCTCCGGGCTGGCGTCAAGGACGAAAAGCTCGCCGCCGTGTGGGAGTACAGGACGAGCCCGCTGTTCACCGATGCCGAGCGCGTCGCCATCGAGTTTGCAATCGCGGCGGCCGCGCAGCCGAACGACGTGTCGGACGCGCTTTTCGAGCGCATGAAGCAGCACTGGTCGGAAGGCCAGATCGTCGAGATCGTGTCGCTGGTCGCCTTCTTCGGCTTCATGAACCGCTACAACGACACGATGGCGACGCCGCTGGAGGAGGAGCCGGCCGAGATGGCGGAAAAACACATCGCCGCGCACGGCTGGAATATCGGCAAGCACCGCGCGTGACCGCACGGATTGCGTGAAGGCGATATGACAGAACGGCCCATATCGCGCGATCCTTATGCGTATTTCTGTCCGCACTCGGGACAGAACTTCGGGTCCCCCTCGGCCTCGGTGCCGCACTTGGCGCAGCACTTTTTCGTCGCCATAGCGGCGCCGCACTCGGCGCAGAACTTGCCGCCCCGGGACTTCGCGCCGCACGACGGACAAATCACGGGCCGGGGCGTGGCGACATCGCGCTGCGCGGTCCAATCGACGCTTTGCGCCTTTTCGCGAATCTGACTTTTCGCGGCCTCCGCCTGCGCCGCCGCGGTTTCCTCGTCCAGATCCGGCGCGCACGATTCGCAGAGCTGCATCGTCTTGTTCCAGCACACCGGCTCGCACACCCATTTTCCGCAGCGGGTGCACTGTTTGAACTGCCTGGAGATCTCGTCAGCGGCTTCCTTCAACGCCGCATCGTGCGCCGTGCTGCCTACCGCGCGTTGGATTTCGTATGCGCTGTTCGCTGCGCTGCCGAAAACGCCGCCGAACAGACTGCCCGCAGCCCGCATCGCGGAGGACGCCATCCCGAGCTTGGAGACCTGAAAGCTCGAGAGATAGCCGTTGCCGCACTTGTCGCACCGGAATTTGAACTGGTAGCCGCGGGCCGTCGAAAGATCCTCGTAGTTCCCGGTGAACCAGATAGACGCCATGTTAGTCCTCCCTCTGACTGCTTACGGTTACGGCTTTACTTCAGTGTCGCGGCGATTTTCTTGATCTCCTCGGGCCTGCGCTCGCCGGCAAGCGGCGTTCCCGGTATCAGGTGTTTCCCCATCTCCAGCCCGCCGATGAGCACCGGCTCGTAGCCGATCTGGCGGATCAGCGGCGCTGCGACGGCGTACGCCTTGGCGTCGTCGCTCGCCACCGGCATCCCCATGCGCTCGCCCTGTTGTTCGTGCGCCGCGCCCATCCGCGCATAACCGATGGCGTTGAAAGCGCGCACGATGCGCGCGCCGGGCAGCAATTGCTGCGAAGCGAGACCGGCGCCTTTCTCCCGGGCCCAGGTGGCGATTTCGCCGTCGCGCGGCAAGATCGGGTTCGATGCGTCGATCACGATTTTTCCCTTCACCAGTTCCCCGAGTTCCTTGCCGACGTCCGGCAGCGAACGGTACGGTACCGCCATCAATAGTACCTCGCCGAACGCTGCGGCCTCACGCGGCGTGCCGGCGCGCGCATTGGCGCCGAGACTGGCAGCCAGTTTCCTGTCGTTTTCGAGATTTCGCGATGAAAACATCACCTCATGACCGGCCTTCACCCAGACGCCGCCCAGCGTGCCGCCGATTCTGCCGGAACCGATGACGCCGATCTTCAGCTTGTCGCCCGCGGCATGGACGAGGCGCGCCGCAAAGGGCAGTCCGCTCAAACCCGCGAGCGCTGCAGAGGTGCCGGCAGCTTTCAGGAAATGACGCCGCTGCATCGTGCGATTCGCTTTCATGATGACCTCCAAGAGTTAATGAGTAGGTAATGGTTCTGTCGCCCTATCAGGCGCCGGGAAGGCTCTCCACCAGCTCAATCATCCGCTTTCTCATCGCGGCGTCCGGAAGGCGGCCCGTCGCCGCGCCCATGTTGTCGGCCATGTTCGCCGGCCGGCTGGTGGCCGGCGTGATAGCCGTGACTGCCGGATGACTTGCGATGTACTTCAGGAAAAACTGCGCCCACGTCGTCGCGTCGAATTCGCGTGCCCAGTCGGGTACCTGGCGCCCCGCGACACGGCCCCACAGGCGCCGGCGTCCGAAGGGCGCGTACGCCAGCACGGCAATCCCCCTGTCGCGCGCGAGCGGCAGGATCGTTTCCTCGGCGTGACGCTCGTCGATGGCATAGTCCGTGCCGATGAAGTCGATGGGTTCGTTGCGCATGGTCTGCACCAGCTCCGCGTACTGGCTCTCGAAGGTCGTCGTCACGCCGATGTAGCGAACACGCCGCTTCTCCTTGTATTCCCGGAGCAGCGGGAGCTGGGTGCGGACGTCACCCATGTTGTGGACCTGGATCAGATCAATCACCGGCTTGCCGATTCTCTTGAAGGAGGTCTCGATCTGCATGCGCGCAGCGGCCGGATCGGCTGCCGCGCCGCGCCGTGCGACGTTGAGCTTGGTCGCCCAGAACAGTCCCTTCGCGACGCCGAGGTCCTGCGCGATGCGGCCAGCCACTTCCTCGGAGGCGCCGTAGGCGGGCGCGGTGTCGAAAACCGTTCCGCCCAGCTCCACCATCCGGCTGAGGACGGCACGCAGCGCCGTAACGTCTTCGCTGCGTGCCGCTTGCGAGAACGTCGCCGAGCTTCCCAGTCCGATGATCGGCAGCCGTTCGCCCGTCGCGGGAATGGCGCGGGTAATCAGGTTCTTGGGATCCGGCGGGGCGGCGAACGCTGCGCGTGGCGCAAGGGCCAGCGTGGCGGCCGTGCCGAGCGCGTGCTGCAGCCATCTGCGGCGATTCATCCTGCAAAGACTCCTGTGGTTGTTCGTTCCATGAAACGCGCGCGAAGGATCATGCGGTTCTCGGCGCCGCCTCGACCGGCGCGCCCGCCAGCGCTTTCGCCGCGCGCTCGCGCTGGGCGTATCCGAGCCACAAACCGAGCGCCATCCACACCATTGCAAGCGGCACCAGAACCCACGCCAGCGCAGCGAGTCCCATGCCGAGCCGTCCCAGCCATCCTTCGGCCTGCGCGCCGATCACGTCACCCGCACGGTATACGAACGTATCGATGAATGCCTTTGCCTTGTAACGATCGCTGCGCGGGACGATGGTGAACAGCGTCTCGCGCGCCGGCCGCATGATGCCGCGCTGCACTGCGCGGAAGGAGGCTTCGAAAGCGATGAGCGCGGCGAGGGAACCCATGATCGCCAGGCCGATGAAACCCAGCGCTACCGTGATCGGCAGAATGGCAAGCGTCACCGCGACACCCAGCCGCCGCATCAGGTGCCCGGTCACGATCGCCTGCAGGATGAGCGTCGCGACCTGCGAAATCATGTCGATCTGTGCGAATGTGGCGGTCCGCACGTCGAGGTTCGGATTCAATGCCGCCACCATCTGCAGGCGCGTGAAGTAAACGAACGTCGCCATCACCGCCAGTATCAGCACGTAGGCGCAGATCCCGAGCAGGTACGGCGAGCGGAAGACTGCCTGGAATCCCTCCCAGGCGCTGCCGCCGATCTCCGCGTCGCTTGAAAGCGGGGAATCGCCGCGGTCCGAGTCGGCGCGTTCCGTTCTGAGCCGGGTAAACCACCACGCCACGCCGATCGCCAGCAGGAGAAAGCCGGCCGCGATCAGCAGCAGGCTTGCCGTTCCCAGCGGCTTTGCGAGCAGGCTTGCGAGCCACGGGCCGAAGATGGCGCCCAGCGTTCCGCCGACGGCGATGGCGCCGAAGAGGCGCTTGCTCTGCTCGAGGGAAAAGCGGTCCACCATCAGCGCCCAGAACAGCATCGTGGCGAACAGGTTGAACACGCTGAACCAGACATAGAACACCTGGCCGGTCCGCTCGCCGACGGCGGCCGGCGCGAGCTTGAGCAGGGCATAGAAGCCGATCAACCCGGCCGCGAAGAAAAGATAGGTTGCATTGACGAACACCAGCTTGCGGAACCGGCTCACCAGCCAGCCAAAGACCGGGTTGACGAGCAGCGTCACGACGACGGTGCCGATGAAGAGCCACCGGATCGCCTCGATGCCGCGCTGCATGCCGAGCGCTTCGCGGGCCGGCCGGACCACCATCAAAGCTGTCAGCACGCAGAAAAAGAAAAACGCCGCGATGAGGCTGGGCGCTACCTCATCGCGGCGGATGTTGACGAATCGCTGCAGAAAGCCGGTCATTTTCCGGGGTGTCGCGCCGGATCGTAAGGCGAATGCGGCATATTACCTTAGCGGGATATCGGTGGTGGCGCATGTTATCGTGCGCCTTGCCCTGCCCGCATCACGGCGCGCCCGGGCTGCAGGAGTTAGAATCCGGCCTCAGAGTACGTTCATGGCAACCCGAGCTCACATCCTGCTCAAGCTGCGCAGATTTGTTCTGTCTCTGCCGTTTCTTATCATTGCGGGACTGCTGGTCCTGTACACGCTGGCCGGCTTTTTTCTCGCGCCGTACCTGATCAAGCGTGAGGTCCCGCGCTTTGCGCAGGACAAGCTGGCGGCGCAGGGTACGCTCGCAGAGGTTCGTGTCAATCCTTTTCTGCTGACGGTAGAACTGAAGGGCTTCAATCTCGCTGAACGCGAAAACCGGCCGCTGCTCGCTTTCGACCGGCTCTTCATCGACCTGGAGGCGAGCAGTTTTTTTCGCTGGGCGTGGACGTTCGCCGATATCACCCTGGAGCAACCGGCGCTGTCCCTTGATATCGACCCGCAAGGCGAGCTCAATCTCGCCCGCCTCATCGAGCGTCTGGCGCAACCCGAGCGCGCGCCACAGAAAGGGACCGAAGGCAAGGCATCGACGCCGCGCGTGGTGATCCGCCGTGCCGCAATATCGCGCGGCAACGTGTCGTTCACCGATCGTTCCGATGCGACCGTCGCGCGCGCTGTGATCGAGCCGGTCGATTTCGAGCTGCACGATATTTCGACCTTGCCGGATCGGCGGGGAGACTACACGCTGTCGGCCCGCCTGCCGGCGGGTGCCACGCTGTCCTGGCGCGGAACCCTTTCGCTGCAACCGATCGCCTCGAGCGGCGAGATCGGCATCAAGGATTTCAAACTCGCCACGCTGTGGCATTTTCTGCGCGACGAACTGGCGGTGGAGGAGCCGCGCGGCGCCCTGACCCTCGGATTGCGCTACGACATGAGTTATGGAAGCGGCACGCTGCAGGCCGCGGCGCGCGACATCAGCCTCCGGGCGAAGGATTTGTCGCTCACGCCGCGCGGCGCACAAGCGCCGATCCTCGAGCTTGCGGAAGTGGATCTGCCGAACGGCACAGCGGATCTGACGAAGCGCGCAGTGCATTTCCCCACGTTCAGGCTGCGCGGCGGGAGCCTCTCGTTTTCCGCCGATGCATCCGGTGTTTCGAACTGGCAAGGCATTTTCCTCGACGATGAAGCGAAATCCCAACAGGCTGAGAAGCCCGCCGCGAATCCGGCGCCATGGCGCGTGGGGCTGGATCAAATCCACGTCGAAGGTCTCGCATTGCGCTACGCCGACGAGTCGCGGGTACGGCCACTGCTGGTGGCAACGGATAGCGCGACGCTCGACCTCGCGATGTCTCTGGAATCAGGCGTGCCGATGAAGCTTGCGTTGGAGAAAATAAACCTGGAACTCGCCAGGCCGCGCATCGGTTCGATCGACGGCGAGGCGCCTTTCATTTCATTCGATACCGCCCGGATCAGCGGAGGAGCGTTCGATCTCGCCGCCCGCTCCGGCTCGATTGAGGCCATACAGCTTTCAGGCGGCGCAACGACCGTGGTCCGCGAAGCCGGCGGCACATTGCCCATCGCCGAACTGTTTGCCGCGAAGACGAGCAAGCCGGATGAGGGTGAGCCGTTCGATTTCTCCATCGGACGGGTGGAGCTGTCGCAGCATGCGCTCGGGGCGAGCGACCGGGGGAGCGATCCGGCTGTCGGTTACGACTTGGCCGAAACGGCCCTCACGCTGCAGGACCTCTCCGCGACCGGAAAAGAGCCGATCAAATTCGAGCTTGGCGCGAAAGTAAAACAAGGAGGCAGCGTGCTGGTTGCCGGTTCGTTCAACCGGGAACGAGGCCGCGCGGAAGGAAAAGTGGAAGTCTCCCGGCTCGCATTGCTGCCGCTCGAGCCGCTGCTTGCCCGGCACGTAATCCTCAAGCTTGCTTCGGGCACGGCCTCCGCGAATGGCCGATTTGTGTGGAGTGGGGAAGGCAAGGAGGCCGGCGCGCGCTATGTCGGCACGGCCGCCATCGAAGACCTGCGCTTGAACGAACCGAACGGCGAGCGGTTTCTGGCCTGGAAATCGCTCGCGGCGAGCCGCATGCGGCTCGATTCCGGAAGAAGCCGCTACACGATCGAGGACGTGCATCTGGTCGAGCCGGGCGCGAAGCTGGTCATCAACAAGGACCGCAGCGTCAACCTGAGCGACGTGTTTCGCCAGCCCGAGCAGCCTTCGCCTTCGAAACCTCCGGCAACCGATAGTGCGCCAGCCCCCACGGGGGAGGGCGACCAGCGCTTCAACGTGACGGTGAATCGGGTACGAGTCGAGAGGGGCGCGCTCGATTTCGCCGATCTGAGCCTGGTGGTTCCCTTCGCGACGCAAATCCGCGAACTCGGCGGATCGATTACGGGCGTTACCTCGGAACCGGGGACGCGGGCCGGCGTGAAGCTCGAAGGCCAGGTCGAGGATTACGGACTCGCGCGCGTCGATGGCACGATCAATCTCTTCGAGCCCAAGGCGCACACCGACCTGAGCGTGATCTTTCGCAACGTACACATGACGCCGTTGAGTCCGTACTCCGTCACGTTTGCCGGACGCCGGATCGCTTCGGGCCGTCTTTCGCTCGACCTGCAGTACAAGCTCAATAACCGCCAGCTCCAGGGAGAAAACAAGATTCTGCTCGAGCAGTTCACGCTCGGCGAGCGCGTGGAAAGCCCTTCGGCAGTCAATCTTCCGCTCGATCTCGCGATTGCGATCCTCACCGATTCCCAGGGGCGCATCGACATCGCCGTGCCGGTGCAGGGCAATGTAGACCAGCCCGAGTTCAGCTACGGTCACCTGGTGTGGCAGGCGATCCGCACGCTGATCACGCGCGTCGTGACCGCACCGTTCCGTGCACTGGGGTCGCTTTTTGGCGGCGTCGAAACGGAATCCCTGGAAGAGGTTGCATTCGACGCGGGCAGTGCGCGCCTGCTGCCTCCCGAGCGCGAAAAGCTCGTGAAGCTTGCCGAAACGCTGAACAAACGCCCGCAACTCAAGCTCGTGGTTCAGGGGCGCTTTCATCCGGGACGCGACGGGGCTGCGTTGCGCGAGGCCGCCCTCAAGCGCGCGATCGCCGAGCAGCTCGAAACGAAGCTCGCGCCGGGCGAAGATCCGGGGCCGCCATTGTTCGACACCGCCCGCACGCAGCGCGCGCTCGAGGCCCTGCTGGTCGCGCGCAGCGGTTCGGACGCACCCGCGCAATTCGCCGCCGCGTTCGGCAAGGAGCGCGGCCGGGAAGCGACTCGCATCAATCCGCTGCTGGGACGCGTGGGTCGCGCGAGCCAGGACCGGGAACTGTACGAGGCGATGTACCGGCGGCTGATTGAACTGCAGCCCTTGCCCGACGCAGCGCTGGCGAACCTCGCTCGCGAGCGCAGCGCCGCCATCCTCAAGCAGCTTGCCGGTGCCGGTCTGGACCCCGGACATCTGGGCGAGAAAGAGCCCGAACCGTCCAGCGACGCCGTCACCGCCCGGCTTTCCGTGGACGTCGCAAAATCACCGCCCCCGGACCCGCCGCGCGAGCGCGACAATGCCGCGGTGAAATGACGGCGGCGGGTTCCGCAGCCGCCAACTACAATCGTCGCCACCCAAAACAGGAGTACACGGATATGGATCTCGGCCTTGCCGGCAAGCGCGCGCTCGTCAGTGGATCGTCGCTCGGAATAGGCCGGGCGATCGCAGAGGCGCTCGTGGCAGAGGGCGCGCACCTCATCATCAACGGACGTGATCGGCGGCGCGTGGAAAAAGCGGTTCGGGAGTTGTCCTCGCGCGGGGTGGCAAGCGGCTGTCCCGCCGATCTCTCGACGGCCCAAGGCGCGAACACCCTGGTCGAGTTCGCGGCGCGGGACGGGCCGATAGATATTTTGGTGAACAACGCCGGGACCTTCACGGTCAAGGAGTTCTTCGACATCGAGGATACGGACTGGCAGGCGATGTTCGATCTCAATGTGATGAGTGCCGTGCGGCTGTCGCGCGCGCTGATGCCCTCGATGCTGGAGCGCGGCTGGGGACGCATTGTCTTCATCGGCTCGGACCAGAGCTCAAAACCGAACCCTTCGATGGCGCACTATGCGATGACCAAGACGGCGCTGGTGTCGATCGCCCGCAGTCTCGCGGAGCGCACCCGCGGCACCGGCGTAACCGTCAACACGGTGCAGGTTGCGCCGACGTGGACCGACGGCGTCGATGCCTTCATGCGCCAGATGGCTTCGATCGAGAAGTCGACCCCCGAAGAAATGAGCCGGGCCTACTTCGCGGAGGGCGAGGCGCGGACTTCGCTGCTTCAGCGCTGGGCACGCCCCGAGGAAATTGGCGCGGTAGTTGCTTTTCTCTGCTCGCCCCTCGCTTCGGCGATCAACGGCAGCGCGCCGCGCGCCGACGGCGGCATGGTGCGCGCCTTGTTTTAGCGGCGCCGGCGTGACGTTTGTCACCTGTTGCAACGATTCCTGGTGCGGTGTGTGCACTATGTCATGGCACACTGTCTTCGCCTTGCGGATGATGGTCGCCTCCAACAGGGAGGTTCCGCCATGATGTGGTCTAACGACGACCTGCTCACCTTCGAGCTCGGCCCCGACAAGGAGCAGCTGTACATCCATGGTGATGCGTCCGGATTGCGCAGGCTTGCGAAGCTCCTGAACGAAATCGCTGATGCAGCCGATCGCGGCGAGCTTCCGGAAGGGCGCCTGCGCACGGACAACTGGGGCGGCTACGGACTCACCGCGGAAACGCAGGAGCCGTACGGGGAGTGCGTCAACAACGTGATGATCTACGGCTGGACGGACCG
Source organism: Betaproteobacteria bacterium (assembly GCA_052386775.1). GTDB lineage: Bacteria > Pseudomonadota > Gammaproteobacteria > Burkholderiales > SG8-41 > DSOT01. The sequence continues at coordinate 20,355 of JBQTJV010000370.1, forward strand.
GGCCGGACCCAAGTTCAGCCCTGCCTGGTAGCGCGTTCGCCGGACTGATCTTCCGCCGCATCGGAAGCCGCACGCGGTGCGCGGCGCTGCTATGGAATAATGGCGGCTTCGCGTCGCACGCGAGGCAGAAGCGGTGGCTTACGATGCAATCGTCGTCGGCGTGGGCGGCATGGGCAGCGCCGCTGTCCATCATCTCGCACGCCGCGGCGCCAAAGTCCTGGGGCTCGAACGATTTGCCATTCCGCACGATCGGGGTTCATCCCACGGGGTGAGCAGAATCATCCGCCTCGCCTACGCGGAACATCCGAGCTATGTCCCGCTGCTGCGACGCGCTTACGCGCTATGGCGTGAGATGGAAGGCGAGGCCGGTGAGCGTTTGCTCTTCGTCACCGCCGGCATCGACGCCGGGGCGCCGGAGAGCGCGACGGTAAAGGGCTCCCTGGAATCGTGCGCGATTCATGACCTGCCTCACGAGGTGCTGGACGCGGCGGCGCTCGCCAGGCGGTATCCGGGCTACCGGCTCGCGCCGGACATGGTCGGTGTCGTTCAGCCCGATGCCGGGTTTCTCCTGTCGGAACGCTGCATCGTGGCGCATGCCGATTCCGCGCGAAATTTCGGTGCGGAGATCAGAATCGGTGAGCGGGTGCTGCGCTGGCAGATCGACGGCGCGCACGCCACGGTAGAGACCGACCGCGGCACCTATCGCGCGGCGAGCCTGATCATCGCCGCCGGCGCCTGGGCCAGAACGCTGGTGCCCGAACTGGATCGACTTGCCGTGCCCGAGCGTCAAGTGATGATCTGGACGCAGCCGCTTCGGCCCGAGCGCTATCGGGCCGAGGCCTTTCCCGTCTTCAACATGGAAGCGCCGGAAGGCCGGTTCTACGGCTTTCCCGCCTGGGGCGAATCAGGTTTCAAAATCGGCAAGTACCATCACCGGCTGGAACGTGTCGAGCCGGACGGGATGGACCGGCATTGCCATCCCGAGGACGAAGCAGTATTGCGAGCCGGAATACGCCGCTATTTTCCGGACGCTGACGGTCGGACGCTCGCCATGAAGACGTGCATGTTCACCAATTCCCCCGACGAGCATTTCATCATCGACCTCCACCCGCAATACCGTCAGGTTGCGATCGCGGCGGGCTTTTCCGGTCACGGCTTCAAGTTCTGCAGCGTGGTGGGCGAAATCATGGCGGACCTTGCGCTCGAGGGCGGCACACGCTTCGACATCGACATGTTTCGTCTGAAGCGGTTCAACGCCTGATGCACTCGATCAGACGCTGCATGGCTTGACGCCTGCGCCAAGCTCAGGTCAGACTGCGATCGTCCAACTTCCCGGAGCGTATGGCATGGCAAGGCTGCCGTTTGTACAGGACGACGATGCCCCAGAGGAGGTGCGCGCAGCATTCGCCGCGGCCGGCCGATTCAACGGCCGGGTCGCCAATTCCATGCGCGTGTACGCGCATTCGCCGGCGATACTGAAATTCCTGCTGCCCCTGCAGGCCGTGCTGCAAAAGGATGGCCTGGGCTGCAAGCTGGACGCGAGGACGCGAGCGCTGGCCATGATCAAGGTGTCCGCACTGAACGAGTGCCGCTATTGAATACGCCACAATCGCCTGGTCGGGCGAACGGCAGGCTGGACCGAAGAGCAGCTCGATACGTTGAGCGGGGACGTCTACATGGACAGCGCGCTTTTCAGCGAGCGCGAGAAAGCCGTCATCCGCTGGGCGGAACTCGTGAACTGGAACAAGGCCCGCCATGACGACGAAGCCTACGCGCGGCTGGCAAAGCACTTCGGCGCCGCGGAGATCGTGGAGATCACGACGGTCGCTGCATTTCGCGGGCTCATGAACCGCTTCATGGATTCGCTGCATATCGAGCTCGAGGGTCCGGAACTCGAGGGCAGGGGCGGGCGCGCCTCCGCCCGACGTGAAGATCTCCATGCCTACGTCGAAAAACTCATCGAGCTGGTCTAGCGTCCTGGGACGGTAACCACATGTTCACGCGCATCGATCACGTTGTCATCGCGGTGCCCGACCTGGCGGCTGGCATCGCACAGTATCGCAAGCTCGGATTCAACATGCATCCCGGCGGCACACATCCGGGGATGGGCACGCACAACGCCATCGCGCTCAACCAGGAGGACTACCTCGAGCTGCTCGCCATTCGCGATCCCGAAGAACAGAAAGCAGCGGCTGCCCGCCCCGGCAGCTGGGGAGCGGGATTGGCCGATTTCATAGCGGGGGGTGGCGGCATCCGCTATGTGGTCGTGCAAAGCGATGACCTCGTCGGCGACGTCACTGCGATGCGCAGCCGGGGCGTGGACGTAAGCGACGCGACGGATGGCAGTCGCCTCACCGCGTCCGGGATGGAGCTGCGATGGAAGATCGCCGTATTGGGCGCAGGCAATCCGCTGCCGATCTTCTTCATCGAACATGCCACGCCGATGGCGTCGCGGCGAAAACAGTTCGCGACGAGCACCGTGCAGCCTGCCCTGCCCGATGACGGCAAGGCAGTGCTCCATCCCAACGGGGTGTATGCGCTCGAGCGCACCTATATCGTTACTCCGGACATCGAGGGCGACGCGGCAATCTATGCCCGAGTTTTAGGCCTGCCGCGACCCGCGGTGACCAACGGAACCGTCATCATGTCGGACATGGCGGTGTTCCAGATCGGCCCGACCGGCCTCGGCGTCGTGCGGCCCTACGCTCCCGGTCCGGCGGCGACTGCGCTGGAGCGGCGCGGTCCGGGACCATTTCAGGCGCTCTACCGCACGACCAGCATGGGCAGCGCAGCGCGGTGGATGCACGAACAGGGGTTGCCGCCGCTGGCACGCGGCGTGCGCAACACCGGCGAGCATGCGATGCTCGCCACGCCGGAAATCACCTGCGGCGCCTACATCGGCTGGGTCGGTCCGGAATAAGCGCCCGGGATCAGCGTCATGCCCATGCCGACCTGGGGCCAGCCGGTGAATCAACGGCTAATCGACTTTCATGCCGATCGCTTTGACCACCTTGCCCCACTTGTCGATCTCGCTGCGCAGGAACTTGCTGAATTCGTCGGCGCTCGTGCCGATCGTATCCATGCCGGTGCTGGCGAGTCTTTGCTTCACGTCCGCCAGCTTGAGCACCTTGATGGTCTCGTTTTCGAGCCGGGCGATCGCTTCCTTCGGCGTGCCCGTCGGCACGAGGAAGCCGTACCACGCGCCGGCGTCGTAACCCGGAACGCCCGACTCCGCCACTGTCGGCACGTCCGGTAGCAGCGGCGCGCGCTGCGCGGTCGTCACGGCGAGTGCGCGCACTCTTCCGGATTTGACGTGGCCGATCACCGACGGCGCGGTGGCAAAGCCGACGGCGCCTTCCCCCGACACCAGCGCCACCATCGCGGGACCGCCACCCTTGTAGGGGATGTGGAGCATCTTGGTGCCGGCCATGCTGTTGAACAGCTCGCCGGCGAGGTGCGGGGCGCTGCCGCTTCCCGAAGACGGAAATTCCAGCTGTCCCGGACGCGCCTTGGCGAGCGCGATGAGCTCCTTGATGTTTTTCGCGGGGACGGACGGGTGGACCACGACGATCTGCGGCGTGGAGCCGATCAGCGAAACCGGCACGAAGTCGCGCGCGAGGTTGTATCCGAGCTTGGTATAGAGCGTCGCGTTGACGGCATGCGCGACGGTGATCATGAGCATCGTGTAGCCGTCCGGAGGCGCCTTGGCCGCGATCTCCGGGCCGATGTTGGCGCCGCCGCCCGGACGGTTGTCGAGCACCACCTGCTGCCCGAGCGCTTCGCCGAGCTTGGGCCCCACCGCGCGGGCCATCGTGTCGGTGCCGCCCCCGGGCGGAAACGGAAGAATCAGGCGCACGGAACGGGTGGGATACTGTGCGTCGGCGGGAACGGCAACCGCAACGGACAGGCAAAGCAGCGTGCCGCACAAGACTGACTTCATGGGCTTTCTCCTCCTGGTTGCCCGGATGGTCGCGGCTAGTTTGCCACATACTGGACCCCTCGGGGAAAGCGGGACCCACGCCGTTTGTTCGCCGTACTGCGCGTCCGGTAAAGGCGGTCTGGACCTGAATGATGATTGTCGTTGCGCGGGTTTCGGGTGATACTGCCGCGACGATCGAACTGCCAGGAGAGGAGGCTCACGATGGCGAAGGGCTACTGGATCAACGTGTTCCGTTCCATCAAGGATCAGAAGAAATTCGAGGCGTATCGTGAACTGGCCGGCCCCGTGATGCAGGCTTCCGGCGCCAGATTCCTGGTGCGCGGCGACCCGGCAAAGGTCTACGAGGCGGGGCTCAAGCAGCGCGTCGTGGTGATCGAGTTCGAAAGCGTGCAGCGGGCGATCGAGGTGCATGACAGCGCGGGCTACCAGGCTGCGCTCAAGGCGCTGGGCGACGGGGCCGAGCGGGATTTGCGGATCGTCGAGGGGCTGTAGTTGTATTTTGTGGATCCCGGCTTGCGCCGGGAAGACGATTCTCTTCAGCTTGTCATTCCGGCGAAAGCCGGAATGCAGCGTGCTACAGGTTGTCCTTGCGGTTGAGCAGCTCGACGCTGACGCCGTCCGGGGCATTGATGAATGCGATGCGCGTGGTGGGATTGAAATCGGTCGGCTCGAGGCTGAAGGTCACGCCCTTCTTCCGGAGCGTGTTGCAGAAGCCGTCGAAGTCACCCTTCACCCGCACGCCGAAGTGATCGACGCCCCATTGCAACCCGGGCTTGTCCTTCGCCGTTTCGGCGGGCCGCTGGCCGCGCACGATTACGATGAAGCTCCCGAGCGACACGTAAATCTGCGGCGCGCCTTTGACATCGAGGCTGCGCACGACCCGGCCGCCGAGCTTGTCGACATACCAGTCGGCGGCGGTCTGCGGGTTTTTCGACACGAGATGGACATGGTCGAAAGCAAGGCTGGTGTCTGGCATGATGGGTGTCTCTCAGAAGGCTGGTGAGGCAAGTCTAACCAAAGGAGGATACCGATGGCAAAGCTGCGCCACATAGCGATGGTGGTCGAGGAGATCGAAAAGACTGCGCGGTTCTACGAGAAGTCCTTCGGCATGGAACGCGTGCGGCAGACCGATACCGCAATCGGGCTGTCGGACGGCATCGTGAGCCTGGTGATCATTCACCCGTCGAACGTGAACATGAAGGGCGACGACCGGCGCGGGCTGCACCACATCGGCTTTCTCGTGGACGACATGGATGCCGAATCGGCCCGCGTGGAACGGAACGGCGCGGTCCGCCACGGTTCGATCATCCACGGCGATACCGGCAGGGAAACCGAGCGCAAGTACCATGACCCGAACGGGCAGGTGTTCGATCTCACCAGCCCGGAATATGCACGCGACTACTGGCGTGTCGCGGTGTAGGGCAGGGGTTTTTTTTCAGCGCGTGCTACTATCCGTCTTCCAGTCCATATTGAATGCAGAGAGACGGATGAAAACGACCAGCAAGTTGGACAAGAAGCCGAACTGGAAGGAGCAGACGTGGGAGCTCGGCAGAATGCTCCACGTCGGCCTGACCGATTCGCACGTCCACGAGGGATTGTGCAATGGCGCGGTGGTCGGCCATGTCGTCATGTTCTGGCATCACCGTCCCAAGCTGCCGGCGGACCTGTAGTCCGCGCTATCGTCGCGCTCAGACCTGAGCCGGTTCTGAGACTTCCCAGACGATCTTGCAGTCCTTCGCCCAGCCGCGCGGCCCGGCCTTCACGTCCTTGCAATCCGCTGCCGCACGTACCGTAAACACCACGCGCGCGTTCGCATCGCCTTCTTTTTCGAGGCGATAGGAAAGTATCCTGCCCCCGAAATGCGAGGGCTGGTGCTTGGTCCGGTGCAAATAGAGCGTTGCGCCGATCAGCTTCTGCGCGTTGGCCTCCGTTACATCCCAGAACCCGCTTTCCCATTCGTTCTTGCTGCGGTCTGTCTTGCGGACATTATCCGTACGCTCGAGGAAGTGTATGACGTTCATGGGTCGCGCCTTGTCTGGATTATCCGTTCGAAAGAGCGTTCTGCGCGGTTTGCCTGCCCGGCCCCGAGATTCGCATTTCCGAGATGAGCTCGTTTCGTCGCTTCTGCAGGGCGACGGTAACCGCGCCGACGTCGAGCCCCTTGAGCTTCCTCACCAGCGGAAAGCGTTCGGTTTCCTCCTTCAGCACGTGTTGACCCACGAGCTCGGCAAGCTGGCTGAAGCATGCATTGCGCTGCACGTTGTCCGTGCGCGTTTGCTCCAGCTTTTCGATGAGCTCCAGGATCCGGTCGTGCTCTTCTTCAACATCGAGGATGAGCCGGTCGATCTTGTCTTCGTCGGCGGCCTCGCCGACGGCCGCGTACAGGAACTGGGTTTCGAGCGTGTCGTGCATCTTCAACTCCGCGCACGCGTCCGAGATCACTCCCGCGGTTTCCATGCTGTTTTCGTTCCGGTACTCGAACTCTCTCAGCAGCGATTCCACTTCGCGGTGGTCCTGCATGAGCAATTCAAAAACATCGAGTCCCGCGCTTGATTTACCGGTCATGATTTCTCCTTGGGGAAGGCTGCACCTCCCGCGCGGACGGTGAACGATCCACTGACATGGGAGCGACAGCGAAGGCGCCTGAGCGAAGCGCGAGAACCAGCGACAACTGCACCCGACAGTATGGGGCTGCCGGGGCTTTTGTTCAACCTATTTCAGCCACTCCGGACGCCGGCCTCCGCCGGCTGCGACACCGAGCGCCGCGCCGCGCGGGCCGATGCCCGGGCCTTCGCGCTGGAAATTGGTGCAGTAGGCGAAGGACATGTTGCGCTCGCGATCGCACCAGGCGAACGCCCCGCCGGTGCCGGTGTGCCCGAACGCCTTCATGTTTTCTCCCATGGGGACGGTGTTGGGCTCATTGTGCATGAAGCCATAGCCCATGCGGATGCGACGCTGGGTCATGATGCAGTCGTCCTCCCAGACCAGGGTGGCGGCCCGCTCGACGGCTTCAGGGCTCAGCAGGCGCACCCCATCGATCACCCCGTTGCCGGCAAGCATCCCGTAGATGCGCGCCATCGCCCGGGCACTGCCGTGGCCGCCGAACGAAGCAACCTCCAGTTCGCGGATCTCCCGGCAATTCTGGAAGTAACCGGTTTTCGGCGCGGAGCGGAACGCGCGTCCCAGCGGCGTCGAAGGGTCCGACGCGACCTTGAAGAAGGTGTTTTTCGGGTTGCGATGCATGTCGGACACGCGCGCGATCTCCTCGGGCCTGAGCCCGATGTTGTAGTCCGCGCCGAGCCTGCCGCTTACTTCCTCGCGCAGGAACGTGCCGACCGTCCTGCCGGTCACGCGCCGGATGATTTCTCCGAGGATGTAGCCGATGTTGATGGAGTTATACGCCCCTTTCGTGCCCGGCTCCCACGCCGGTTCCTGCTGCTCGATCGCCCGGATGTGCGTTTTCCAGTCGAACCACGAACCGGGCGGCGCCTGGTCGCAGTAGATGACCCCGCAGGTGTGGGAAAGAACGTGGCGGACAAGCACGCGATCTTTCCCGGCTGCGGCAAACTCGGGCCAGTAGGTTGCGACCGGCGCGTCGAAGTCGACCAGACCGCGATCGATCAGGATATGCGTGCACAAGGCGCACATGCTCTTGGCGACCGAATTCATGATCACGATCGTGTCCTCGGCCCAGGGGATCGTGCGCTCGAGATCCTTGTGGCCGCCCCACAGGTCCACGACTTTCCTGGCGTCCTGGTAGACGCAGACGGCCGCGCCGACTTCTCCGCGCTCGCGGAAATTGCGCTCGAACTCCTCGCGCACGGTCAAGTAGCGCGGGTCGCACACGCCGTTGATGGGGATTGTTGCGGTTGCGGTGGTCATGGGCGATTCCTTTCGCTGGGCGCCTGTCATTCTGCTACAGAGGCCGAGATCCGGCCAGCCGGGCATAATGTGAACCAGGCGCGGACCCCGGACGGAGATCGGCGCCGACGCATCCGCAGGCCGGAGGAGCGCAACGTGATCGCGACGCACCGTGCAGCAAAAATTCGTGCCAGCCTGGGCCATCCCGTGATCGACGGCGACGGCCACTGGATGGAGCCGATTCCGGTTTTTCTCGAGTATCTGGGCGAGGTGGGCGGCCCCAAGGCGGTCGACGAGATGCGCGCCCACTGGCGCCGCAACACGGCATGGTATCGGGCGAGTCCCGCCGAGCGCCAGCACCGTCGCCTGCGCCGCACCATCTGGTGGGGCGTGACCAGCAATACGCGCGACAAGGCGACGGCGCTGCTGCCGGCGCTGCTGAACGAGCGTCTGCCGGAGCTGGGCATCGACTTCGCTCTGATGTATCCGAGCTTCGGTCTGAGTGTGAGCGCCATCAACGACGACGAACTGCTGCGGCCGGCGGCACGCGCCTACAACATGATGACAGCAGACCTGTTCGCGCCGTATACCGAACGCTTCGCGCCGGTCGCCGTCATTCCCGCCCGCACGCCGGAAGCGGCGATCGAAGAGCTGGACTACGCGGTCGGCCAGCGCAAGTACAAGGCGATCATGCTGCGCGGCAATCCGGAGCGCGTCATTCCGGCCGCGGCGGAAGGCATCGATCCGGCGCGGGCGGTGTGGTACGTGGACACCATCGGGCTCGACAGCCCGTACGACTACGAACCGTTCTGGCGGCGCTGCGTGGAACTCGGCGTGGCCGTAACCCAGCACTCGGGCAGCCCGCGCTGGTCGGATCGCGCATCCATCACCAACTTCACCTTCAACCACGTCGGCCACTTCGCCGAGTCCAATCACGCCTTTGCGCGCAGCATCTTTCTCGGCGGCGTCGTACGGCGGCACCCGAAGCTCAATTTCGGCTTCATGGAGGGCGGCGTGAGCTGGGCCTGCCAGATGTGCGCCGACCTGATCGAGCACTGGGAAAAACGCCGGCGTGCCGGACTGCAGTACCCGGGCACGACGGATCTTGCCGAACTGCGCAGGCTGATCGATCGCTACGGCGACGAGCGGCTGAAAGCCAGTGCCGACGCGATCATGAATAACCTCGATGCCTTTCGGCCCGAATGCAGCGTCGAAGAGCTGTCGCGGCCCGAGCACGTCGTCGATGATTTCGAGGCGGCTGGCATCCACTCGAAGGAAGACGTGCGGGCGGTGTTCGCGAACAACTTCTACTTCGGCTGCGAAGCGGACGACCGGGCGACGATGTGGGCTTTCGATCCGCGCATGGGCGTGCGGCTGCGGCCGGTGTTCAGCTCCGACTTCACGCACTTCGACGTCCCGGATTTCGCCGACGTGGTGCCGGAGGCGTACGGGATGGTGGAGAAGGGCTACGTGACCGAGCACGATTTCCGGGAATTCACCTTCACCAACGCCGCGCGGCTGCACACGCGCAACAACCCTCATTTCTTCAAGGGCACTGCGATCGAGCGGGCGGTCGCTGCCGAACTGGATCTCGGGATTGAAGCTCCAGATGCGCAGGCCAGTCCTTAACGAAGCTGCAATCAGCCGTTCGCCCTGAGTTTATCGAAGGGCAACGGCTGCTATAGCCTTGCTTTGCATCCGTTCATGTTTCGACAAGCTCAACACGAACGGATATTTTCAGAACTTGCCTGAGATTAAATGCTATGCCTCAGCTCGTATTCATCAACGGTCCCGGCTCCGGCGCCTGCGCCGACGCCTACATTCACCAGCGCGAGTATTTCCCCACCAGCGTCGCT
>JBQTJV010000371.1:0-5167 GCA_052386775.1 Betaproteobacteria bacterium
GCGACAAACGACTTACTCGCTGGACACGTGCACATGGGGTTTTTGCCAATGCCAGTCTCGCTGGTTCATGTTCAGAATCAGAGGCTGCGTGCGATCGGTGTCACAAGCAGGCGTCGATCGACATTCATGAAAGACGTGCCGACAGTCGAGGAGCAAGGGGTAATCGGCTACGAGGTCAGCCCGTGGTATGGGGTACTGGCTCCCGCTGCAACGCCTCGACCGATCATCAATCAACTTAATGCCGAAATAAGCAAAATACTTCGCTCGCCCGACGTGAGAGACAAGCTGAGCGGGTATGGGGCCGAGCCACTTGGCGGCTCGCCAGAATCATACGCAAAGACGCTGCGTGACGACATCTCCAAGTGGCGAGACGTCATCGCGGCTGTGGGTCTAAGGGAAAATCAGAAATAGAGTTTGAATTGCGCCAAACTCGTTATGTGTTAACTACAGGGCAAGAAAGAGTATTGGTCAGCACTACGTTTGATCATGTGCGCCCTCTACCGGAATGGTCGCGCGACTACGTGGCAATCGAAGAGCGCTAGGGCTGCAGCTGTAACTGAGGGAAAGATGGATCAGACGATCCAAGTACGCAGCATCACGTTCGAATACGAGACCGACAAGGGCCGCGTGCTGGCCGTCGACAACGTGAGCTTCAGCGTCGCCGATGCCAAATTCCTGTGCATACTGGGGCCGAGTGGGTGCGGCAAGACTACGATTCTCAACATGCTCGCCGGTTTTCTAAAGCCGACTAACGGAGAAATCTTGATCGGAGGGAAGCCGGTCGTCGGGCGTGGGCAGGACCGCGGCGTGGTATTTCAGGACTTCGCACAGTTGTTTCCATGGCGCACCGCACGTCGCAATGTGGAATTCGGACTGGAGATGCGCGGCGTTAGAGAGGCCGATCGGCGTGAGACTGCCATGAAGTTTTTGAGGCTGGTAAAACTTGAAAAGTTTGCAGAGAGCTATCCGCATGAGCTCTCGGGCGGCATGCAGCAGCGGGTGGCAATTGCCCGCGCGCTCGCATACAACCCGGCCGTGCTGCTTATGGACGAGCCGTTCGCGGCGCTTGATGCGATGACACGCGACGAAATGCAAAAGCAGCTCACCGAAGTGTGGCAGGCCACGAAAAAAACGGTGGTTTACATCACGCACAACGTGGCAGAAGCTGTTTATCTCGCCGACGACGTCCTCGTCCTCGCCGCGCATCCAGGAACCGTGAAGGCGACACTGCGGCTGGACCTCGCACGCCCGCGCGACCCACTGTCTGCAGAGTTCGTGGCTGCGCAGCGCGAACTCCTGCAGCACCTGCAGCATTGAGTTTCGTGGCGCGGGCATAGCGAGCGTCTTATGGGCCGCGTAAAAACGCTGGGCGCAAATGCGGGGTGGCTCATCGCCCCTTTTCTCGTGGTCGGCACGGTATGGGAAATCGTCGCGCGCGCCGGCATATTCCCGCCGAAGCTGTTCCCAAGCCTTGCCACTGTTTTCGAAGCGTTTGTGAGGCTCTCCGCATCTGGCTTGCTGTGGGCGAATACGGAAGGCACGCTCGTAAGGCTCGCGCTGGGTTTTTTGCTAGCTGCGGTCGTCGGTGTCCTGCTCGGCATCGCCATGGGCCGCTACCGCTTGGTGGAGGATGTATTCCTCCCACTCGTGAGCATCGGTTACCCCATCCCCGGTCTCGCCTACGCGCCGCTATTCGTGCTGTGGTTCGGACTTGGCGACCTGCCAACCATACTTTTGGTCGGGGTGGCGTCGTCCTTCGCTGTGATCATCAATACGTGGAAGGGCGTGCGAGCGGTCAATAAGATCTGGATACGCGCGGCCGAAGTGATGGGCGCTAGCGACCGTCAACTCTTCCGCCACGTGATTTTGCCTGGGTCGCTCCCTTACATACTGACCGGCATGCGCCTGGGACTCGCACAGGCATGGCGTATTCTCGTCGCCGTCGAGATGCTGACAGCGGTCCCGATGGGTCTCGGCTGGATGATCTTTGGCGCACAGGAGTTTTTGAACACGGATGTGATGCTTGCAGGCGTGGCAGCAATCGGCATCATAGGACTGCTGCTCGAGAAACAGGTGTTCGAGCGCCTGGAGCGCTATACCGTGGTGCGCTGGGGGATGCTGACGGCATGAACCCTGCACGATCTGACGCGTGGAAAAGCGTCTGGCGCGGCGCTATCGGCATAGCCGCCATGCTTCTTCTCTGGGAGATGTTTTCGCGCAGCGGTCTGTTTTCGAGGGCGCTGGCGCCAGGACTGTGGGCGATCGCCAAAACGCTCTACGCACTCATCGCCGACGGCAGCATGGTCCAGAACGCGGTGTACACACTCGGCCGCGTGCTGCTGGGTCTCTTTATGGCAGCGTTGATCGGTGTGCCCCTCGGCATGCTCATGGCGCGTTTTCGCCCATGGGAGCGCTTTTGGTTGCCGCTCGTGTCCGTGCTGATGCCCATCCCATCCCTTGCCTGGGTGCCGCTCTTCATACTCTGGTTCGGCATTGGCGACCTCGCGACAACCCTCGTTGTTACTTACGCAGCGACGTTTCCTATGATCTACAACGTCTGGACCGGTGTGCGATCAGTAAACCCGATCTGGGTGCGCGCCGCCTCGGCCATGGGCGCGGGACAGCGCGCGCTTTTCTGGAAGGTCGTTTTGCCTGCGTCCATGCCGTATATCATCACCGGTGTGCGGCTCGCGTTCGGGCGCGCCTGGATTGCGGTAATTGGTGCCGAGTTGCTCGCGAGCCCAACGTGGGGCGTTGGGCGTGTTATCTTCGACGCTAAGGAATTCCTCAATTCTGAGGTCATGCTCGCCGCGCTGGTGGTGATCGGCGCTCTGGGGCTACTGTTTGAGCGTGTGGTATTCCAGAACGTCGAACGCTACACCGTCTCTCGCTGGGGGATGGTGACTCCACCGCGTGTGTAGCTTGACTGACATACTTATCGCATAGAACCACTAACAGGAGGACGATATGAATGACCGCTTTTCCTACTCACGCCGCCTGACGCTCAAGGCGTTTGGCGCTCTCTCGGCGAGCACCCTTGCAACGAGCTGGCTTGCGGTCTTGCCACGCGCCGCAAACGGCGCCGCGCTGCAGCCGGTGCGCCTCGGCTACCAGTACCACCTCTGGGGCGCGCCCGCAGTGGTGGCGTTGCAGAAGGGCTATTTTAAAGCCGAGGGTTTGACCATTGAGGACAGGAAGTTTGCCTCTGGCGTCGATACGCGAAATGCCATGGTCGCGGGCGCGGTCGACATCGGCACGGTGGGTATCACGCCATTCATCGTGGGCGCCTCGCGCGGCGAACTCGCTGCGCTTGCGACCGTCTGCTACGCGGGTAAGACCGCGCTCGTCATGGCGCGCGCAGGCGGCGGCATTAAGACGATTGCCGATCTGCGTGGCAAGAGGATCGCTTCGCAGGTCGGATCCACACTCGACGACGTCTTCAAGAAGCAGATCGGGCCCGAATCGAAGTTGACTGAGAAGGATTATCAGATCATCAACGTCAGATTCAGCGACCAGGTTTCGGCGCTGGCATCCGGTTCGGTGGATGCGATGCTCAATCTCGAGCCATTCTGCTCGATTGCTGAAGATCGCAAGATCGCAGTGCCTCTCACCGACTACTACAAATACGATCTTATTCCGAACATGCTGGCGGTCAATCGCCCGTTCGCCGAGAAGCACGCGGAGACCTGTGTCGCATTCCTTCGTGGATGGCTGCGTGCCGTGGAGCTCTTCGAAAAGCAGCCGCAGGAGGCCGCCTCAATTATGCTTGCGGTCTACAAGGAAGCGGGCTACGAGATCAGCGAGCCCTTGGTGCGGCGGGTAATCGGACGCTTGATAGTGACGCCTGACTTCATTCCCGAACTGCCCGCGTACATGCGCAACCAGGCCACGGCCTTGCGCGACACAAAGCGCATCCAAACGATACCCGAGCCGGGAACCGTCCTTCTAAAAGACCACCTCGCCAGCGCGCGCGCGAAGCGTTCATAGCCGCCCCGCGTATGCGCTGCCACAATACGGAGATTACTGGTGCTGAATTACATCAGGCATGGCCGGGGCAAGAAGCTGGTTCTGTTGCACGGCTTTCTAGGCGGCACGGCTTACTGGGTGCCGCTCTTAACCGGCTTGAAACACGCGCACGACGTGATCGCCGTGGACCTGCCGGGCTTCGCGGGCAGTACGAAAGTGCCAGCGCCCGACTCGCTTAGTGGCTATGCGAAGGGGGTGCTCGATTTGCTCGACAGTCTTGGGGTCGAGCATTTTTCGTTGCTTGGCTTTTCGATGGGCGGCATGATCGCACAGCAGGCGGCACTTGATTTTCCGCAGCGCCTTGAGAAGCTTGTGCTCTACGGATCGGCGGCGGTGGGTGATCTGCCCCACCGCTTCGAATCGTGGGAGGCGTCCATTGCCCGCATTGAACGGGAAGGAGTGGAGCCCACCGCGGACAAGACGGTGGCAACCTGGTTCGTTGAAGGCAAGAGCCATCCTTATTACCCAGCTTGCCGCGAAGCCTGCCGTGGCGCTTATGCGCCTTCTTGCATCACGGTCATGCGAGCGATGCAGGGCTGGAACAACGTGGGGCGGCTTGGCGACATAAAAATGCCGACGCTCGTGATCGTCGGCGACAAGGACCGCTCTACCAAAGTCTCAGATTCGCTGATTCTATGGGAGGGCATACCGGACGCCGAACTGTGCGTGCTGCCGGATTGCGCGCACGGCGCGCATATGGAGAAGCCGGATTTGTTTAATAAGGTGCTCGCCGAGTTCCTTGCGAGATAGCGGGTGTTGCGAACCCCGCGCTAAGTGGTTGACAGACTGCGCTGTGTCCCAGAGGCTTTAATCTTTGCGTTGCATCTGGATAACCCGGGCTTCCCTGATAATTCCCTGATCAGGCAATTTCAATCGGCGCTCTCGGCAGCTTTTCTTGAGGCTACCGCGAGTTTGTGAGCCTAAAGGGGTGCCTGGATCTGCCAATTCCCTGTATTTTTCCCTGTTTGTCGGGAGAAGGGTTCGCAGAAGACTCCCAGCACCGCCAGTCGGCCCGGGTCTATTCCGGTCACATGGGTAACAGTTTATACCGGCGGTGAGTGTCAAGGTTGTTGTCGCGTCGTTCATGCAGCGGCGTCAGCCTGATGCGATGCGCGATCTCGGTTGAGCACGACGAGCTCGA
>JBQTJV010000372.1:0-4758 GCA_052386775.1 Betaproteobacteria bacterium
GCGTTCGTGCTGCAGTGGCACATGATCGGCATGTACGGGCCGTCGTTCTTCACGGGGGCGTTGATCCAGCGTTTCGGCGTGCTCAACATCATCCTGGCGGGGATCGTGCTTCTTCTCACCTGTATCATCGCGGCGCTCGCCGGGACCACGCTCCTCAATTTCTGGGCCGCCATGTTTCTGCTCGGCGTGGGCTGGAATTTCATGTATGTCGGCGGCTCGGCGCTGCTCACGGAGTGCCACACCGCGGCGGAGCGTGCGAAGACCCAGGCGGCAAACGACTTCATGGTGTTCGTCACCATGGCGATTTCATCCCTTTCGTCCGGGCTGTTGCTGAACGTGAGCGGCTGGCGCGCCGTGAATTTCGGGTCGGTGCCGTTTCTGCTGATTGCGACGGCCGCGACGGTCTGGCTGATCTGGCAGCGCCGTTCCACGAAACGGGCTGACCCCGGCCATCCAGAGGTGCCGGCCCCCGCACCGGCCAACCCGCGATGATCCATTGTTCCTGCCGCCGCGCCGGTCGGACCCCGTATCGCCTGGTGTGGGCATTGCTGGCGATGCTATCGATCGCGAGTGCGGCCGCGCAGCAGTCGGCGCCCTTGCCGCCGCCCGGGGTGCGTTACGAGCCGACCGCGCCGGACGTCGTGGAGGTGATGCTGCGATTAGGCGAGGTGAAGCCGGGCGACGTGGTATATGACCTGGGATGCGGCGACGGCAGGATAGTCATCGCGGCGGTGCGTGCGGGCGCGGCGCGCGGGGTGTGCGTCGACATCGACCCGGTGCGCATCGGCGAAAGCCGCATGAACGCGCAACGGGCCGGCGTCGCGGACCGCATCCTGTTTCTGAATCAGGACCTGTTCGCAACCGATGTCGCCGACGCGAGCGTGGTCATGCTGTTCCTGTCGCCCGATTTCAATCTGAAGCTTCGTCCTAAGCTGCAACGCGAGCTCAAACCGGGCGCGCGCGTGATATCTCACTGGCACAACATGGGCGACTGGCAGCCCCAGGAAACGGCGCGCGTGACGAGCGAAGGTCGCGAACGCGCGATCTATCTCTGGACGTTGCCCGCACGCTAAGCGGCGGCAGTTCGAAGCGGGCCGCAACGGGCCTCTCGCGCGGAATGCCGGAACCCGGTATAATGCACGGCAAGACATGAGCATTGCATCATCCGGTCTGCATCTCAGTCCCCTCGCGGTTGTTTTCCAAACTCCCCCGAACCCTTAAACCAGAATTGCATCTGCCTGAACCGGTTCTGACGGCGTAATGCCGCGGCGGGCCGATCTCAGGAGATTTTCTTGACCCAGTTGTTCACAGGCTTAGGCCTGTCGGCCGCGCTTACGCGCGCGGTCACCGATGCAGGTTACACCGTGCCCACGCCCGTGCAGGCGGAGGCGATTCCCGTCATCCTCGCGGGCCGCGACGTGCTCGCCGGCGCACAGACCGGCACGGGCAAAACGGCGGGATTCACGCTGCCGCTGCTGCAGCGCCTGTCGGCCAATGGCAATAACTCGTACTCCCCGGCGCGCCATCCCGTCCGGGCGCTCATCCTCACCCCGACCCGCGAACTTGCGGCGCAGGTGGAGGAAAGCGTGCGGACCTACGGCAGGCATCTGCCATTGCGTACCACGCTGGTCTACGGCGGCGTCGGCATCAATCCGCAAATTCACGCCTTGAGGCGCGGCGTCGACATCCTGGTGGCGACGCCAGGCCGCCTGCTCGATCACGTCCAGCAGAAGACGGTCGATCTTTCGCGCGTGGAAATCTTCGTGCTCGACGAGGCGGACCGCATGCTCGACATGGGCTTCATACCCGACATCCGCCGCATCATGGCGCTGCTGCCGAAGCGCCGCCAGAATCTGCTGTTCTCGGCGACCTTTTCGGACGAGATACGGCGGCTGGCGGACGGCCTGCTGCACAATCCGGTGACGATCGAGGTGGCGCGGCGCAACGCGCCTTCCGAACTGGTTGCGCAGCGCGTTCATCCCGTGCCCACGGCGCGCAAGCGCGAACTGCTCGCGCATCTCGTGGCATCAGGCGACTGGCGGCAAGTGCTGGTCTTTACGCGCACCAAACACGGTGCGAACCGTCTGGCCGAGCAGCTCGCGCGCGGCGGGATCCAGGCAACGGCGATTCACGGCAACAAGAGCCAGCCGCAACGCACGCGCGCGCTCGCGGATTTCAAGGCGGGCACGCTGCGGGTGCTGGTTGCCACCGATATCGCGGCCCGCGGGCTCGATATCGAGGAGCTGCCGCACGTGATCAACTTCGATATGCCGCATGTGGCGGAGGATTACGTCCACCGCATCGGGCGCACCGGCCGCGCCGGAAGTACCGGAGAGGCGATCTCGCTGGTGGCCCCGGAAGAGTTGCCGCTGCTGGGTGCGGTTGAAAAATTGCTCGGGCGCCGGCTCGAACGCCAGGTCATCGCCGGGTTCGAGAGTGGAAGCGTGTCCCGGCACGCCGGCCCGCAGGGCGAAACGCAGCAGCCTCAAAAACCGCGGCACGGCAGACAGCCGCGCCGTAACGAAGGCCGCCGGCACAAGGGAAAGCCCGCACCTGCCTATGCGGAGCAGCGCCCGCGCAACGACGGCGTGTTTCGCCACAAGAACCAGCCGGCAGCCGATACGGCGCAGCGCGCACTCGGCGAGGACGGGCAGCCCAAGTCCAACGAGGGCCAGCTTTTTCCGTCATCCGCCAAAGTCTTTGGCGCGGGCAGCGCGCGGGCGACGTTTGGAGGCGCGCGCCGTGCGCGCGGCGGTCGCGGTGCGCCGCCTGCGCCCCTGCTCGGAAGCGGCCGCCGGCGTACGGGCTGATCTATTCGGCGCGCCGCACTGGCCGCTTACTGCGGTTCGTAGCCGATGTCCTTCACCAGCTTGGCCATCTGCGCCGATTCCACCTTGGCTTTTGCACTGACATCCTCAGGCTTCGAGCCGACCGGAGTCAGTCCCTGGCTGAGCAGCCGCTCTTTGACATCGGGGGATTGCACGATCTTCACCAGCTCGGTGTTCAAACGCGTCACGATCGCCTTCGGCGTCTTGGCCGGGACGACGATGTTATGCCACGTCACGTTTTCAAAACCCGGCACACCTGACTCCGATACGGTGGGGACTTCCGGCAGCGCGGGATTGCGGCTGGGGGAGGTCACGGCCAGCGCACGCAGCTTGCCGGATTTCACGTGCGGCACGGCGACCAGCGGGTTCATGAAGAAGAACTGCACTTCCCCGGCGATGAGCGCGCCGACGGCCTGTCCGGTTCCCTTGTAGGGGACGCCCACCATATTGATGCCCGTCATCTTGTTGAACTGCGCGATGCCCAGCAGGTTATTGGTGCCGGTCGTGGCGTAATTGAGCTGTCCCGGCTTCGACTTGGCGAGCGTGACGAACTCCTTGATGCTCTTCGCGGCGACCGACGGGTGCACGACCACGACGTTGCCTACGCTGGTCAGTTGCGTCACCGGCTGAAAGTCGCGTTCCGCGTCGTAGGGCAGCTTCTTGAACACGTGCGGGTTGATGGTGAGCCCGCTGTTGACGGCGAGCAGAATGGTGTAGCCGTCGGGCACGGCTTTCGCTGCCATCTCGAAACCCAGTATGCCGCCGACCGCTCCCCGATTGTCGATGACGAGCGTCTGTCCCAGGTTTTCACTGAGTTTCTGCCCCACCATGCGCGCGAGAATGTCGCTCGGCCCGCCGGGCGCGAACGGCACGATGAAGCGGATCGGTCGATTGGGGTATGTCGCCTCCGCTGCATTGACGACAATGGCGGCAAGGGACAGCAGCACCCCCGTTACTACAGAGACAGCACGGCTCATGGCAATCCTCCTTCGGATGTTACCTGCAATAGGCGGCATACCTTTCGGTTCGCCGAGTTTCAAAGCCGAGAGTGACGCTTTGCGCCGATTATAGGACTTTCAATTGGGGTTGGACTGAGCCCTGTAAATAGGCCGTCCAGCCGCTTATTGCGGCGCAGCAGGCGGTGCCTCGCGTTATTGCAACACCCACTTCCCGTTCCGAACACGGAAGAACAGCAATCCCTGCTTGAGATCGCCGCGTTCATCGAACTCGATCTCGGAGTGAAGCCGCGATGCCGGATTCACTGCGCAAGATATCTTGACGGATCGGTTGAGTCCGCGTTTTGCATGGCGGCTGCGAGCACCATCACCGCTGTCATAGAAGTAGGGGGCATACAGTCCGATTTCCTGCTTGTAGCGCTCGCGGTAGCGTGCGGCGAACGTCTTGCCTTAGGGACGCGTTTCCAGTGCCGCATCCGGCGTTGAAGCGATCTGGCCCCCTGCAGCGGGGCCGGCAAGCTCGATAAACTTCGCGGTTCATGGAACATTTTTGTGTCGTATTCAATCCAGTGACGCAGCGCGCAGCTCGCTCACGCACTCGTTCACAAACGCGCGGACCTTGCTCGACAGTAACCGGGTCTGGGGGTATATGACCTGCACGGGCACCGGCTCGGTTTCATAGTCCTCCAGCACGTGTCGCAGTTTTCCAGCGTCGCGATACGGCGCAGTCTGGTAGGAAAGAAACATGCCCAAACCCACGCCGCTCAGACACGCCTGCAGGCTGCTGTCTATCTCGTTGCATGAAATGACGGCGGCGATCGGAATGGTCACTCGGCGCCTGCCCACTATGAAATACCAATCGCCGCGCAGTGCGAGGCCGGTGTGCCTGACGCACGCGTGTTTTCGGATAGCGTCCGGCTTGCGCGGGCTCCCGCGCCGCAGCAGGTAAGCCGGGCTCCCGCCAATCACGCGGC
>JBQTJV010000373.1:0-6006 GCA_052386775.1 Betaproteobacteria bacterium
CTGCAGTAAGAACGGGGTCGAATACATCGAACTTCCCGTGGCCTACGATGCGCTGACCGTGGTCGTCAATCCCAAAAACAACTTCATCAAGAGCATGACTGTGGCCGAACTGAAGAAGATCTGGGAGCCGGCAGCGCAAGGCAAGATAACACGCTGGAACCAGGTCAATCCGTCCTGGCCGAATGCCCCCATCAAACTCTTCGGGGCGGGCGCCGATTCAGGCACGTTCGATTACTTCACGGAGGCGATCAACGGTAAATCGAAGGCGAGCCGCGGCGACTTTACCGCCAGCGAGGACGACAACGTCTTGGTCCAGGGCGTAAGCCGCGATGTCAACGCGCTCGGTTTCTTCGGTTACGCGTATTACATCGAAAATCGCGACAAGCTCAAGCCGGTGCCGATCGTAGGCAAAGTAGGCACGCCGGCGGTAGCCCCTTCGCTTGAAACGGTGGTGAATGGAACCTACCAGCCTTTGGCGCGCCCGATCTTCATCTATGTCAACGCCAAGTCGGCCCAGAAATCGGAGATCAGGGAGTTCGTCGAGTACTACAACCGGAACGCCGAAAAGCTGGCGCAGGAAGTGAAGTACGTGCCCCTGCCCTCGAAGGCATACACGCACAACTCGGAGGCATTCAAGGGCAGGAAGCTCGGCACGAAGTTCGGCGGCGAGAACAAAGTGGGCCTCACGATCGAAGAACTGCTGAGATTGGAAGCGAAGCTATAGGCGTGCAATAATTGGTGCCAAACGACAAATAATGTCCACTGGCGTTCAGGCCGACAGGATCGACGTATTGCCGGAAAGTTTCGTTAGCGACCGCCTTGCACGACGGCGTCTGCGCCACGTCAAAGAGCGTGCCATAGAAAGCGCGCTTTTTCTGGCGGCATCGGTGTCGGTGGTCACGACGGTCGGCATCGTGGCCATTCTGCTCTACGAGTCCATCGAGTTCTTCAGGCACGTCTCGCTGTGGGATTTCCTGACCGACACGCAGTGGACCCCGCTGTTCGCCGATGCGCACTATGGCATTCTGCCCCTGCTGTCGGGAACGCTCGTCAGCTCGATGGTGGCGCTGTCGGTGGCCATCCCGCTGGGCACGATCATAGCCATCTATCTTTCGGAGTTCGCGCCGTTCACGGTGCGCGAAATCGCAAAGCCGTTTCTCGAACTGCTGGGCGGCATCCCGACGATCATCTACGGTTATTTTGCCCTGCTGTTCGTGACGCCGCTGCTGCAGCTCTTTTTCCCCGGCCTGCCCGGTTTCAACCTGCTGTCAGCGGGTCTGGTCATGGGCATCATGATCATTCCGTACGTCAGCTCGGTCAGCGAAGATGCGATGCGGGCGGTGCCGATGAACCTGCGCGAGGGCTCGTACGCCATGGGCGCCACGCGGTTTCAGACTGCGATCCGCGTCGTGACCCCGGCCGCCTTTTCCGGGATCGCCGCGGCCTATATCCTGGGCATCTCGCGCGCCGTCGGCGAGACCATGATCCTCGCGGTAGCAGCGGGCATGCAGCCCAATCTCACGTGGAACCCTATGGAGCCCGCCGCCACGATCACCGCCTACATCGTCCAGGTCGCTCTCGGTGACCTGCCGCACGGCTCGATCGGTTACCAGACCATATTCGCCGCCGGCCTCACCCTGGCGCTGGTCACGCTCTTCTTCAACGTGCTGGGTCACCTGCTGCGCAAACGCTATCGCCAGGCCTATTGACGATGAACGACGCCGCGACCACCAAGCTGCAGCAGATCCGGGCGCTCATTGCGTCCCACAAGCGATGGGACTTCGCCTTTGGCGTGGTGGGTCTTGTCGCCCTGATGATCGGCGTGCTGACGTTCTGCGCCCTGTTCATCGAGATGATGATCGACGGCGCACCCCGGCTTTCGTGGGATTTCTTCACGTCCTTCCCGTCACGCCATCCCAACCAGGCCGGGATTCTTTCCGCCTGGGTCGGGTCCACGCTGGTGATGCTGGTCACCGCGTGCACCGCCGTCCCGCTGGGAGTCGGGGCGGGTGTCTACCTTGAGGAGTACGCGCCGAAGAACTGGATGACGGATCTGATCGAAATCAACGTCACCAATCTCGCCGGCGTGCCTTCCATCGTTTACGGGCTGCTCGCGCTGGGTTTGTTCGTGTACCAGTTCGGTCTCGGCCAGAGCATACTGACCGCCGGTTTGACGCTGGGGCTGCTGATCCTTCCCGTGGTGATCGTGGCCACGCGCGAATCGATACGTTCCATTCCCGCCGCGATTCGGGAAGGCGCGTACGCGCTCGGCGCGACCAAGTGGCAGACGACTTCCGACCACATCCTCCCGTACTCGCTGGCCGGAATCATGACCGGCGTGATCATCGGCATGGCTCGCGCAATCGGCGAAACCGCGCCGGTCATCACCATCGGCGCGCTGACGTTCATCGCATTTCTGCCGGAGGCGCCCTTGACGGGAGACCCGCCCGCCGGGCTCTTCGACTGGGTCATGTCACCTTTCACGGTCATGCCTATACAGATGTTCAACTGGACTTCACGGCCAGAAGCGGCCTTCCATCAAAACGCCGCGGCGGCCGGTCTGGTGCTCGTCGTCATGACCCTGTCCATGAACGCGCTCGCGATCTACCTGCGATACCGTCTGAGAAGGAACATCAAATGGTAAGCACCATTGTCCCGGAAGCGGCTGCCCCGGCGACCGCTGCGCGTGCCGAGCCGGTCAAGAAATCGGAATCCAAGGCGCTGGGTTTCCACTACGGCGATTTTCAGGCGCTGAAGAACATCAGCATGCCGCTCTACGAGAAGAAGGTGACCGCGCTGATCGGCCCTTCGGGCTGCGGCAAGTCCACGTACCTGCGCTGCTTCAATCGCATGCACGACCTGTATCCGGGCAACCGCTACGACGGCCAGATCATGCTCTATCCTGACAACACCAACCTGCTCAGTCCGGTGGTCGACCCGATCGAGGTCCGGATGCGGATCAGCATGGTGTTCCAGAAGCCGAACCCGTTTCCCAAGTCGATCTACGAAAACGTGGCCTACGGTTTGCGCGTGCGCGGCGAGCGCAAGCGCGCGCTGCTCGACGAAAAGGTGGAAGAGGCGCTGCGTTCCGCGGCATTGTGGGACGAGGTGAAGAACCGCCTGAACGAGCTCGCGTTCAATCTTTCTGGCGGGCAGCAGCAGCGTCTGTGCATCGCCCGGGCGCTCGCGACCGATCCCGAGATCCTGCTGTTCGATGAACCGACGTCCGCCCTCGATCCGATCGCGACGGCGAGCATCGAACAGTTGATCTCGGAGCTGAAGGAAAAGGTGACGATACTGATCGTGACCCACAACATGCAGCAGGCGGCGCGGGTATCGGACTATACTGCCTACATGTATCTCGGAGAACTGATCGAGTTCGGCCAGACCGACGATATTTTCATCAAGCCGAAGAACAAGCAGACCGAAGATTACATTACCGGCCGGTTCGGTTAGCAGGATCTGGGAGACCACTATGGTGACTACGGAACATCTGACCCGGCAGTACGACGCCGACCTCGAAAGCCTGCGCTCGGGCGTGCTGCAGATGGGGGGGCTGGTGGAATCGCAGATCCTGTCCGCCATCGAAGGCTTCACCACCGCCAACCTGGAATTGATCGAGCAGGTCATCGCCGGCGACCGCCGGGTGAACGGTTACGAAGTGAGCATCGATAACGAATGCAGCCATGTCATCGTGCGCCGGCAGCCTGCGGCGAGCGATTTGCGCATGATCATGGCGATCAGCAAGACCGTCACCGATCTCGAGCGCATCGGCGACGAGGCGGAGAAGATCGCGCGCATGGCAAAGCATGTGCACGAGCCGGACCGGCTTCACATTCCCCGCATGGCCGACATCACGCGCGCGGGCACCATCGCGGTGGCCATGCTGCGCAAGGCGCTCGATGCGTTCGCCCGGCTGGACGCCGCGCAGGCTGCCACAGTCATTCGCGACGACGTGGCGATCGACGAGGAATTCACCTCGATACTTCGCCAGCTCATCACCTTCATGATTGAGGATCCGCGGACCATCTCGACCGCACTGGAGATCGTGTGGATTGCGAAGGCGATCGAGCGCATCGGCGATCATGCCAAGAACATGGCCGAGCAGGTCATCTTCATGGTGAAAGGTACCGACGTTCGCCACACCAGTTACGAGCAGGTGGAGCGTGAAGTCCGGAGCTGAAGCCTGCTGCAAGAACGGCCGTGAAACAACGAGACCCCCTGCCGCGCGCTGTCTCCGCCCTGGGCGTCGCGCAGATTACCGCATGGGGCACTTCCTACTATTGTCTCGGCGTGCTGGCCGGCCCGATCGCAGACGAAACCGGCTGGAGCCGAAGCTTCATCTACTTGGGATTCACGGTGTCGCTGCTGGTCATGGGGGCGATTTCGGGTTGGGCCGGGACCGCGATCGACCGGCGTGGCCCGCGCGCGGTCATGACGGCGGGCACACTGATCGTGTCGCTCGGGCTGTACGGCCTGTCATTGGCGACCTCTCCGGGCGCCTATCTCGCGGTGTGGGCGCTGGTGGGCGTCGGCATGCGTCTCTGCCTGTACGACGCGGCATTCGCGGCGTTGGTTCACGTAGTGCCCTCGCGCGGGCGCCTGGCAATTTCCTACCTGACCTTGTTCGGTGCCTTCGCTTCGACGGTGTTCTGGGTGGTCGGGCACTATTTGAACGAAGCGGGAGGGTGGCGCCAGACGCTCGCCATGTTTGCCGCCATCAACCTGGCGGTATGTCTGCCGCTCACCTGGATCGCGCTATCACGCCGCGAACCAGTCACTGAACGGCCGGCGCAAGGCGACGCGGCCGCGCCGGCCCGCGACGGTCCCCGACTGGAAGGTAAACAGCGCATCGTCGCCATGGCGCTCTTTGCGCTGGTGATGTCCTTGAACGGATTCGTGTTCAGCGTCGTGGCGGTTCAACTGGTGCCGCTCCTGGAAGGTGCCGGTCTTGCGACGGCGGCGGCGGTCTGGGTGGCTTCGCTGAAGGGCTTCGCGCAATTCGGCGGACGGCTGGTGGAGATCGTATTCGCCCGCAACCTGCATGCGATGACAGTGGCGCGCGTGGCGATCGGCATATTGCCTGCGTCCTTCGTTCTGCTGGTGATGTCCGATGGCGCGCTGCATACCGTCGTCTTGTTCACCCTCCTGATGGGCGCTTCGCAGGGAGTCATCACCATCGTGCGCGGCGCGGTGCCGCTGGCGCTGTTCGGCCCCGTGGGATATGGCGCGGTGCTGGGCATGATCGCCACCCCGGTACTCATCGTCAACGCCGTTTCGCCGACGTTGTTTGCGCTGGTCGTCGACCGCTGGGGGTGGACGGCCGCCCAGGCAGTACTATTGACTGCGGCGGCGGCGTCGTGTCTCGCGATGGAGCTGATGTCGCGATGGTATCGGCGCAAACGCTGACCGGCCTGCCTCAGCGGTGGATCGCCTGGACCT
Source organism: Betaproteobacteria bacterium (assembly GCA_052386775.1). GTDB lineage: Bacteria > Pseudomonadota > Gammaproteobacteria > Burkholderiales > SG8-41 > DSOT01. The sequence goes on from JBQTJV010000373.1 coordinate 5,443, forward strand.
GCTTGCCGAAGCCGGCACGATGCCGTATCGCGCCTCTTTGATGCCTTCGCCGCAAAGGGCCTGACAGGGCGCGCGCCCTCCCGGCTGCTGTGGCGCGCGCCGCCAGGCGCTACAATGCGTGCTTTTTTGCGCGCATCTTGCGAATGAACACTTCCAATTGGCGGACACCCGCGGTCGTACTGGCGTGCGGCGGCATCATCCTCACGATTTCCCTCGGCATACGCCACGGTTTCGGCCTCTACCTCCAGCCGTTGACCATGGATCTGGGAATAGGCCGCGAAGTGTTCGCCATCGCGCTTGCGCTCCAGAACCTGGTGTACGGGCTCGCCCAGCCCTTCACCGGGATGATCGCGGATAAGTATGGCGCCGCCCGCGTACTCATCGGCGGCACGGTCCTCTACGCGCTGGGGCTTGTGCTGATGTCGTACGCCACCACCAGTTGGGAGCTCAACCTGAGCGCCGGACTGTTGATCGGCGCAGGGCTCGCCTGCAGCGGATTCAGCATCGTGTACGGCGTCGTGGGGCGGGCATTCTCGTCCGGCAAACGCACCGCCGCGCTCGGCA
>JBQTJV010000374.1:0-4923 GCA_052386775.1 Betaproteobacteria bacterium
CTCGATGATGCGCTCTGCCACTTCAAACACTGTTTCAGCGAGATCGGGGACGACTTCGGAAACGTGCCGCCCGGCGTGATCCGCGGCCGGGAGACCGTTCATTTCCGCCAGCCGGTCATTGACCTGAATGAATCGAAGGTCGAGGTCGAGCACGGCAAACCCGATGGGCGCGCCATGAAGGAAGGTCTCGAGGACGGCATCGCCGAATCGTCTCACGGCAGGTGACCTTCAATGATCGCGGTATTGGTACTAACCGGTTAACAACAGCGCAAAGTTCCGCGGGGATGAGATTGTGCTGCGAGTTCGGGGTTTATGTCGGCGAATGTCCTACGGTGCGCGGGAAGTCATCGGGTCGATCCCGATGGCGGCTTGCTGGTGCGGCGCGACGCGGGTTGATCCACCTGCGCCGCAGAACGCAGCTCGGTTTGCAGCCGCTCCAGCTCTTCATCGCTCAGCTCTTCGCTGAGAATCACGCGGGTGCGCGCCTGTTCCACCGCGCGCAGCAGTTCATCGAGCTTGACGTGCACCTCGCGCGAGTCCCGGGTCTGCGTGTTCTGAATGACGAACACCATCAGGAAGGTGATGATCGTCGTGCCGGTGTTGACTATGAGCTGCCACCCTTCGGAATACTCGAACCAGTGGCCGGTGGCCGCCCAGATCAGAATGAGCGCGACGCCCCCCGCGAAGGCCCACGGTGAGCCGGCGCCGAGGGCGGCGCGATGGGCAAACTGGCGGAAGCGATCCTGCGTCGTGTGCAGCGCCCGCATATCCTGCCGGTCGCTCGGGTTCATGGATGCATGTGACATGAGTGATTTCTCGCAAAGAACATCGCACGGCCGGTGCGAAGCACCAGGTGCGTCGGGTTTCCGCGAGCAATGCGGGTCAAGCTTGATGCCGCCGCATGACACCCATTTGCGACGCCAGGCGGCGTGGATAGCACCTTTGAACTAGATCGGCGCGGCGGCCGGCTAGCAATATTTCGGCTTCACCTTCAGGTCGTGACCGGGATAGGCGCGAGCGGTCTGCCGCAGTTTCATGTTGACCATGGCACGCACCATTTCGATGCCCGCCGGCAGTGCATCGATGATCGGTATTTCGCGATAGCCCGCCCCATCCAGACGCTGCCGAACGCCGGCGGTACACGCCTGGAGGTGCTCGCAGGCGAGGATGACCGAATCCGCGCGGTTTTCCTCGACTGCCGCCATGCATGACGCCGCGATGTCATCCATGACTTTCTTCAGCTCCGGGTCTTCGAGCCGCGCCGGCCAATTGGTCCTGTACTTCTGGAGAATGCGATAGGCCGCGGTGGAGGTGTGCCAGGAGATGCGCACGGCCGCGAGCTTGTCGCGGAAACCGTAGCGCTCGCCGAGGTGCCTCACGATCAGCGAGGACGAGGGCACCGTGTGGATCTCGCTGGTGCGCTCCCCGATGAGGGAAGCGACGTGCAGCGCCGAGTGGATCGCGCCGGTGACCGGGAGCTTGTCCTGCAGCACCACGCGCGCCGCGATGAAACCCGGATCGATGCCGCCCGTCAACACCACCCCGTCGTACTGGCCGGTCTGCGCATGCTCCTTGACCCGGTTGATGATGCCGACGTTGATCAGCGCCAGCACCTCCTCGTCGCGCTTCTCCGAAGTGCTCTCCACGAGATAGCCTTCATCGACGTCCACTTCGACGCCCTCCAGGGCCCCGCTTTTCCGGTAATCGGCCAATAGGTGGCGCAGCACCCAGCCCCACTCCACGGCCGGATTGCGATACGGCGGGATGGCGATCAGTTTCATGGTCCAGGTCCTCTTCAGGCGAGGTCAGCGCATGACCGCGAAGCCGCCACCGTGCCCTCTTTTACATGTTCAATTGTAGAAATCGGCGTGCGCACATGCCAGCGCCCGCGCCGCTCCGCAGCCGGCATGAATGAGCAGCGCATTCAATGCTCGTCGGCGCGAATCTTGCAACACCCGGTGCGAATCCCCTTGCAGGATTGTAACCGGAGGCGGGTCGCTGCCCGGTTCGCTGAGCCGGTGGTCAGCCGGCAACATCAGGAACGCTTACTTGAGCGCCCGCCAAAAGTCCTTATGCCAAACATACTCGTAATCGAAGACGAGGCCGACATCGCGGAAACCATGGTCATGCTGCTCGAATCGGAGGGCTATTCCGCCTCGCACGTCCCCAACGGTCGGGCCGCGCTCGAACGCCTCGCGCAGGGCGACCTGCCGCAGGTGATCCTGCTCGACCTCACCATGCCGGTGATGGATGGCGCGGATTTCCGCCGCTGCCAGCTTGCCAATCCGCGGGTCTCCGCCATCCCGGTCATCATCCTGACCGCCACGCCCAGGATCCGGGACAAGGACGAACTGAAGGCCCAGGCAACGCTCACCAAACCGGTCGGCGTCACCGAGCTGCTCCATACCAGACAAAGCGTCGCGCCGATGCGCGCATGAAGCCTGTCATGAAGTTCACTCTCGCTCCTCTCGCCGCGTTCGCCGTCGCGTTTTTCTGGTTCGACTCACCCGCCTATGCCGAGCAGCCCACTCGCGAAGCGTTGGAATCCGCCCAGACGGACGGCTTCGGCATGCGGCGCGGCAGGCGCCGGGCCGAGGAAGAATGGCTCGAGCCCAACCGGATGAGGCGTGAGGAATTCGACCGGCGGGGTGCGACCGCCGCCAACGCCAGCGCCCCCCGGCCGTCCCAGTCCAGCGAGGAAACAGCGAACACCGGTACCGCGTCTTCGAGCACCACACGGTCCAGCGAAGGATCGGGGGCGGTCACGTCCGGGGGCGGCTCAGGCGGCAAGCACGGGCCCCGCGCGGGCAAGCCCGGCGGCGGCATCGTCACCGGGCTGGGTGCGCCGGACGGCAGCGGCAACACCGGGCACGGCCATGGGCGCGGCCGCGCAGCGCACAGTGGCATCGTCAGCGGCGCGGGCGGCGTGCACCATGGGGGACGCGCGGGCGGAAACGGTATCGTCAGCGCGGCGGGCACCGTTCCCTCGACGGCGGGTCCGGCAGGCCGGCCCACAGGTGCGGGCATCGTCACCGGCGCCGGTACTGTAGTCGGTCCGGTCAGCGCCAGCGCTGGGAAACCGGGAGCCGGCATCGTGACCGGCACAGGCGGTCCGCCGGGACCGGCAAACGTCCACCGGCGCGGGCTCGGCGGCAGAAACTGAATCCGCTTTCCCGCGTCCGACTGGACTATGCCCGTCGCAGCGGAGCCGGGAAATCGCCTGTAAATCTGTCGCCTACGATGGCCGTTCCGATTACGGAATCCGGCCATGACCCGTCCTTCGACACGCGCGCATCCCCGGCAGCCGCTGCGCGGGTGGCGGTTACTCGCCGCTGCATCGGCGCTTGCATTGTCCGCTTGCGATCCGATTTCGCTGACTGCCATGGGCGTGGGCGCCGCATACGGCGTGCAGCACACGCTTTCCGGAATCAGTTATCGCACCTTTTCCGTTCCGCTGCCGCAGGTGCGCTCGGCCGTGATGAGCGCGCTGCACCAGATGGACATCACGGTGGCGTCCAAGGAAAAAATAGAAAACGGCGAGCGCTTCATCGCCCGCGCCAACGATCGCGATATCGAGGTCGAGCTGGAGGCGATTACCTCCAAAGCCACGCGCATGCGCTCCACTGCGCGCAGCGGCCTGTTCCGGGACGCGGCGACCGCTACGGAGATCATCCTGCAGACTGAACGGCTGCTCACCAGCGCCGACACGGCCGCACGCTAGCCGAGAGAGTACAATCGCCGGCCGGGATCATCCCCTGCAGCATCGGGGTGCTTCCATCGCGGCTGTTTTTGATGCAAGCTTGCCCCGGCCGAGCGGTTTTTTTGGCTCGACCGTCTGCCCAATGCCGATACGCTCCCGACTGATTGCGCTGTCGATCGCCATCCTGCTGCCGCTGATGGTGGCCGCCGGCATCGGTCTCGCCATGCTCTACAAGCAGCAGGAGCGCGAAGCCAAGCAAAACCTGCAGGAAATCAACCGCGCGCTGGCTGCGGTGGTCGAGCGCGAGTTGGCGGTGGTCGAAACCACGCTGCGCACGCTTGCCACCTCGCCGTCGCTGAGCGAAGGCAACCTCAAGGATTTCTACGAGTACGCACGCGCCCTGGTTCCCTCGAAGGAAAGGACGATCGTCCTCATCGACCAGACCGGGCAGCAGCTCATCAACACCCGACGGCCTTACGGCGACCCATTGCCCCGATCGAGCGCGTTCAAAGATGCCGAGCTCGATCGCGGTCATGCGCGGATCGTGTCGGATGTCTATTTCGCGCCGATCGGACAGCAGCACAGTTACGCGCTCCGCATCCCGGTGATCAGGGATGGCGAGACGCGCTATCACCTCTCCATGGGAAGCTATGCTTCGACGCTGCAGCAGGTCGTCGAGGATCAGCGCCTGCGGCCCGGCTGGAACGCGGCCATACTGGACCGCAAGGGCGTCCTGCTGGTGCGGCGGCTGGAACCGGACAAATACGTCGGCAAGCCGGGAACCGAGCGCATGCTGGCGGAGATGAAGCGCGCCCCGCAAGGCGTGTTTGAAACCGACCGGCTCGACGGGGTTCGCAGTTTCACTTCTTACGCCCGCATTCCGGGAACCGAATGGACCTTCGTCGCAAGCATGCCGCAAGCGGAGCTGCGCGCGACCCTGATCGGCGCTCTGCAGTTCACCCTCACGGTCGCGCTGGCGGGACTGGCGCTCGCGCTGCTCATGGCCTACTTTGCAAGCCGGTCCATCGCCGATGAGGTGAGTGAGCTGGCACGCCTTGCCGCCGACATGGGCAAGGGCCGGAGCATCGAGGCTTCGCCGAGCCGCATCACCGAAATCAGGCAGGTCGCGGTCGAGATGGCGGCGGCGAGCGCGCGCATCCGCACCGCGAAGGAAGAGCTGGAAGCGCGGGTAAGCCAGGCCGTGGCCGAAACGCGACGAGCAC
>JBQTJV010000375.1:0-8223 GCA_052386775.1 Betaproteobacteria bacterium
TCAAAGCTGCACGAAAGCCGCCGTCGCGCAGCGCGTGCGCGAAGTTCCAAGCCTTGTTGACGATCTGTTGGGATGCGTTGCTCATGGTTCAGCGCATTGTGGAATCGAGGGGGATTCTATTCCACAAATCAGGCCAGCGTTTCCAATATCTGCGCCGCTTAAGACGGCCGTTCGCTTTGAGTTGAGCTGTCCTGAGCGAAAGGGCAACGGCCGGGCCGTTCATGTTTTCCTTCGACTGTTTATGACAAGACCGATGTAGAGCCCGGTTCGGATGGCGCATTGAGGGAATTCCCTCTACGGTACGGTCACCTAACATGAGGTGACTCTCATACCGATTACTATCTGGCAGGTCCTGGAAAGCGGGCAGTGGCATTTTCACCATCTCGCAGAAGGCCATGCCCGGCCGGAACACCGAACGCTAACGCCTCGGCGGTTCCAGGCGAGGGGCGCGAAGCTATGGCGGCCCCGGCGTGCCTATGTCAACGAGAGGTTCGAAATCATCAGTGACCTGACACCGTCGAAAGCCGTCTTCGGGTAAGGCTTGCGACGCCCGGCCCTACGTTGGCCGCAATCGTCTGCACAGATCTTACTTGGTAGACCATCTTCGCTCGATTCATCGGTAAGCACACCATAACGCTCGGGCCCGCGCCGCCGCACGTCGCAGCCGCCTCAGCAGGTCTATGCCGGTCCCTTCTGCGGGCGCACATTCGCAGCGAAGCTCGGAATCGAGTGGCGCCGTTCGCCATAAGTGGCGTCGAAGCCTGTCGTGAGCCTGGCGGATGAGAGCTCATACCCTGTCCGTCCCGGCGCATGATCCATCTGGCATATCCAGCGGTATGGGGAAAACTACCATTTGTCATCACAGAGCTGCATCAGAATCACGCTCGACTGTAATGACGGCGGCATTGTTCCATCATGTCCGCCGTGCCATGGGAGTGCGATGAGAGCGAATTATTTGAGGCACTTGCCAGGCTTCCCGCCGACTCAAGGCCGGCGTAATGAAAGGAGGAGATGCATGGAGGATGTATCCGCTGTTCCTCGTCGAGTGCGCCTGACCCGCGGTATCAATGCCCTGACTCTTGGTGTCGCCCTCTTCTCGGCCGGTGATGCGCTCGCTGATGAGTGGACATACCTCATGCATCAAGGCGCTGCCGCGTACAACCGCGGCGAGTATAGAGAGGCGGTCGTGCATTACGAAGCAGCGGTCAAGGCGACGGAAACATTCCCTGTCGAAGATATAAGGCGTGCCGGCACACTCGTCAGTCTGGCCAGTGCCTATAAGGGCATCCGTCTCTATGGTGAAGCCGAGTCGCTCTACAAGAAGTCGCTGGACATTCTTGATGCCGCTGGAAAGCCGCAGCAGGCGGGAATATTACTGAAGCTCGGTGAGTTGTATCTCGTTCAGGGCCGCTACGCCGAGGCGGAAGAAAGCTCTCGGGCGGCCGTACGTGCCGTTGAAAAGCAGTTTGGGCCTAACCATCCCAACCTCGCTCGAATATTGAAAACGTTTGTGGTGTTGGTTTATCGGGCGCAGAACCGCTGGGATGAGGTGGCAAGGCTGTACCGAAGATCCCTGGAAATATATATCGACGCGTACGGCGTGGAGCACCAGGAGGTCGCGACGACATTCATGGACCTCGCCGCCGTATATGAAAGGCTCCAGCGGTACACCGACGCAGAAGCCATATACAAGCGCGCCCTGCCTGTGTGGATCAAGCTGAAGGGCTCGCGGGATGAAAGCGTCGCTTATGTGCTGTTGGAAATTGCGCGCATGTATCGCTTTCAACGACGCAATGCGGAAAGCGAGCCGCTTTTCAAGCAGGCGTTGGCCCTGTTGGAGAAAACGCTGGGTCCGCAGCACAGGGAGGTCGGTGTGGTGCTTCACTATCTGGCGGTGCTCTACGAGCAACAGGGTCGTCATGGCGAGGCAGACCATTACTACCGCAGATGGACCGCGATCCAGGGAGGACCCGCTCGCAGTCAATTTCGAGGCACGTCGTTCAACGGGCCTCTCATCGTCCACCAGGGCCGATAAATCCCGCACGGCCTCGCAGCGACAAAGAAGGTGCCACCAGACAAAGAAAACCCCGCCGAAGCGGGGTTTGGATGTGGCGCCTTTCGAGCCGGTTAGTAGACGTCGTAGCGATGGATGTACGTGCGGGGCGCGGGTGGCGGCGGTCCATAGTAGGTGTAGCCCGCGGGCGGCACGTACTGCGTAGTCGGCGGCGCCTGGTAGTGTGTATGCGGTGCCGGCGCAGTCGCGTGCGGCTCCGACAATTCGTGGCCTATGATACCGCCCGCCGCGGCGCCGCCCACGGTACCCGCCGTGCTTCCGCTCGTCAGCGCCGAACCCGCAATACCCCCCGCCGCTGCGCCTGCTGCAATACCGGCGGCTGGTGCGGCGCAGCCCGTGACGAACCCGCTCACTGCCGCAAGCAATACTGCTGTAGCAATTGAAACGTTCACGGTTTTCATAAGCACCTCCATATCTGGTCTGAAAGTCCACAGACCACAAGAAGGTACGACCCGGTGTTCGATGCTCCGTTCTGCCACCTAAGATATCGTCATGCGAGCCGGCCATAAACGGCTCTCCGTAGGGGAGTTCCCGGGTAGTAATTGAAAATAACTGAACCGCCATGATGTCGCATTCACTACGGGCGCCATCCCGGCTGTTTGTGGCGGCCGCCCGCTGCTGCTACCATCGCCCCGAGCCGCGATCATGAGGAAGATCTCCATCTTTTTGCAGACGTTGTGCGTGGTGGTATGCACTACCGCCGCGGGCGTCGCATTTGCAGCTTATCCCGAGCGGCCGGTCCGGCTCGTTGTGCCGTTTGCGCCGGGTGGCAACATCGATATCACTGCGCGCATCATTGCGCCGGGCCTGTCCGAGCAACTCGGCCAGCAGGTCATCGTCGAAAACCGCGGCGGCGCGGGCGGGCGCATCGGTACCGAAGCGGTGGCGAAAGCAGCGCCGGACGGGTACACGTGGCTGCTCGGGTCGAGCGGCTCGCTTACGGTGAATCCGGTGTTCGCAACGAAATCCGCCTACGATCCGCTGCGCGATTTCGTGCCGACTTCGTTCATCTCCGAGGTGCCGCTCATGCTGGCGGTGCATCCGTCGCTGCCGGCGCGCACCGTCAAGCAGTTCATCGCGCTCGCGAAAGCGCAACCCGGTGCGATCCTCATGGCTTCGGCCGGCACCGGCAGCAATACGCACCTGACGGGCGAACTGTTTCAGGTCATCGCCGGCGTCAAGTTGACGCACGTGCCCTACAAAGGCGCCGGCCCCGCGGCCATCGATCTCGTCGCCGGGCATGCCCAGTGCATTTTCGACCAGGTCACCTCATCGGGCCGTCACGTGAAAGCGCGCAAGCTGCGTGCCCTCGCCGTTACGTCCGACCGGCGCTCCATGCAGTTTCCCGAAGTGCCGACGATGAAGGAGGCCGGCGCGCCGGGCGTGGAGTCCACGGCCTTAACGGGCATTTTTCTGCCGGCCGCTACGCCGCGCGATATCGTGACGCGGGTTCACGCCGCGCTCGTCAAGGTGCTCGACCAGCCCGCGGTGCGCGACGCGTTCAACCGCCTGGGTGCGGACGTGGTGAAGAGCACCCCCGAGGAAGTCACGCGCCGCCTTACCACGGAAATCGCGAAATGGCGAAACGTGCAGAGCCGAACCGGGATTCGGATCGACTGACAGTCTGTAGCACAATAGTTGCAAGCCGTTCAAGGTTCGACAAGCTCACCACGAACGGCCTCAGCAAAATAATCGTTCGCCCTGAGCTTGGCGAAGCCCGTCCTGAGCTTCGCCGAAGGGGGCGAACGGCGGGGTTATGTAGCACGTCTTTAATTCTGGAGGGATCGATATGGGCAGGATATTTCTCGTGGTACCCGACGCGCCGTCCGAGGACGTGGCGCACGTCAAGGCGAGCCGTACGCTGAGCGCCAAGGGCATCCGCCTCGGCGTGCTCGACAACAGCAAGGGCAACGCGGATCACCTCCTGAACTTCATCGTCGACGGCGTGAAGCGCGAATTCAAGGTCGATACGGTGACGGTGAGGCGCAAGCCCGCCTCGAGCGCCGGCGCGACGCCGCAGGTCCTCGACGAACTCGCGAAGGAGGCGGACCTCGTCGTCAGCGCCATGGCCGATTGAGGGTCGTGCACGTCGTGGAGTGTCCACGACATGGCGCAGTTGACGAAGCGGGGGCTGATCGCTGCGGTGGTCTGCTCGGACCAGTTCATGAAGCTCGGCACCGCGCAGGCCAAAGTGTTCGGCGTGCCGGATCTGCCGCTCTTGAGGATTCCGCATCCGCTTGGCGGGCTCGGCATGGACAAGGTGCGGGAGCGGGCGGACCTCGCGCTTCCCCAGCTCTTCAAAGTGATTCGGGAGGCGGCGTGAGCGCGACCGGCGATCTGTTAAAGCGCCCCGGCGCGCTGATCGAGTGCGACGACGATCCCGAGGCGGTATTCGAGCTGCTGCTCGAGAAAGGCTGGAGCGACGGGCTGCCCGTCATTCCGCCCACACCGGAGCGCGTTGAGCGCATGCTGTCCTATTGCGACCGCGATCCGGACCAGCCGGTCGTGAAAATTCCCCCGCGCTACGGTGCGGCAACGCCGATCCGCGTCGCGGCCAACGCGGTGATGGCGGGCTGCAAGCCGGAATATTTTCCGCTGGTGCTGCTTGCGCTCGAAGCGATGGCGGAAGAGCCCTACAACCTCTACGGCACGCAGGCCACCACGCATCCGTGCACGCCGCTGCTCATCTTCAACGGCCCGATTGCGCGCGAACTCGGCATCAACTGCGGCCACAACGTGATGGGCAATTACTTTCGGCCCAATGCGGTGATCGGCCGTGCGGTGCGGCTCGCGCTCGTCAACATCGGCGCGGCGCTTCCCGGCATCGGCGACATGGCGACGCACGGCACGCCCGCGAAATTCACGCATTGCATCGCGGAGAACGAAGCCCAGAGCCCGTGGGAGCCGCTGCACGTCGAACTCGGTTTCCCGAAAGAGGCGACCACGGTGACCGTTGTGGCGGGCGAGGGGCCGCACAACATCAACGATCACGAGAGCTTGACGCCGGAGGGCATCCTGACGATGTGCGCGGGCACCATCGCCACGACCGGTTCCAACAACGCCTACTACCGCGGGCAGCCGGTGCTCGCGTTCGGTCCCGAGCACGCGGCCACGGTGGCGAGCGGCGGCATGACCAAGCGCGAGGTCAAACAGTGGCTATACGACCACGCGACGATTCCACTTTCGAAGTTTTCGAAGGAAGGTATCGAACGCCGTTTCCGCCGCAAGCAGGCCGACGAGTTCGCGAACGCGCCGCTGGACACGCCGGTACACATGTGGAAGACGCCCGACGACCTGATCGTCATCATCACCGGCGGCGCGGGCAAACACTCGGCTTACGTTCCCACCTTCGGCAACACGCGCGCGGTGACGCGAGCGCTGAAGCCGCAACCGCGTGGTAAGCGGTGAGGGCTTCGTTCACGCGGTGCCGGGTGAATAGCTCCGCCCGTTGAAGCAACACCGGGCGTGGCCCATAATCGCCGTCCCCGCCCCTGGAGGAGTCGCTATGCGCTACGAGATGATCTCGGCCGATTGTCACGTCGATCTGTGCTGGCTGCCCCCCGATCTCTTCACCACCCATGCCTCGGCCGCGCTGCGCGAGCGCATGCCGTACGTGGCGGAAGGACCCGACGGCCCGATGTGGACCACCAGGAAAGGCGCGAACCTCGGTCACGTCAATGGCATGGGCTCGGCGGGGCGGCAATACGTCCCCGGCAAAATCCATCGCGCCGATCGCATGGCCGAGACCGGGCTCTATGAGGACGGCAGGCGCGGCGTCCGGCGGCTGACCGATCCCGATCTGCGCGTGAAGGACCAGGACCGCGACGGCGTGCAGGCCGAAGTGCTCTATGGCGTGCTCGGCGCCACCGGGCGCTTGAATGATGCCGAGGCCGCTGTCGAAGTCATGCGCATCTACAACGAGTGGCTCGCCGCATTCTGTTCGGCGCATCCCGGGCGTTTCGCCGGACTGGCCTCGATCCCGAACCACCCGATCGAAGCCGCCATCGCCGAAGTGAAACGCGTTGCAAACCGCGGCGTGCTGCGTGGCCTCGATATCGCCAACTCGCCGGATCTGCGGCCGCTGTGGGATCCGTACTGGAATCCGCTGTGGCAAGTGATCGATGAGACCGGGCTGCCGCTGCACTTTCATACCGTCGGCGGCTACCTGCCGGATCACATTCGCAAGATTGCGATGATCGGCGCGGATCCGACGCGTGCCTTACTCCCTGGCGCGCCGGAAGTGGAAATGCCGGTGGCGCGCGCCGCGTTCGCGTCCCACATCACCGCGTTCCAGATCAACATGTCGAACGTGCTGACCTCGATGATCTACAGCGGCGTGCTCGAGCGCTATCCGCGGATCCGGCTCGTGCTCGGCGAATCGGGTATCGGCTGGATTCCCTACGTGCTGTGGCGGATGGACGCGGAGTGGGAGGATCAGTTCAAGGATCTCTCGCTCACGATGCCGCCCAGCGACTACTGGAAGCGCCAGTGCTGGGCGACCTACCAGACCGACCCGATCGGCATCAGGCTGCTGGACGAACTGGGCGCGGAAAAAGTGATGTGGGGCTCCGATTTTCCGCATCCCGACGGCGTCTGGCCGGATTCGCAGGAGTACATCGAGCGCGAACTCGGGCATCTGCCGGCCGCCACCCGCCGCAAGATCGTGTGCGAAAACGCGGCGAAGCTGTACGGGTTTTCCCTGGCGTAGGGATCAGATTTTCTTCGCGCGGCGGAACGGGTAGGGCGGATAGTGCGCGATCGGCCGCGGATCGCTGCGCTCCCAGATCGGATGCGTGGCGCCGAAGCCGTAGCGGATGCAGTTCCAGAGCTTGAGCGGCAGGCTCATGTCGCGTTCCACCATGCTGCGCCGGACATCGCCTTCGAACCACTGGTAGTGTAGGCCCACCGTGGCCGGCGCCGGGCGTTTCCACTCACGGCCGGTGGCCATGCGCGCCCACAGGTCGTGGAAGTTGATGCCCGCGGCGAAGGCCAGCGCCTCCGACATGTAGGCCCGCCCGTTGAAGTCGATCAGGTACGGCCGCCCGTCGGTCGCGAAGATGAATTGCAGTTGCACCATGCCGAACCAGCCGAGGGCCTTCATCATGCCCGCAACGCCGCGCGCGAGATCGGGATCGACATTCACGGTGTAGGCGCGGGCGGGTACGCCGGGATCCCAGGTGAACGGCGCCATCTGCTGCAGTTGGGCGACCACCTCGGCGTTCTGGTCGGTGAGCACCGTGAACCCCATGAGATGCCCGTTCTTGAACTCCTGGTAGATCGCAGCAGCATGGGCTTTTCGAAATTCCTCCGTATAGCGGCGCGCGGCATCGTGGTCGCGGGCGATGCGCACTTCGACCCGGTCCGACCGGTTGTCGCGCCCCGGTTCCCAGTGCAGACGCGATTTGATGACGATGCCCCCGCTGAAACCGGGCAGCGCCTGCTCGCTCGCTTCCACGGTACGGGGAACGGGCACGCCGGCGGCCTCCGCCACGCGGAGCATCTCGAGCTTGTCGAAGGCGCGCTGCAGGACAGGATGCGGCGCGTACGGCACTTTGGCGTGCAGGGACGCGCGGGCATGGGAGATCGCCATGGACTCGGCGTCTCCCGAAGTGAAGAGGATTTCGTAGCCGCCGCCGTCGATGGCGCGATTGATGTCCGCCACAAAACCATCGAAATCGTGCGCCGGCGGGCGCACCGCGTGCCAGCGCGCGCACCAGCGGGAGGCGGTGGCAACACCTTTGCGTTCGGCCGTGCCGACGCCTACGGTCCAGCCGGCGACGCCAAGTTCACGTACCGCGGCAAGAGCACTCGGGGTATGGTTACCGATGATGAGCGCATGCATCCGACAGTCTCAACTGCAGGTCAGATGCGAGCGTAAACCCGCTGCATTAAGCGTTTCGTGGACCGGGGCTGCCCGAAGCGGTCTGCTCGGAGCGTCTCCAGCTTACGACAACCTTACGCGATCCGCGGCCTCCCGCGCCGCACCAGAAAGGGCGCTGAGCAGAGCGCATGAGCCGATCGGATCAGTTGAGCGCGCGCTGCTGTTCCGTCGGCGCTTCCGCCACGCCGCTCGATTCCATCATATAAGTGCGGTGCAGCACACGGTTCTTGCCGGTAGCCTTCACCTGGTACATCACGTTGTCGGAAAA
>JBQTJV010000376.1:0-22285 GCA_052386775.1 Betaproteobacteria bacterium
CTCATGATCTGCTCGCCCTTGCTGCATGAGAAAATACGTCACCGAAATTTCGGTCCAGAGCACTTAGTCACCGATATCGAAGCGCGTCCATCAGCTCTTCCACGAGCGCTTCGGTATCGCCCCGCTCCGCAGCCGTGGCCACGTGCGAGCGCAGATGACTCTCGAGCGTGATCTGGCCGGCTTTCTCCAGCGCGCCCTGGACCGCTTTGATCTGGCGCAGCACATCCACGCAGTAGACGTCGTGCTTCTGCAGCGCGTTGATGATGCTCTCCAGGTGCCCTTTCGCGATGGCGAGTCTCTGCGAGACAGTCTTGCGTGCCGTCGCGGGCATGCAGAGCCGACCTCCCGCGCCATCGGTGCCGCTCATATCGAATCCTGCGCGCAGGTGCTTCCGAAGATGCTCAATACAGGGCTCATGGCCAGCTCCCCTTTCACCGAACTCACCTATCCACCCCTACAGGGTAGGGTCATATTTAATGCCTTTCATTGATCTATGTCAACATTATAGTTTGACAAGGTATTTACGCATTCATATAGTTCATATCACACCCTACCCAGGGGGATATGTAGAGCGTAGACGCAAAGGAGATCGCCATGGAATGGCTGTCACAGAATTGGATCTGGCTGATCGTGATTATCGGAGTGGTGGGGCTGCTTACGCGCGGCCGTCACGGCGGAATGATGGGTTGTTGCGGCACGCACGGCCATCAGGGGCCGGTCGACAAGGCGGCAAAGGGTGATCCCGTGGGATCGAAGGAGAACACTACCGCCGCTCCCGGAGCGGGGCCGGCATCGCATTCTTCTCACGGCGGGAGGTGCTAGGGGCTGCGTTGGAGACTCGGGAGAACACCATGGATATCAAACTCGTTGTTGCCATTATCCGGAGCGAGAGGCTGGAAGCGACGGAAGAACAACTTCAGGCAATGGGCGTCGAGCGGGTAAACGTTTCCAAAGTGAAGGGCTACGGCGAATATCACAACTTCTTTTCCCGGACCTGGATGCTGGATGAAGTCCGGCTTGAGATCTTTACTCGAGCCGACGAGGTCGAAAAGATTACACGCGCCATTCTGGACGCCGCGCATACCGGCGTGCCGGGCGACGGCGTCGTAGCCGTTCTTCCCGTTGAACAGTTCTTTCTCGTGCGCACCGGCACCCAGGCCACCGCGGAGTCATTCTGGCCGCGGAATGCATAGGCGAATCAGCCCTCAGTTGGCCGTCCGCATGCGCGCCTGGAGATCGCGCCATAAACCGATCCGGTCCGAGCTTCCCACCTGCTGGTTGCGTCCCGTTTGCTCCTTCGCAAGCCACAGACCGCTGCCGTTGAAGCTGTAAACGGGCAGGAGGTCGGTTCGGGTCGAAGCGAGCTGGATCGTCTTGTTGATGTTGTCGAGCACCAGCGGCTCGGCGTCGGGTGTCGAGAGATAGGCGAGGATCATGTGG
This sequence comes from Betaproteobacteria bacterium, assembly GCA_052386775.1. Lineage (GTDB taxonomy): Bacteria > Pseudomonadota > Gammaproteobacteria > Burkholderiales > SG8-41 > DSOT01. Next base: position 1,441 of record JBQTJV010000376.1, read on the forward strand.
GCCTGCCTGTAGATCACCAGTTCCTTCACGTAGATCAGCCTGAGCTTCTCGTCCGGGACGCCCAGCGCGCGCAACGTGAAGTACTTGGCAATCGAAAAGTCCTCGCAGTCGCCGCCATCGGTGGACAGGAATTCGATCGGCGTCGCCCAATAGTCTTCCTTGCCCCAGTGGTCGATGTCGTTCAGAAATCGCGGACGGTTGAGGAAATCGTTCACTACTTGCAGCTTTTCCAGTTCGGGAAGAGCCCTGTACTTCGGGTTGGTCAGAATCTGCTTCCAGCCGGTCAGATGCGCCTTTGCGATGGGACCGAATTCACGCGCGAGTCGGGCGATCTGCTGATCCGTGATCGATACCAGCTCGGCCGCAAGCACGCATGCCGAAACGACAATCAGCAGGAGGCGCAACGATCTTCCGATCCAGGCGCCCATACCTCCTCGGTCGCTTCAAAAATAGCGGCACGCGCTTATTCCGGCTCCGCGCGCGATGCGGGCAGGGTTTCGACTCTCAACCGCGGCACGAACCGGGGTACGCATTCGGCATAGCGCTCGTACTGTATTCCGAAGGTGCGGCGCGCCTGCGCTTCCTCCGCCGGCGACAGGCGTACATACATCCAGACTAGGACTGGAAACATGACGAGCGTCAGGAGCGTGGGCCACTGCAGGAGAAACCCGCTCATGATCAGCACGAATCCGGCATACTGCGGATGGCGCACCCGCGCGTACGGACCCGTCGTCGCGAGCTCCCCCCGGCGCTGGGCTTCGTAGAGGATGCCCCACGACCGTGCGAGCAGTATGAAGCCGCCTGCCAGCAGCAGATACGACGCGATGTGGAACGGGCCGTAGTGGGGATCTCCGCCCCAGCCGAAGAACATCTCCAGCAGATGTCCCGCGTCGTGGCCCAGGAAATCGACTTCCGGATAAAGATTGCCCAGCCATCCGGAGACGAGATAGAGGGTGAGCGGAAAACCGTACATCTCGGCAAAGAGCGCGATGACGAAGGCGGAGAATGCGCCGAAGGAGCGCCAGTCGCGCTTCGTGCGCGGCGTGGCGAAGCTCAGCGCAAAAATGATGAACACCGCCGCGTTGACCGCCGCCAGCATCCACAGTCCGTAAGCCGGCTTCGGTTCGATGACGGTGAGCGTCCAGCCCGGGGGGATCGCCTCGTGTTGAACCATGTCGTTAACCCTTGATGTTCATTCTTCCGCCTGCAGTCTGCGCACCAAGGGCAGCAGGGTTTCAGCCAGGATCTTGTCGTTTACCGCACCGATGATCTTGTGGCGGACCACGCCGCGCCTGTCGATGACGAACGTCTCGGGCACACCGTACACGCCCCACTCGATGCCGATGCGGCCGTCCAGGTCGGCACCGATGCGCAAGTAGGGATCTCCAAGCTCCGCGAGCCAGGCGGCCGCATCATCCGGACGGTCCTTGTAATTGAGGCCGTGCAGTGGCGCGAGGCCATCGGCCCTGAGCCGCATCCATAACGGGTGCTCGGCGCGGCACTCGACGCACCACGAGGCGAAAACGTTCACGATCGAGACTTCGCCGCGCAGGTTCTCCGACGCGAGCCCGAGCGTGCGTCCTTTCACCGGCGCGAGGCTGAAGTCCGGCACCGGCCTGCCGATGAGGGGAGACGGAACCTCCCGCGGATTCAAGGTGAGACCGACGCCGAACAGCACCGCCAGGCCGACGAACACCAGCAAGGGCACGAAACGTCCCGCGCTCCAGGAGGCCGGTCGCTTATCAGCCGCCTCGATCGATCCGGTGGTCCGGGCGTCCATGCGCTCTTCTCCGTTCCCGCGTCATTCCTTACAGCAGTCCACGAGCCTTGCAACGATGTCCTGCAACGTCCACGGCTTCTCGTTTGCCGCGACAGCCCTGAATCCCGACGCATCGATGAGCTTCAGCCGCAGCGCCCAGAACAGCGAGTAAGCCTTGTGCGCATGTTCGAACATGCGCTGCGCGTCATCCTTTCGGCCGTCGGAATGCAGTTTCGTACCGACTTCGATCAGGCGCATGGTGGTCGCGAGGAGGTGCTTCGTGATGCACCAGGTCTCGCCCTCGTGGCGACTCACCATCCGCTCGAGGAGCGTCTTGCGCATCGCGCGCACTTCCTGCAGGAGATCGAAGTATTCCGGCTTGTCCGTCTTCATCCCCGTGAAGCAGAAATGCTCTTCCAGGCTTACGAGGTTCATGATCGCGATGCTGAGATCCTCCTCGGTCGAAAGGTCGACGCCGCCCGATTTCTTCATCGCCGCAACCCGTTCGAGCAGCGCATCGAGCGATGGAAGTTCCGCGATTGTGGTCGTGTTCATAGCGCAAGGATGACGATGCCGAGTGCGACCATGGCGTTGCCGCCCCACAGACGCATGCTGCGCGTGTTGCGTTTCCTCCAGAGCTCGACGGCCGTGAGCAACGACCGGTCGCTCGCGAGAAACAGCATGATCACGAGCGGCAGGATGAAGATCAGGTTGTAGAGCAGGAGGTAGCCCAGGCCCGTCGCGTAGGTCGCCCGGTCGTAGAGCAGGCCGATCACCGTCAGGTAAGGTCCGCCGGTGCACGGAAATTCGCATACGCCGACGAGGCCGCCGAGAGCGAACGCGGCGGGCAGGGAAGCGTTTTCCATCAGGGCCGCCATCCGAGGGTGGGCTGCCGGCGGAATGCGCAGCTTGACCGGAAAGGCCGGCAGCAGCGCGTTCGCCACGCTGATGAGCCCGAGCGCGATCAGCAGCGCCGCGCCGAGCTTCGCCATGAAATGCGGCGTGTCGAAGAGGTGCAGGGTCTGGAACAGCCCCAGGCCGATCAGCGTATAGGCGGTGAAAACGCCGAGGATATAAATCGCTCCGATCCGCAGGATGCCCGTTCTCAGTTTCCCGAGGGTGAAGAGAAACGCGATCGTGAGCAGCAGTATCGAGAAGGCGCAGGGATTGATGCTGTCGAGAAGCGCCGATGCGCCGACGAGCGGCAGGAGCCATGTGCCCTCGTTCGACATTCTCCAGAGCGAGGCCGTGCCGACGTTGGCAAACCGGAAGAACAGCACTGTGCCCACGAGCACGGCGCCGGTGGCGGCGAGTGCGGCGAGTTTTCGGTTCATGCCGCCCTACGGCTTCACCATTGCGACGAACCGCAGGTCGAGCTGTCCGCCGTCGTCGCTTCGTATCGTCACGACCCGCTCGGTGGGACCGACGCCGGCTGGGCCGTGCGCGGCCGGGTCGAACACGATGGCTACTTCAGCCATGCCGCCCGGGCCAATCACTTGGTGCACGGCCGGAAGCGGTCCGTGTCCCGGCATGCCGAACGGCCCTTTCCTGCCGCTTGGTGTATAGAGCGTCGCCTCGGTGCACATGCACGACGTGTACAGGCGATTGATCGTCACCGCCGTCGCTCCCGTATTCCAGACCCTGAAGCGATGCGCGACCTTGCCCGCCGCCATGGAGATCTGGCCGAAGTCGTGAAACGGCTGCTGCGAGGCGAGTGCACCCGCCACGGCAACCGGGCGCTGCGATTCGTAGCGCGGCTTTGCGACGCGCTGATCGGCCTTGTAGATGCCGAAACCCACCATGCCGACCGCGAGCGCGATCAGTCCCCAGAAAATGCTGCTCATCACCGGCGCTTTCATAGCCGTCCTTTCGGGAAGTTGAACATGTGTCGAGACGGGAGGCCTGCGTCAAGCGCGTGGGAAACCGGCGCTTCCTTGCACTTCAACTCCACCATTTCCCGGAGCGTTGACTCTTCCGCCATGAAGACCTCCACCGCCTTGGGATCGAACTGCCTGCCGGATTGGCTCAATATCGCGGCCCGGGCGCAGTCGAACGACATCGCGCTGCGATAGGGCCGATCGGAGGTCATGGCATCGAGCGTGTCGATAATTGCGAAGATGCGGGCCGCCAGAGGAATGGCCTTGCCCGCGAGCCCGCGCGGGTACCCGGTTCCATCGAACCGCTCTTCGTGATTGCGGACGAGATCGGCCGCTTCCGCCATGCCGGGCGCGTTCGCGAGGATGCGGTAGCCGATGTCGGGGTGCGTGCGCATGATGCGCCACTCCTCGTCTGTCAGCGAGCCTTCCTTCAGCAGGATCGCGTCCGGGATGCCGATCTTTCCGATATCGTGGAGCAACGCGCCCCAGTAGGCCTGCCGCAATTTCCCGGGATCGGTGATGACGTGCCGGGCCATGACCAGGGTGTGGCAGGCGACACGCTGCGAGTGCAGTCCCGTCTCGTGCTCACGCGCGTCAAGCGCCGAGGTCAGGGCTTCGGCCACGGCAAGCTGAGCGTCAGCGCGTGACGGCAGCGCGTGCTGCCGCCGTAGCGACAGTACGCGGCGTTCGCGGATGAACGAGCCTTTGGCCGTCGGGGTGCCCATGGCAGCGATCATTTGGCCTGCCAGCGGAAGAGGCGCGGCTTCGATTCGCCCGGCCGGGCGATCGTCAGTTCGAGGACCTGAGCGCGCGCGGTGGCATCGAAGCGCAGTACGCCCTTCCGATGGTGACCGCCGGGCGGGTCGGCTTGCCATCCGTTGGGCGCGAGGCGTCTTCCGTCCGTGGTGAGCGAGGCGGTCTTCATGAGATCGTCCTTGAGTTCCTGGCTGTGCGTGTCGAACACGATCTCGAACTCGAGCCCGCCATTGGGCGAGGAACGGGGCGTCGCCTTGATGGTGACGCCGTCGGCGCTGCTCGACTGGGATGCAAACCCCTGGGCGGCGGCAAGCCCGCTCAAGGCAAGCGCGGCCGTCATGAATGAGAGCAGCAGAATGATCAAGCGTGTGCGCATTGGGCGTGTTCCCTGGTTGCGTTGAGGAGCTTGCTTGCGATGTAGGCGATGCCTGCGGCGTTGAATGCGATGCCGACCCAGAAGAATTCCACTTGGTACTGCGCCGCAAACGTGACGATGCCCGTCGCACCGAGCACGGGCGCCACGTTGACGAGGTAGTGCGCGCAGCAGGAGATCATCGCCGCCGTCGACGTCGTTCCCGACGTGGCCATCACGGCCTTGGCATCTTTCGACCGGTGCAGCATCTGGCGCAGCCGTGTGTAAAGCGCCACCTGCACGCCGAACCCCGCACCCAGCGCTACGATGTAGAACCAGAAATCGTAGAACTGGCTCAACGTGAACGGCCAGCCGGATATGAGCGTGAGCAGCGAGAAATACGCGGCGAGGAGCAGCGCGAAGGCGAGTGCTCCGTAACCGGCGGGCCGTGTTGCAGAGGCGAGGTATCGGTTCATTGGCGATCAGGTCGTGAAATCAAGCATTCAAATGTTGAGGTGGTGCCTTCGAACTGCGTTGCCAGTGCAGCGCGCTCCGAGCGGCAGCGCACCGTGCGAGCACGGCTGCACGCACCGGGCAGGCGTACTGCGAAACGAAGGGCTTAAATGAGCAGCCGCTGATGGCGCAGGTAAAGTCTTGCGCCGAAGGCCGGAAGAGAGGAGGGAATGTAGCGTCCCGCTGTGCGGCCCGCTGCTGCCGCGGCGAGAAGCGATGACAGTGCGAAATCTGCAGGCGGAACGGAGCGGTACGGGCTCGTGATAGCGAGGTCGGCTGCACCTGGTTGGGCCGGCGTTGCGTGCTCGCAGAACGCGCCGTTTTCATTTCCGCAGGGCATGCCCAGGACGGCGGCATCGTATGCGGCCGAAACGCGCTCACCGCTTTCGCCCGATATGCTGCGACACAGCGGTTGCAGGGCCGTCGAAAACGCGAATGCGGCCCAGCCCATCAGCACGCAAAATGCGATCAGGCGGCGTCGGGCCACGATCCCCGGGCGTATCATCGACATCCCCATGTGTACCTGTGCTTCATTGCTCTTTATGCTATGAATACTCGCCTGCCGGTGCGTTGATCTAGATCAAAGCTTCATGGCGCGGCGCCGGCGTCAGCGCGCGCCGTCGACGAGCTTCTTCAGCTGCTCCAGCGGAACTGCGCCCCGCACCCGCTCGCCGTCCGCGAGGAAGAGCGTCGGGGTGCCGGTGATGCCCTTCCTGCGCCCGAAGGCGAGGATCTTGTCGATCGGCGTGTCGCAGTTACCCGCTGTCTTGGGCGGGTTGCCGTTCAGCATGAGGTCGTCCCACGCGCGCGCGCGGTCCTTCGAGCACCAGACCGCCTTCGATTTCTCGACCGAGTCGGGGCCGAGCACCGGGTAGAGAAAGATGTAGATCGTGACGTTCTCGAGCTTGTTGAGGGACGACTCGATCTGCTTGCAGTAAGGGCAATTGGGGTCGGTGAAGTAGGCGATCTTGCGCGAGCCGTTGCCCTGCACTTTGCGGAACGAGAGTTCAAGTGGCAGCTGGTCTAATTTGACCGCGCTCAGCGCCCGCAGCCGCTCCGACGTCAGATCCATCTTGCGACCGGCATCGATCATGCGGCCGCCGACGATGAGATGGTTCGCTTTCTCGTCGACATACAGAATCTCGCCATCCGCGTAGATTTCATAAATCCCCGGCATCGGCGTTCTGGCGACGCTTTCGATCTGCACGTTCGGATACTTTTGCTGGACTGCCTGTTTCACGGATGCCTCGCTCGCTCCGGCCGCAGCCGCAACAAGCACGAGGATCAGGGCGAGGAGGCTACGAACGATGAACGGCATGGACGCTCCATACGGTCTTAGACAGGTTCTGCGGCGACGCCGGCGATTGTTGCAGGAATCCGGGATTCGCGCTGCCTTTGGTATGTGCGGCTCCCTCGGGCACGGCTTCTGCTGGTGCGCGATCACCAAATGGCGGGATCGTACGGCTCACTTCGCGGGTTCCATTTTTGTAATGGTGTAAGCGCCCCCGGTTTTGTCGGCTGAAAAGCGGATCTTGTCCCCGACTTTCACCTGATCCAGCATGGCGGATTCTTTCACCTGAAAAACCATAGTCATGGCCGGCATGTCGAGACTCTTGATGGGGCCGTGGCGTAGGGTTATTTTCTTTGCATCCTTGTCCACCTTTCGCACTTCGCCGTCGGCCAGTTCCTGGCCGGCTGCCTGCCCACCCTGGTGGTGAGCATCGACGGCGAGCAGCGGCATCGGCTGGGCCAGTGCAATAAAGAGGGCGGTAGCTGCAATCGCACTGCGTTTCATTTGACGATCTCCTTTCGATTTATCGGTCGCATTTGTCTGCTGCGGTTACCTGACAGTGACTTTTCCCATCATTCCCGAGTCGTAATGGCCGGCGATCAGGCAGGCGAAATCGAACACGCCGGGCCTGGTGAACTGCCACACGATCTCTCCCGTCTTCCCGGGCGCGACGTGCACCATGTACGGTTCGTCGTGCTCCATCTCGGGAAACTTCTTCATCTGTTCCGCGTGCGCTTTCAGTTCCTCCGGCGTTCCGAACACCATTTCGTGCATGATCTTGCCGTCGTTCCTGGCGATGAACCGGACGGTTTCGCCCCGCTTGACGACGATGTGCGACGGATCGAAGCGCATTTTGTCGGTCATGCGGAAGGTGATGGTGCGGGTGACCTTTTTCGGGTCCCCCGCCTTGCCGAACGGCTTTTCCTCCGCTAGCTGCGCCGCGCTGAATTTTCTATCGTGTGGCTTGTCACTGTGCGCATAGGCTGCGGTTGCGGCGAGTCCCAGACTGACGGCAAAAGCAAATATCCGATATTTCATTACATCTCCTATGTAAGTCCATCGATTGAATCCGCGATGCGTTTAATGCTTGCGGCTCCCTGTAGGTTTCCGTGCCCGCCATTCCTTGCCGGGCGCCACGGTCCCGGACGGCGGTGCGGCGCGTGATGCGACGGGTGTTGCGCCGGTCCACTCATAAGCCACGGTGCCATCTGGGTGCTTGTACCAACCCGGATCCTTGTAGTCTCCGCGCGCCAGGCCTTCGCGGATCTTGACCACGGTGAACATGCCGCCCATCTCCAGCGCGCCGCAGGGCCCGCTGCCGCTCATCATCGGCAGCGTGTTGTCCGGCAGCGGCATTTCCATCTCGCCCATGTCCGCCATGCCGCGCTCGCCCATCACCATGTAGTCGGGCACCAGCTTGATGATCTTCTGCGCGATGCCGCGGTGGTCGACGCCGATCATGGTTGGAACGTTGTGGCCCATCGCGTTCATCACGTGGTGCGACTTATGGCAGTGAAACGCCCAGTCTCCGGGGTTGTCGGCGACGAACTCCATCGCCCGCATCTGTCCGATCGCCACATCGATGGTGGTCTCGGGCCAGCGCGCGGCTTTCGGCACCCAGCCGCCGTCCGTGCCGGCGACTTCGACGTCGTGCCCGTGCAGATGGATGGGGTGATTGGTCATGGTGAGATTGCCCATGCGGATGCGCACGCGGTCGCCGAGCCGCACCGGGAGCGCGTCGATGCCCGGGAAGACGCGACTGTTCCAGGTGAAGAGATTGAAATCGAGCATGGTGGCGACCTTGGGCGTATAGCTGCCCGGCTCGATGTCATACGCCGCCATCAGGAAGGCGAAGTCGCGATCCACGCGCATGAAGTTCGCGTCGCGCGGATGGATGATGATGAGCCCCATCATGCCCATCGCCATCTGCACCATCTCGTCGGCATGCGGGTGGTACATGTGGGTGCCGGAGCGCTTCGGCACGAACTCGTACACGAAGGTCTTTCCGACCGGAATGTGCCGCTGCGTCAGCCCGCCCACGCCATCCATGCCGATGGGCAGGATCACGCCGTGCCAGTGGATCGTCGTGTGCTCGGGCAGCTTGTTGGTCACGAAGATGCGCACCTTGTCGCCTTCGACCACCTCGATGGTCGGGCCCGGCGACTGGCCGTTATAGCCCCACAGGTGCGCGGTCATTCCCGGCGCGAGCTGGCGGCGCACCGGCTCGGCGATCAGGTGGAATTCCTTCCAGCCGTTGTTCATGCGCCAAGGCAGGGACCAGCCATTCAATGTCACGACCGGGTTGTAGGGCCGGCCGGTGGCGGGCACGAGCGGCGGCTGTGTCTCCGGCTTGGTCTGGATCGGCGCTTCCGGCACCGAGCCCTGGGCGGCGCGGCTCACCATGGCGGCGCCTAACAGCGCGCCGGATGCCCGTATGAAATGTCGACGTGTCGTCATCCTGTCCCCCTCTCAATGTCCTGCTTCACCGCCGCCCGCCGCCTGCATGCTGCCCGCCTGAATCGACATCGACCCGGGTGGGCCCCCGGTCAGCGCAAACTCGAGACTCGCATCCGCCACCCAGTAATCGCGCAACGCCTCGATGTAGGCATTCACGCTCGCGATCTGCGTGCGTGCGTCGGCCAGCAGTTCGAACACGCTGATCAGCATGCCGTTGTAGCGCAGCACGTTCTCGTCGGAAATGCGCTTTCTGAGCGGCACGATTTCGTCCCGGTAGTGCTTCGCGAGATCGAAAGCGGTACGGTAGGCGTGATAAGCCTCCCGCACTTCGGAGCGTGCTTTCACCGCGGTGTCGGCGGCGCGGTTGACCGCCTGCATGTAGGCGTATTCGGCGCGGGCATAGCGCGCCCCGCCCCAGTCGAAGATCGGCAGCCGCAGCTCGATCTCGTAGCCGGTCTGGCGCGGCTGATGCGTTTCGCTGTTGCGCTGATAGCCGAGCTCCAGCACGCTGATGAACCCGGTCGCACGGGTGAGTCCCAGCGACTGCGCGACGCTGTCCGCTTCCATCATGGCACCCTGCACATCGAGTCGCTGGCCGAGCGCCTTGGCTTCGATAGCGCCTGCCGCGCGCGGCGTCTTGGGCAGCTCGGGCAGGCGATCAGGCAGTTTGAATGCGATATCTTCGCCCCACAGGCCCATCAGCCGGGTCAGTCTCTCGCGCTCTGCGATGGCCGCCTGGCGCGCACGCGCAAGCTGCGCTGCCGCGTCGGCGTAAAAGACTTGCTCGCGCGCCTGGTCGAGCTTGCTGAAATTGCCGGCGGCCGCCATGCGCCGTGCCAGTTCCGCGCTCGCTTCCGCGGCTTCTTTCACCTGCTCGGCGTACTTCGCGCTCTCCTGCGCCGCGACCGCGCGGAACCAGGCCCGCCGCGTATCCGCGGCGACCTGCAGCACTTCGGCGGCGACGCGGCCTTTCGTCAGCTCGTGGCGGCGCTTTTCCAGCTCGGTGCGGATCGGCATGGTGATGAGGCCGAGCACGTCGAACAGGAAAGTGCGCTCGATCTCGATTTCGTCGCCGCGCCGCAGCCGGCTGTAGGAAAAGCCCGGATTGCGCAGCCGTCCCGCCTGGACCACTTCGGCTTCTGCGATCCCGAGGTCGGCGTAGGTCGCCTGCAGTCCACGGTTGTTCAACAGCGCGATCTGCACTGCGGCGTCCGGAGTGAGCGGTTCGGCGAGCAGTTTCGTGACGGACGCACGGGCTGCTTTCCGATCGTTATCGTCGCGCGCCCATTTCGCATCCTGCGTAAGCCCGCGTTCTCGGGCTGCACTTTGCACGCCGCCGAAACCGGCATCATCGGAGAGCGTCGCGCAGCCGCCCAGCACCGAGAATGAGAAAAGCAGTGCAGCGAGCCGCCATTTATCGTGATGTTGTGCCTGCATGGCTGCTCCTCAGTGTCCGGGGCGGGCTGCAGGTGCGGTGGGCGCACCGCGCGCCGGAGGCTGACCGGCCGCTTCCTTGGCATGCGCCGCCGACGCACCGGGTTTGGCGCCGGCGTGGCCGCCGCCACCGAACAGGCCGACGTGGCCGCCCACGCGCCCGACCTCGTCGTTGACCTCCCGCCATGTCGCCAGCGGCTGCTCGCGGTACGGGACGTAATTCTGGAAAGCGGATTCGTACTTGGCGTCCGGCACGCGCGTATCCGACCGCGCGGGATCCTTTGAAAATAACTGGGCACTAGCCGGCGCGGACATCAGCGCATAAGCGCCGTACAACATCAACGTTGTGATTCGCATCTCGATCCTCGGTTCCTGGCCTGGTGCAACTCATAAAACGCTTGCACGACGGACTGTTCCTGCTCGCCGTGGCGAGAGGAGAACGGCTCTAGAACGGGATCAGCCCCGAGGGGGGCGTTGCGGGCGTTCGGGAACGAACAGCGTGAAGAAAAGCGAGATGGAAGACTCGAAGGCGGGCAGTTCGGATGCCGCGCTCGGCATCACTGTCGTCGGCATCCCGGAAAAGACATGATGACAATTCATGTGTCCGGAATGATCGTTTCCCGATTCATCGCCATGCTGATGGGACGTGCTTGCATCGTAACGGTGCGAGGTGCCGTGGTCGTGCGTCTGGCCCTGCTGCGCGTGATCCGAATAGCAGATCAGCGCCGTGAAAGAGGCCGCGACCGACTGCAACGGCAGCAGCAGGAGCACGAACAACGCAAGCTTTTTGCGCCAGTTTTTCACGAGTGCGGGCAGTCTATCCAAATCGTCCAGGCGCTGCAATCAACTCTGACGGACACTTTATCGGCGTTAAAGTTCACGGGGCCGCCCCGCTTGCACGTTGCCATGTCGAGGTCGCGCACTGTAAGCTACGTACCACAGTACCGAGTCAACACCATGGATGACAATGGACTCACCATCGCGAAATTTGCCGACGCCGCCGGGGTGGGCATCGAAACCGTGCGCTATTACCAGCGCCGCGGACTGCTGCCGGTGCCGCAGGCGCGCCACGCGAGCTATCGCCGCTATGATCGGACCCTTCTACAGCGGCTGCGCTTCATAAAGAACGCCCAGGCAGCCGGGTTCTCCCTTGCAGAGATTCGCGAACTGATGCGGCTCGACCGCACCGGCGACCGGCTGCGCATCCAGAAGATCGCCGCGGCGAAGCTGGAAGAACTGCAGAGCCGCATGCGGGAATTGCGGAGGGCGTCGAAGGCCTTGAAGACGCTCGTTCACCACTGCGAGCACGCGAAGCCGGGGACACCGTGCCCGATCATCGAGGCCTTCGATCATTGATCCAGGTTCTCAGGGCCTCGCCGGCTGGAAGACGAGGAAGAACTGGTTCGGCAGAAAGCCATGCTCTTCCAGCAGCCGGTATCCGGCGCGCTCCAGTTCACTCTTCACGCGCCCGGGCGCGATGCGCGTGCGTTTCGGCGGGCCCTGCGGCGCATCCATCGTGAAGTCGATGATGGCGAGCCGCCCGCCGGCGTTCAGGGACTGCTGGAGCTTCCGGAAGTACGCTTCGCGTCCCTCGATATGATGATAGACGTTCACCAGGATGACGAGATCCGCTTTCTCCGGCAGCCGCGGGTTGTCGGGTGAGGCGGTGACGGCGATGAGATTCTTCAAACCATCGCGCTGCGCCCGCTCGGCGAGATGCTTCACCATGTCAGCTTCGGTATCGACGCCGTAGACCTTCCCTTTGGGCGCCATGCGGGCGAAGCGCACCGCGAAATAGCCCGTGCCCGCGCCGATGTCGGCGATGACCGCATCGGGTTTGAGCTTCAGCGCCTGGATCACCTCGTGCGGCATCTGCCAGGCGTCCCGCTTGGGGTCATCGAAAATCTTCGACCACTTTTCGGCATCGCCGAAGCTGTGCTGATGGCTATGAGGGGTTTGGGCCGCCGCCTGCCCCGCGGTGAGTGCAGCAAGCCCTACTATGCAAGCCGCACGCCGTAAAAATCGTGTATTCACTTGCTCGTCTCCTCGGATGACGAGGCGGACCCGGCCGGGGTCCGCCTCCTTTTGCCAGCCGCAATTTTAGTGCGTATGTTCGGTTGTGGAAGCCGGCTACTGCGCCGCTCCACCCTGCGGCCCGCGATGCTCATGCTGCATGCCGCCCCGCTCCTGCATGCGCTTGTGCATTTCCGCGCGCCGTGCGTCCGCGAGCTTGCGACGCTCTTCGGGGGTGGCGTTTTGCATCTTCTCGCGGAAAGCGGTGCGCTCTTCCGCGGTCATCCCCTGGGGGCCGTGCCCGCGGCCTTCTCCCATGCCGTGCATGCCGCCGTGCTCCATGCCGCCTTTCATGCCGTGTTGCATGCCGCCGTGCGCGCCGGGTCCCATCCCGCCGCCGGTTTGGCCCGGGTGGGCGTAGACGGCTGTTGCGAGGCCGAGGCTCAACGACAATGCGATTCCCGTTGCGATTTTCTGCGAGCGTTTCATGATCGAGTCCTTATCAGTGGGGTGAGTTGGGTTTTGCTTCACGGCCCGCCGGCGCTTTCTTGCCGGGCGGACTTGGCTCAGCAGTTGTGATTAAAGCAATAAACTGTAAGCGCACCATGTCAGGCAAGGCGTTTTTTGTATCGCAGGCTTGCAACCGGGCGGGTTGTAACACTGCGATACAAATTTTTCGGGCAAGGGCAGGGCGCGGGGCGGCGCGGCGCGGGGCTGTCGCTTAACATAGCGTCATGAGCGCCCAGGACCACCTTCTGATCGTCGACGACGACGCCGAAATACGCGGCCTGCTGCGCGAATACTTCGAGAAGAACGGCTACCGCGTCAGCCTAGCGGCGGACGGAAAGGGATTATGGGCAGCCTTCAGCGTGGGGCAACCCGATCTCGTCGTCCTCGATCTCATGCTTCCCGGGGATGACGGCTTCACGCTGTGCCGCGAGCTGCGCGCGCGCTCCGACGTGCCGATCATCATGCTCACCGCGCGGGGCGAGGACACCGATCGCATCGTCGGTCTGGAACTCGGCGCGGACGACTACCTTGCGAAGCCGTTCAACGCGCGGGAGCTGCTCGCGCGGGTGAAGAGCGTGCTGCGGCGGATGCGCGCGCTGCCGAGAAATCTGAAGCCGGATACGGTGAGCGGCCTGCGCTTCGCCGGCTGGATGCTCGACCTCGGAACCCGCAATCTCACCTCCCCCCAGGGCGTCGTCATCGCGTTGAGCGGTACCGAATTCCGGCTGCTGCGTACTTTTCTGAGCCATCCGAACCGCGTGCTGACGCGCGAGCAGTTGATCGATCTCATGCTGTCGCGCGATGCGGCGCCGTTCGACCGCGCCATCGACGTGCAGGTAAGCCGCCTGCGCCAGCGGCTCGGTGAAGATGCCAAGGAGCCGGCGATCATCAAGACCGTGCGCAGCCAGGGCTATGTGCTCGCCGCGCAGGTCGAGGAACTGCGCTGATGCGATTTGTGCCGCGCTCGCTGTTCAGCCGCTTGGTCCTGGTGCTGATCGCCGTGCTGGCCCTCGCGCAAGTGCTGGGCCTGGCGGTTCACCTGCACGAGCGCGGCGAATTGCTGTCGCAGGCGAGCGGCATGCGTTCGGCGCAGCGCATTGCCGATATCGTGCAGTTGCTGGATTCGATGAGCGCGGAGGAGCGACGCCGGATCGTGCAGGTGCTGAGTGCGCCGCCCATCACCATACGGCTGGGCGACAAGCCGCTCTCGCACATCGAACAGGACGCCGACCAGACGGCCCGCGCCGCGATCTTCAGCGCGATGTTGCGCCGCTTTATCGGCGAGGGTCGCGCGGTGCAGGTCGCGGTGACGGCGGGCCCCTATTTAATGCCGCGCGAGATGCACGGGTTCAGAAATCCCGAGTGGCGTGGGATGGGCATGGGGCCCGGTGGCGGGCGTTACGGCCCGCAGGCGGGATTTTCCTTCGTCGCGCAGGTCCGTCTGACCGACGCCACCCTCGTCACCTTCGATTCGCGGCAGCCGGCCCACACCGCGTCCTGGCCCTATCGCCTGCTGCTGAGCCTGGCGGTTCTCTTCGTGGCCGTCATCGTGGTCTCGCTGATCGCGGTGCACTGGGTAACGCGCCCGCTGAAGCGGCTGTCGGATGCCGCCGAGGCGCTGGGCCAGAACATCGATCGCGCGCCGCTCGACGAAAACGGGCCCGAGGAGGTGGTTCGCGCGGCGCGGGCGTTCAATCGCATGCAGGCGCGCCTGCAGGGGTATATCCGCGACCGCACGCGCGTCCTGGCCGCGATGTCGCACGATCTCAAGACCCCGATCACGCGCCTGCGGCTGCGCGCCGAGCTGCTCGATGAGGCGGAGCATCGCCAGCGTTTCACGCGCGACCTCGACGAGATGGAAACCATGGTGGCGGCGACACTCGACTTTCTGCGCGGACTGGAGAGCGGTGAAGCGGCGAAACCGATGGACGTCATGGCTCTGCTGGAAAGCCTGCAGGCCGATCTGGCCGAGACCGGGGGTGAGGTGGAGATCGAGGGCCGGGCGGTCAACCCCTATCCGGGCAAGCCCCAGGCCCTGAAGCGGTGTCTGCGCAACCTGGTGGAGAACGCGGTCAAGTATGGAAAGCGCGCGCACGTCGTGGTGGAGGACGATGACGCTCGGTTGCGTATCCGCATCCAGGACGAAGGTCCCGGCTTGCCGCCCGAGGAGCTGGAGAAAGTCTTCGAGCCCTTCTACCGCACGGAGCAATCGCGCAGCCGGGAGACCGGCGGCACCGGGCTCGGACTGACGATCGCGCGCAATATCGCCGAGGCGCATGGCGGCCGGCTGGAGCTTTCCAATCGGCACGCGGGCGGACTTGAAGCGCGGCTGTCCTTGCCGCGCCCCGCCGGCGTTGCAGCGACCCTTGGCGCGTCCTGACCCGCCGTGGCGAATAAGGACCGCAGCGGCGAGTGGTTCGTCCCATCGTTCGGTCCGCCGTGGTTCCGTAGTTGCGTCGGCCTGCTCTTTCTTCCGTACACCGGCATGGTGCTTTCCTATGTGGTCATCGGCTCGATGCTGGCCGAAACGGTCCATTGGGATCGGGTGTGGGCCCTAGTCGCGATCTATTTTCTGGGGCTCGGCATCGCGGCTCACGCGCTCGATGCGCTCGGCAGTTCGGGCGTAAAGCCCTGGGGTCTCGTGTTCAGCCGGGCGCAGCTGTGGGGGCTCGCCGCCGTTTCCATCGTCGGCGCCTACACCATCGGGATTTATTACATGGTGCTCTATGCGCCGCTGCTCTGGCCGATCGCGATTGCGGAAGGCTTCTTCGTGTTCGCCTATAACCTCGAGTGGTTCAAGGGCCGCTTTCACACCGACGCCTGGTTTGCGTTCTCGTGGGGCAGCCTGCCGGTATTGGCGGGCTATGTCCTGCAGGCAAACAGCGTTTCATTCGCGGTGCTGATCGTCGCGGCCAGCATGGGCGCGCTGAGCCTGGTGGAGATCAAGGCATCGCGCCCGTACAAGGAAATGAAGCGGGCAGAGGGTGCCGCGACGCATCCACAGGTACGCCAGCTCGAGGCGATCCTCAAGTGCATCAGCCTTGGCGTTATTCTGCTCGGCGCCGGCATGGCCGCGTGGCGCGCGTTTGGCTGAGGGCGGAGAAGTTCAGGAAAACTACTTGCGCGCCGTCACGATGGCGGATCCGTGCATCGTCAGCGGCTCAATGCGGACTTCGCGAAACGCATTCTGCCGCAGTGAAGCGTCGAGTTCGTCCACCCAGCGCGTCTCGCGGATCAGCTCGGGCAGACCGAAGAAAATCTCGCGCCATGCAGGAAACACGCGGCTGCCCACGGATTGCATCATTCTGAAATAGGTGCGCCAGACGAACCGTAGCGTTGCCGTCGGCGGATAGATGAAGTCGTGCATCAGCACGAGCCCGCCAGCGGCAAGCATGTCGCGCGTATTTCGCGTGAGGATCGGCAGATCGGCGTATTTCGCCAGATACGAAGAGCACACGCAATCGAACGGCTCCTCTGACATGTAGTCTTCCGCGCGGCTCAGGACCAGCTCCACGTTGCGCAGACCGAGGCGGCGCACTTTGTCGCGCGCGTGCTGCAGGTACTCATCGCGCAGCTCGACGCCGGTCACCTGGCAATCGGGATAGCGCTGTGCGATGGCAATCGTCAATATTCCCGTGCCGCAGGCGAAATCCAGAATGCGCGACGGTTTGGGCGGAAGCAGGGCCAGGATGCGGCGCTTCCAGTGGCCGTCGATGCCGAACGTCGCGAAGTTGACCATGAAGTCGTAGCTCGACCCCGTCCCGCTGAAAAAGCGGTGAACGAGCTGGAGCCGGCCTTCGTGCTCGACCGTTGCCAACGTCAATCCTTCTCGAAAAACGCGGCCGCTCGCATTGCGGGCTCTGTCTGGCGCGCTTAAAGGTCGATGCCTACCTTGCCGAGCAGCGGAACCGCGATCAGATAGCAGACCAACATCACGCAGATCGAAATCCCCAGGCTCGGGTAGAAGCCGAGCCCATGCCTGAGGAGGGCGGGCAACACGAGAAACATGGGCAGCGTGGGCAGCACGAGCCAGAACGTGCTTACGGAAAGCTCGGAGATGCGTTCGACGTCGCGCGTATCGACGTAGAGCCAGACCATCGCGAGAATCGAGATCAGCGGCAGCGACTTGATGAGCGCGCCGAGCGTCGCGTTGGCTTTCGCCACCTCGGACACGATGACGATAATCGCCGCGGACAGAATGAGCTTGGTAGCGTAGTAGAGCATAAGAACTCGCGTGCTTGTGGAAGCCGCGGCGAAGCCGTCATTCGACAGGCAGCCCCGCCACTTTCCATTCCGGAAAACCGGTCTCGAGGCGCCGCGCCTGGAATCCCCTGTCCCTGAATCGCGCCACCGCTTCGAAGGACAGGATGCAAAAAGGACCGCGGCAATAAGCGACGATATCCCGATCGCGCGGCAGTGTGTCGGCATGCCGGTCGATCTCGCTGAGCGGCACGTTGATCGCACCCGGCAGATGGCCGTTCCGGTATTCCTCTTCCGGCCGTACATCCACGACGGTCACCAGGCCCTCGCGCAACCGCTCCGTGAGGTCCTTCACCGAGACCGGTTCCAGACTGTCCTTGCTGCTCAAATACGCGTTGACGAGCCGGGTCACCTCGGCGAGGTTGTGCTGCGCGACTTCCTGCAGCGCCGCCAGAAGTTTGATCACCCCACCGCCGGAGACGCTGTAGAAAACGAACAGCCCTTCCTTGCGCGCCGTCACGAGCCCTGCGGAACGCAGCACTTGCAGATGGCGGGAGGTGTTCGCCACGGAGAGTCCCGAGAGCTTGGCCAGCGCCTCGACGCTGCGCTCGCCTTGCGCGAGAAACTCCAGCATCTCGAGCCGGTTGCCGCTGCCGAGCGCCTTGCTGACGCGTCCGAACTCGTTGAACAGCAAGGCTTTAACGTTCCTGGTTGACATCGTTGTGGCAGCTTCCTACACTAGTATTCAACTAATCAATTGAATAGTATATCCGAGTCCTAATGCGCTTCCAACGCCATGGCCGCAAGTATGCTGGACTTGCTCGTTGAATACGAGGCCGAACTGCGATTCGGCCTGTTCCTGCTCGGCTTTGCGGCGCTGGCAGGCTGGGAATGGGCGGCCCCACGGCGAGCATTGAGCGTGCCCCCAGCGCGGCGCTGGTTTTCCAATCTGGCGCTCGCGCTCCTCAACGTGGTCAGCGTGCGCCTCATCGCGCCGGCCGCTGCGGTGGGCGTTGCGGCGCTGGCCCAGCAGCGCGGTGCGGGGCTATTGCACGCGGTTCAGTGGCCAGAGCCGGTCGAGATCCTGCTTGCCGTCATCGTGCTCGATCTCGCCATTTATTTGCAGCACGTCATGTTTCATGCCGTGCCGCTGCTGTGGCGCCTCCATCGCGTTCATCACGCCGACCTCGACTTCGACGTGACGACCGGCACGCGTTTTCATCCGGCCGAGATCCTGCTGTCCCTGGCCATCAAGGCGGGCGTGATACTGGCGCTCGGCGCGCCGATGGCCGCGGTGCTGGTCTTCGAGATCGCGCTCAATCTCGCTTCGATGTTCAACCACGCCAACGTCCGCATCGCGGCAGGGGTGGATAAGGCATTGAGGATCTTCCTCGTGACACCCGAGATGCACCGCGTTCACCACTCCGTGCATCGAGACGAGGCCGATCGGAATTTCGGCTTTTGCCTGCCGTGGTGGGATCACATTTTTGGCACTTATCTGGGCCAGCCGCGCGACGGGCACGAGCGCATGACGCTCGGCATCCCGGCGTTTCGCGAGCCCGGGCATTGCGCCACGTTGGGCGGCATGCTATTGCTTCCGTTCAGGTCTGAACAACGTCGTACCTCGACCGCGGGCAAGCCGTTCGGCGGGGCGGGCGAAGGGGCTGGTTTCTGAAGCGGATGCGGCACGCCGGGTAGCGAAAATGGGCGTCTACGATAGATGGATCCTCCCGCGATTGACCGACCTGGCAATGCGCAACCGGGAGGCCACGCGCTACCGCTCGCGGGCCGTTCCCCAGGCACGCGGCAGAGTGCTGGAGATCGGCGCCGGATCGGGATTGAATCTTCCGTTCTATGGTTCGGGCGTCGAGTCGCTGACTGCGCTTGATCCGTCCGCGGCGCTGCTCGAGATGGCCAGCAGGAAAGCGAAGGCCGTTTCATTCCCGGTGATTTTCGAAAACTGCTCGAGCGAGTCCATTCCGGCGGACGCCTCCACCTTCGACACGGTCGTTTCGACATGGACGCTGTGCACCAGACCCGACCCGCTCAAGGCGCTGGAGGAAATGAAGCGCGTGCTGAAGCCGGGCGGGACGATCATCTTCGTCGAACACGGACTGGCGCCGGAAAAGCGGGTACGCGAGTGGCAGCAACGCCTGAATCCCTTGTGGCGCACCGTGACTGGCGGTTGCAACCTGAACCGCGAGATCGCCGGGCTCGTCCGCGCCGCCGGGTTCACTCTGCTGAAATTTGAAAACGAATATGCCAAAGGCCTGCGGCCCATGAGCTACATCTATTCGGGGGTTGCGAAAGCCTGATTTCTGCCAAGGGGGTAAGGATGGTACGTGCAGCCTGGTGAGCTGAGCACCTGGCGCGACAGCCAGATGCTGGATGAGGACGCGGCTCGCGAGCACGCGGAGCGATTGGAGCTGCGTGCCCGCGCGGAGGACGAGATCGCCGTACGCGAGGAATATCTCGGGCTTCTGGGTGTCAAGCCGGGCGAGCAGGCTCTCGACCTGGGCTGCGGAAGCGGCGTGGTGACGCGCGCCCTTGCGCAGCGCGTTACGCCGGGCGGCCGCGCGGTCGGGCTCGATATCAGTGCCACGCTGCTCGGGATCGCTCGTAAACTCGCTGACGAATCCGGGCAGGGCGACTCCATGGAATTCCGCCAGGGCGACTGCCGCAGGCTGCCATTCCCTGACGCATCGTTTGACGTCGTGTTCGCGGCCACTGCGCTTGCGCATGTGCCGGAGGCGGAGCGCGCGCTTCCCGAAATGATACGAGTCGCACGCAGGGGAGGACGTATCGGTGTGTTCGATTTCGATGCCGATTCGGTGCTGATCGCCCACCCCGATCGCGAATTGACGCGGCGTATCGTCCTTGCCTATGCGGACTATGGGTCCGTGAACGGGTGGCTCATGCGCGCGCTTCCCGGAATGCTGAAGGATCTGGGCTTGGTCGAGGTGCGGGCCCGCGCATTCATGCCGCTGGAGTCCCGGGGTTACTACGCGCAGCTTGCGCAGCGTGCCGCAGACACCGCGCTCAAGGCCGGAAGGATCGCCGATAAGGAGCACAGGGAGTGGACCGGGATTCTTAACGCGCAAATCGCGGCCGGCTGCTTCCTGGGCGGGCGGTTGCATCTCCTAGTCTGGGGGATCCGCCCGCTTTAGTACGCCTCGTATTCGCGGCAGAAGTGCTTGGCGCCGCATCCGGCACGGTAGCTTCTGCATCGTCCCGCTGCCTCGCTGAGAGAGGATTCAGCGAGGATGCTGCGGGCTGAATTGCCGGTGTCGATCGAGATATTTTCCGGCAGGGCAAAAAAAAGAAACCCCGCACGAAAAAGGGAGGGATGCGCGGGGTTTTAGGGGTGCTGAAAGAAAAAGCCGGCGCACGCTTGGCACGCCGGCCAGGGGGTTATGCGAGCGGAATGTTAACCGCCGACCTGGGGAGCGTCAACCGTTTTGTCATATCGATGCCATGCCAGCGGCATCGAGCACCGTGTTGTCTCAAGCGCGACAGTCTTGCGTTCCCGCATTGATTGGCAGCTTACAAGGTATTGACTCTGGACCTGGACCAAGCTATACGCTTTGACCATATCGAGAAGCACCTGCATACGGAGGAAACGGCATCATGGCTGACACGCGAAGAGTGGAAGTATTCAGCGCCGGATGCCCGGTGTGCGAATA
>JBQTJV010000377.1:0-2498 GCA_052386775.1 Betaproteobacteria bacterium
CCCGGATTGCCCGCGCGCACGTGGTCTTCCTTCAACCACGGGCAGTAGAGCCTGTGGTGGCGCGCCGCCGAACCGAAATCCCACACCCACGGATCCCCGGTGCCGGTGAGCAGGCAATAGCGGATCAATTTGTCGCGCGCCCACTCGCCGATCACGGTGGAGGAGATGTAGCGGATGTTGTGCTGGTCGAAGCAAAGTATCGCGCCCAGCCCTGATTTTGCGAGCGACTGGCGCGTGCGCGCGAGGCGGTAGCGGTGCAGGCGCTTGAAGTCGACTCTTTCTTCAAAGTCGACCTGAGTGATGCCCGGCGCCTGCAGCGGCCGGTGCCACTGGTGCATCGGCTTCAGGTCGTCAGGATCGACCGGGATGAACTGCGGCCGCTTCGCTTTCTTCGCCATGGCAAAGAGGATAGCAAATACAAATCGGGGTCAGACCCCATTTTCTCAGTCCGGGTAGTCCAGCTCGCGCTGGTGGCGCAGCGCAAGAACAACTACTTCATTGCGCCCGGGAGGATTGCCTGCGCCAAGGCGATGGACGGGGAGGCTTCTCACCCTTGGCAAGCCGCTCCATCCAGGCATGCACGTCCTCGGCACGGTATACCGCGCCACCAGCCTCAACGTCCGCATTCGATGCAAGCGCCTCGCGAACAAAATCACGCATTTTCTCTTCGCGCGTTACCTCGCGCTCGATTGCCTGCACCATCAAGCCGTGCGGCGACTGACCCTTCTGCCTGGCCAGCCGGGCGACTCGCTTCTTGAGCTGCTCGGGAAGTTTCAGCGTGGTTGGCGCGGTCATAATGTCACCATGGTAATACCAGAGTTCGGGGCCTACAGCCTGCCTAGGATTCGGCCCTTCGGCGAGAACCCCCCTTTCACGGCTTCTAGGGCAGTACTCGCACATTTACCTGAACCCGGGTAATCGCCGTTTCACGGCGGTAACCGAGGTTCGAATCCCCGTCGGGACGCCATTCCATCCGCCAATTGGTCCGCCAATTCGAAAGGCCGCAGGACGCGCCAGAATCGTGCAGGCGCGTCGCGCGCCTCAGGAGAGAATAGGGCCAAGATCGGCGTGCCGGTAGCGCGCCAAGCGCTGCGCAGGGCGAGCGTGGCTTCCTGCACACCCCTGACGACGCCCTGCGCGCGTCGGCGGAACGGTACTAGGCCGTCGCTGCGTTGGACGGGGCGGCTCTCAGCCGCACCCCCGCCCAGTCGCTCACCTTGAGGACGAGCAGACGGTCGTCAGAGTCGATGTAGCGCCGGAAGTGCTCGCGTAGCGACTTCGCACTGACTCCCGACATCTCAAGCCACCAGTTTGATTCCAGCCCGCGCTTGGCGCCGAGCCGAGCAAGTTCGGTCCACAGCGGCTGGTAGTCGCGCATGTTGCGCAGGTCGTAGCAAATCAGATACAGGTCCATTTTCTCTATCTCCAACGTATCGCCTCACGGCGAGATGTGCCGTTTCCGGGGGAATTCCCGGATTACGATACATGTGCAACTATACATGAATAAATAATCAGTGCAACTCCCCCCAAAGACCTCAGCCTGCGATGCAATTCAAGGTCTACCTGATGAGACTGAAGGGCCGTCGCCGCCGATGGGACGAGATCATGCGCGGCAAGTTTTTCGAGGGCACCTTGACCACGCACGACGTTGACCACCACGGCCACCGCTTCACCGTCGCCACGCTACAGACCAGTACTGGTGGAAAGCTCGCCGGACTGCTCGACCTTCACGAGCCGGTGCTGACGGGTTTCGCGCCGAACGCTTTTCACCTGCGCGGGTTCGAGCGCATCGAAGACCCGTGGGGCGCGTACAGCGTCATCCAGGAATGGCACTGCGAGCAGCCGTAGGCTAGACCGGCGCGGTAAACAATTCAACCGCGCGCTACCATCGAATCATTTAATGCCTTCACAATATCCGCTATTAACTGCTGGTCCGTGCTTTGATAGGCCGAGGTTTCACCTGCCGAAGTGGTTAACACAACCTGATATATCCGCTTCTTGTTCCAGATTAGATAGATGCCAGTACAAAGCACCGCGAGTCCGACGACGCCAAAGCCCAGCCCGCCCGCACCTGAAAAGCCGATCAGCGCAAATGCTATTCCGAAGGCCATCACCCAGCCCTCTCCTGCGTTCGACTGATCTTTCACGTGCAACCGCACCGACGTAATGTTTCTCATGGCAAAAGTTTGCGCGCCGACAACGAATCGAGCGTTCGTGACGGTGATGCCTGCCTGGTGGTAAAAGACTCGTTCTTCGTCCATGCGGCTATTTGCTCTCTTTGTCCACCTTCTCCTCGCGGTCGGCACTGCTGTTGCGGCAGAAATCTCAGGCATCGTAACCGACGTCCAAGATGGCGACACGCTCACGCTCGCCAACTGGCAATACACCTACAAAATCCGCCTCGCGGACATTGACGCCCCAGAGCTGGCGCAGGAGCGGGGCAAAGATTCCCGCACGGCGCTGCGCGAAGTCTGCCTGCTCAAAACAGCGATCGCCAC
>JBQTJV010000378.1:0-10650 GCA_052386775.1 Betaproteobacteria bacterium
TTGTTGCGCTTGCGGTCGAGCTTGATGACCTTGAACTCCATCTGCTTGTTTTCGTAAGGCGTCGTGTCCTTGACCGGCCGGATGTCGACCAGCGAGCCGGGCAGAAAGGCCCGGATGCCGTTCACCGTCACCGTCAGTCCACCCTTGACCTTGCCGTTGATGACGCCGCTGACCATGGTGCCCTTCTCAAGGGCCTCCTCCAGTTCGTGCCACGCCGCGAGCCGCTTGGCCTTGTCGCGCGAGAGTCGCGTCTCGCCGTATCCGTTCTCGAGCGACTCGATCGCGACGCTGATGAAATCGCCCGGTTTTGCTTCCAGCTCTCCCCGGTCATTCCGAAACTCTTCCGCAGCGATATAGCTTTCCGATTTGAGTCCTGCGTTTACCACCACGAAGTTGTCGTCAACGCGCACCACTTCGGCCGTAATCACCTCGCCGATACGCATCTCCTTGCGGGAGAGGCTTTCTTCGAACAAAGCGGCGAAATTCTCGGCCGGCCCGGATGCGGGGATAGAAGTTTTCATCATTCAGATTCAGTGTCTTAGGAAGCCCGCCGGTTGTGGCGGGGTGGGTTAAAAAAACCACGAGTCGAGCCGACTCATGGTGCCGATACTGCCCGTGCGTACTGCGCCAATACTCTCGATACCGCCTCCGCCACCGTCATCGCAGTCGTGTCGATCTCGATGGCCTCGGGGCATTTCTGCAGAGGTGCCACGGTGCGCGCGCTGTCACGTGCATCGCGTTCGCGGATGTCCTGCAGGAGGAGTGGCATGTTAGCACTCAATCCTTTTTCCATCAACTGCTTATATCGTCGTTGCGCGCGCTCTTCGGGCGTCGCGGTAAGGAATACCTTCACGATTGCATCCGGAAAAACGACAGACCCCATATCGCGGCCGTCGGCGACCAATCCGGGTGGCCGGCGAAATCCCCGCTGGCGGTCCAGCAAGGCGCGACGCACCGCAGGCAGCGCAGCAATCCGGGAAGCCGTCGCGCTCACCTCTTCCGACCGGATCTCGGCGGTCACGTCGCGGTCGTCCAACCGGACCGTCCCTCGGCCGAAAATGACATTCATATTCCGTGCGATATCTGATACTTCTAATGCGCTGTCGAGTTTCGCCGCGCCCCTCGTCGCCGCCAGCGCCACCAGGCGATAGAGCGCCCCGCTATCAAGGTAATGGAAGCCGAGGGCGTGAGCGACGCCTTGAGCCACCGTCCCTTTTCCCGAAGCCGAAGGTCCATCGATGGCGATGACCGGAGGGAGGCTACGCGCCACGGTTCAGTGCTCGGCTATGCTGTGCAGGACATCGAAGTACTGCGGAAAGGTTTTGGCGACGCAACCGGGGTCGTTGATGCGCACCGCCACGCCGCCCAGCGCGGCCAGCGCGAAACACATCGCCATGCGATGGTCGTCGTAGGTGTCGATGACCGCATTGGACGCGAGTCGGGGCGGCGGTGTGAGGCGCAGGAAATCCGGCCCCTCCTCGACTGTGGCGCCCAGCTTCCGCAGTTCCTTCGCCATGGCAGCGATGCGGTCGGTTTCCTTGACGCGCCAACTGCCGATGTTGCGCAGCGTGGACATGCCGTCGGCAAAGAGCGCCGCGATTGCGACCGTCATCGCCGCATCCGGAATGTGATTGAGATCCGCGTCGACCGGTGCCAGCCGGCCACGCGCCGCCGCAGCAGGGGACGCCGCGGCCTCGATCCAGTTGTCGCCCAGCGTAACGGTCGCCCCCATGCGCTCGAGGATTTCAGTAAACGCGATGTCTCCCTGGATGGAATGGCGACCCACGCCGCTCACGCGCACCGGGCCGCCGCCGGTGAGTCCGCTGATCGCCCCCGCCGCCAGGAAGTAGGACGCTGAAGACGCATCTCCTTCGACGTAGATCTCTCCCGGGGCGCGGTATCCCGGGACGGCCGGCACGACGAACGCCGACCACGCCTCGCGCTCGACCGCCACACCGAAGCGCCGCAATGTGTTGATCGTGATCTCGACATAGGGCTTAGAAACCAGCTCGCCCTGCACGTTCACCCGGACCTCGGTGCGCAACAGCGGCACTGCAATCAGCAAGGCGGTAAGAAACTGACTCGACACGTCTCCGCGCACGCTTATCTGCGGAACGGGCGCGATCGACGCCGGCTTCAGGGCCAGCGGCGGATAACCCGGTTTGCCGAGATATTGGATCTCGGCGCCGAGTTGGCGCAACGCCTCGACCAGATGACCGATGGGGCGCTCGTGCATGCGCGGCACGCCGGAGAGCCGGTAGTCGCCCCCGGACAGCGCGAGCACAGCGGTCAGCGGTCTGAACGCCGTGCCGGCATTCCCGAGATCGAGTTCCGCGTGCTTTACCGGAAAGCTTCCGGCCACGCCCGTCACGGTGAGGCGATTCGCGCTTACCGACGTGCAGGTCACGCCCAGTTTGCGCAGCGCCTCCAGCATGACCGTCGTATCGTCCGATTCCAGCAGATCGTGGATATGGGTGTCTCCGTGCGCCAGCGCCGCCAGCAGCAGGATGCGGTTCGAAATGCTCTTCGAGCCGGGCAACTGGACCGTGCCGCAAACCCGGCGGATGGGACGGAGGTCGAGGTAGTCCATGGCGCCGGGGGCTAGCCGCGCTTTCGCACCAGCCAGCGGGCGCGCGCCGAACGGGCGCGCTCGAACATCGCCTTCAGCGCCGCCCCGTCGCCGTTGGCAAGCGCAGTGCGCGCTTGCGCGAGTTCGGCGGTATAGCCATCGAGCGCGGCGAGCAGCGCGTCACGGTTCGCAATGCAGATATCCCGCCACATCTCGGGCGAGCTTCCCGCGATGCGCACCGTGTCGCGCAATCCTCCCCCCGAAAAGCGGAAAAGGCCGGGCGCATCGCTACGCCTTGCAAGGGCATTCAACAGCGCGAAGGCGACCACGTGGGGCAGGTGGCTCACTGCGGCAAGGATGGCGTCGTGCTCTCGCGCATCGAGATTCAACACGCGCGCGCCGCAGCACGCCCAGGCGGCCCGCACGGTGCGCAGCGCGGCTTTGCTGGTTTCCGGCTGGGGGGTGAGTACCACTTTGCGGTCCCGATAGAGTTCGGCAAAGGCTGCAGCCGCGCCGCTGTGCTCGGTGCCGGCGATGGGGTGCGAGGGCACGAAGCGCACGAAGTGTTCGCCCAACGCGGTGCGGGCATGCGCAATCACGTCCTGCTTGGTGCTGCCGCCATCGGCGATGACGGCATGCGGCGACAGTGCGGAAGCGATCTGCGCCATGACCTGCCGCATCTGACCCACCGGCGTACCGAGGAAGACGAAATCGGCGTCGCGAACCGCGTGCGCAGCATCGGTGGCCGTCTCGTCGATGATGCCTCTGCGCCGCGCGACCGCGAGGTTGCGCCGAGTGCGTCCGACACCGACCACATGCCTGACCGCGCGCGCCTTTTTCAGCGCCAGCGCGAAAGAGCCGCCGATCAGGCCGACACCGATCACCACCAGCTTGCCGATTCTGAACTTGGACGGCATGCCCGGGCGCGATTCAGGCGGCAATCGCCTGCCGCAGGCTGTCGAGAAAGCGGGCGTTCTCGGACTCGAGCCCGATCGTTACGCGCAGGTAGTCCGGCATCCCGTAGCTCGCGATGGGCCGAACGATGACGCCGCTTCGCAGCAGCTTCCGGAAGATGCCCGGCGCGTCCGGGACTTTGAAGCTCACGAAATTGCCGTAGGAGCGGATGTAATCGAGCCCCAGCCGCGCGAGGCCGCCGGTGACCTGTTTCATGCCCGCGCTGTTCAATTCAACGCTTTGCCGCACGAAGTCCGTATCCGCGAGGGCGGCACTCGCCGCGGCTAGCGACACGCTGTTCACGTTGAACGGCTGTCGCACGCGGTTCATGAGATCGGCCACCTCCGGGGCGGCAAAGGCGCAGCCTACACGCAGCCCCGCGAGGCCGTAGACTTTGGAAAAGGTGCGCGTCACGACGAGATTCGGATAGCGCTTGAGCCACGCCAGGCTGTCGCAGCTGAGCTCGCGCGGCACATACTCGTTGTAGGCCTCGTCCAGAACGATCAGCACATGGCCCGGCATGGCCGCTATGAAGTGCTCGAGACGCTCCGGAGGGATCATCGTTCCAGTCGGATTGTTCGGATTCGCGACGAACACGACGCGCGTATTCAGGCGCACCGCGTGTAGCATCGCCTCGGGGTCGTGTCCGAACTCGCGCGCGGGCACCTCGATCGCTCCGGCGCCGATCGCCTGCACTGCGAGCGGATAGACCGCAAACGCGTGCTGCGCGTAAATAGCGCTGTCCTGCGGCGTGAGAAACGCTCTCGCCGCAAGCTCGAGCACGTCGTTCGAGCCGTTTCCCAGAACGATTTGTTCGGCTGATACGCCGTAACGGCTGCAGAGCGCCTGCTTCAGTTCGAACCCGTTGCCGTCGGGATAGCGGGACAATCCATCCAGCATGTTTGCTATTGCGCGCCGCGCGCGCGGGCTCACCCCGAGCGGGTTCTCGTTCGAGGCGAGCTTGATGATCGAGTCTTCTTCGAGCCCCATCTCACGCGCCAGCTCGGAAATCGGCTTTCCCGGCTGATAAGGCGCAATACCGCGGATGTATGGCGGGGCGAGATCACAGATGCTCATCGTCTAGCGCTCAGGCTGCCGCCGGATACGAGCCGAGATTCTTGAGAAAGGACGCCTTGCGCTCCAGCGCCCCGAGCGCGCGTGCGACGTTCGCATCCTGCTGGTGGCCTTCGATATCGACATAAAAAACATACTCCCACAATCCGGTCCGGGCGGGCCGCGACTCGAGGCGGGTCATGCTCACCTCATTCTCGGCGAGCGGCGTCAGCAGTTCGTGCATCGCCCCGGGCACGTTACGGGTCGAAAGTATGAGCGAGGTCTTGTCCCGGCCGGAAGGCACTGCATCCTGTTCGGACAGGACCAGAAAGCGAGTGGTGTTCCTCGGTTCGTCCTCGATGTTGCGTGCCAGCATGTTCAGTCCGTACAGGCTCGCCGCCGTTCTCGCCGCGATCGCCGCCGCGTGCTGCTCCTTGCTGGCGCGCCGCGCGGCCTCCGCGTTGCTGACGACCGCGATGGTCTCCGCGTGCGGCAGATGCCGCGCCAGCCAGCGCTGACACTGGGCAAGGCTCTGGGTATGCGAATAGACTTTACGAATGCGCTCGCGCCGCTTGTCCCTCGCCATCAGGCACTGGCGCACGGGAAGGTGCACTTCACCGCAGACCTTGGCCGTGGTCGTCAGCAGCAGGTCCAGGGTGCGCCCGACAGCGCCTTCGGTGGAGTTCTCCACCGGCACGACGGCATAACCGGCGCCCCCGGTCTCCACCTCGCGGAACACCTCGTCGATCGATGCACACGGGCGCGTCGCAGTAAGACCGCCAAAATGCTTGACCACTGCTTCCTGGCTGAACGTCCCGGGCGGCCCGAGATAAGACACCGTCATGTGGTCTTCGAGCGCGCGGCATGCGGACATGATCTCGGTGAAAAGCCGCGTGATCGCCGCGCCGGAGAGCGGCCCGCGGTTGAGGTCCTTCACCCGGCTCAGCACTTGTGCTTCGCGCTCCGGCCGGTAGATGGCGCCCTGCTTGAGCGTGCCGATGCGCTGAGCGAGCCGTGCGCGGCTCGACAACAGCTTCACCAAGCGCGCATCCAGCGCGTCGATTTGCTCGCGTATCCGCTTCAGCTCATCGCTCATGGCGCGTTGATTGGGGCCACGCTCGGGAACGTCGTTACACGGTTCAGTGGCGAATCAAGCCGCATCGCGCTGCGGCCTGCCTCCGGAGCTACTTTCTTTCCTGCGGCAGATAGCGCACGGAGAGCACGCCCTCGATGTTCGCTATCCGCGCTATCACCTCGTCCGGAACCGCGCTGTCTACGTCGACCAGCGTATAGGCCATCTCCCCTTTCGACTTGTTCAGCATGTTGTGTATGTTGAGCCCGGCTTGCGCCATCGCCGTCGATATCTGGCCGACCATGTTGGGCACGTTGGCGTTGGCGATCCCGATCCGGAACGGCGACTCGCGCTCCATGGCGACATCAGGAAAGTTGACGGCGTTACGGATGTTACCCTGCTCCAGAAAGTCGCGCACCTGATCGACCACCATCACGGCGCAATTCTCTTCCGCCTCGCGCGTCGAAGCGCCGAGGTGGGGCAACGCCACCACGTGCGGCTCGCCCAGCAGCCGCTTCGCGGGAAAGTCGCAAACGTAATAACGCAAACGCCGCGCGTGCAGCGCTTCGAGAACCGCGTCGTTGTCGACGATGCCGTCACGCGAAAAATTGAGCAGTATGGCGCCGTTCTTCATCAACTTCAGGCGCTCGGCGTTGATCAGGTTGCGCGTCACATCCAGCAGCGGCACGTGCAGCGTCACGTATTCCGAGTTGCGCAACACCTCCTCGATGCTGTGCGCTTTCCTCACCTGGGACGGCAGGCTCCATGCCGCCTCGACCGTGATCTCGGGATCGTGGCCCAGCACTTTCATCCCGAGCTTGATCGCCGCGTCCGCCACCAGGCTCCCGATCTTGCCGAGCCCCACGACGCCCAGCGTGCGCTCCGGCAGCTCGCTTCCCGAAAACTGTTTCTTGCCGTCTTCGACCAGCCGGTCCAGCGTCTTGTCGTCGCCTTCCAGACTATCCACGAATCTCACCGCCGGCACGAGGTTGCGCGAGGCGATCAGGAGCCCGGCGAGCACCAGCTCCTTCACCGCGTTGGCATTGGCGCCGGGCGCGTTGAACACCGGCATGCCGCGTTCACTCATGCGCTTCACGGGAATGTTGTTGGTCCCCGCCCCGGCCCGGCCGATCGCCTTTACCGTTTCCGGAATGGCCGTCTGGTGCAGGTCCTGGGAGCGCACCAGTATCGCGTCCGGTTGTTCGGTTTGCGGCCCGACGGTGTAGCGGCCGGCGGGAAAGCGCTTCAGCCCGATGCCGGAAATCTGGTTGATGGTCAGGATGCGAAATGACTCAGCCATGGCTGCGCTCGAACTCCCGCATGTATTCCACCAGCGTCTTCACGCCTTCGAGCGGCATCGCGTTGTAGATCGATGCGCGCATGCCGCCGACCGAGCGATGACCCTTGAGTTGCGTCAGGCCGTTGCGCTCCGCCTGCTTCAGAAATTCCGCGTCCAGCGCGGAATTGCGCAAAGTGAACGGGATGTTCATCAGCGAACGGTCTTCCCTTGCCACGGGCGAATGATAGAACTCGGTCTGATCGAGATACTCGTAGACGAGTCGCGCCTTGACGGCGTTGATCTCCGCCATCTTCTGCAGTCCGCCGAGTTTCTTCAACCACTGAAAGACCAGGCCCGCGATATAGACCGCAAACGTGGGCGGCGTATTGTGCATGGAATCCGCGCCCGCCTGCGTCTTGTAGTCAAAAACCCCGGGCGTGGCGGGTATGGCCTGGCCCATCAGGTCCTCGCGCACGATCACGATCGTCAGCCCCGCCGGCCCGATATTCTTCTGGGCGCCGGCATAAATCAGCCCGAAGCGGCTCACCTCCATCGGGCGGGAAAGAATGTGGGACGACATGTCCGACACCAGCGGCACACTCCCGGTATCGGGCATCCAGTGAAACGCCACCCCGCCGATCGTTTCGTTGGAGGTGATGTGCACGTAGGCTGCCTGCGGGTCGAGCTTCCAGCGGGCCTGCTTTGGCACGTAGCTGAAGTTGGCGTCCTCGCCGCTCGCCGCGATATTGACCCGGCAGTAGCGCTTCGCCTCGCCGATCGCTTTCTTCGACCACTCGCCGGTGTTGACGTAGTCGGCCGCCTGCTTGCCGCGCAGCAGGTTCATCGGCACCAAGGCGAATTGCGCCGCCGCGCCGCCTTGCAGAAACAGCACTTTGTAGTTTCCCGGGATGGCCATCAACTCGCGCAAGTCCGCTTCGGCCTGGGCGTGTATGGCGATGAACTCCTTGCCGCGATGGCTCATTTCCATGACCGACATGCCGCTGCCGTGCCAGTCGAGCATTTCGGCAGCCGCCTGCCGGAGCACCGGTTCCGGGAGCACCGCGGGGCCGGCGCTGAAGTTGTAGACGCGCGTCATTTCTCGATCACCTGGATGCCACGTTACTGAATCGTTGCCTCTTCGTCGTCTTCCGGCTCGACGATTTTCTCCAGTCCCGCCAGTTTTTCGCCCTCATCGAGATTGATGAGTCGCACCCCCTGCGTGGAGCGGCCCTGTTCGCGCACCTCCGACACGCGGGTGCGGATCAGCACACCCCCGGTCGTGATCAGCATGATCTCGTCGTCCTTGTTGACGAGGCGGGCGCCGACCATCGGACCGTTGCGCTCGCTGCACTGGATGGCGATCATGCCCTGCGTGCCCCGGCTGTGACGGGTGTACTCCGATACCGGCGTGCGCTTGCCGTAGCCGTTTTCCGTAGCGGTCAGCACAGACTGGCTTTCGTTCTCGGCGGTGAGGAGCGCAATCACATGCCGCCCCTTTGCAAGTTTCATGCCGCGCACACCCGCGGCGTTGCGACCCATCGCCCGCACCTCGGTTTCCGCGAAGCGCACCGCCTTGCCGCCATCCGAAAACAGCATGATGTCGCGCTTGCCGTCGGTGATCGCAACACCGATCAGGTAGTCGCCGTCTTCGAGGTTCACCGCGATGATGCCCTTGGACATCGGGCGGGAGAAGGCCGCGAGTGCCGTCTTCTTCACGGTGCCGTTGGACGTGGCCATGAACACGAAATGGTTCTCGTCGAATTCCTTTACCGGCAGGATGGCGGTAATTTTTTCATGCTCCATGAGCGGCACGAGGTTGACGATCGGCTTGCCGCGCGAGGCGCGGCTGCCCTGCGGCACCTCGTACACCTTGATCCAGTAGACCCGTCCGCGGTTGGAAAAGCACAGGATGAAGTCGTGCGTGTTGGCGATGAACAGGTTGTCGACGAAGTCGTCGTCCTTGGTGGTCGTGGCCTGCCGGCCGCGCCCGCCGCGTTTCTGCGCCCGGTAGTCCCCGACCGGCTGCGACTTCATGTAACCGCCGTGGGAAAGCGTCACCACCACGTCCTCCGAGGCGATGAGGTCTTCCATTTCGAGGTCCTGGGTGTCGGTGACGATCTCGCTGTAGCGCTCGTCGCCGTACTGCTTCTTCACCTCGGCGAGCTCCTGGGAGATGATCTTCGTGACCCGCGCCGGCTTGGCCAGCACGTCGATCAGGTCCGCGATCTTTTCCATCGTCTCGTGATACTCCTGCACGATCTTTTCCCGCTCGAGCGCGGTCAGTCGCTGCAGCCTCAATTCCAGGATCTGCTGCGCCTGCGCTTCGGACAGCCGGTAACCCTTCTTTTGCAGGCCGAATTCCGCGGACAGCCCTTCCGGGCGCGAAGCCGTGCCCTCGCTGCGCGTGAGGAGATCCTCGACCAGCTTGGAGCGCCAGAAACGGGCGGTGAGCTCGGCTTTCGCGTCGGCCGGGGTCGCTGCCGCGCGAATCAGCGCAATGACGTCGTCGACGTTGGACAAGGCCACCGCAAGGCCTTCCAGGATATGGCCGCGTTCGCGCGCCTTGCGCAGTTCGAAGACGGTGCGCCGCGTGACCACTTCGCGGCGGTGGCGCAGAAAAGCTTCCAGGCACTGCTTGAGATTGAGCAGCCGCGGCTGGCCGTCGACCAGCGCAACCATGTTCATCCCGAACGTCTCCTGCATCTGCGTCTCTTTCCACAGATTGTTGAGGATGATTTCGGGAACCTCGCCGCGCTTGAGTTCGATCACCGCGCGCATGCCGCTCTTGTCCGACTCGTCGCGGATGTCCGCGATGCCTTCGATTTTCTTGTTGCGCACCAACTCGCCGATCTTCATCATGAGATTGGCCTTGGTCACCTGGTACGGCAGCTCGTCGATGATGATCGACGCCCGTCCGCCCTTGTCCGCCTCCTCGAAATGCGTGCGGGCGCGCATCACCACTCTCCCGCGACCGGTGCGATAGCCTTCCTTGACGCCTGCCGTGCCGTAGATGATGCCCTTGGTGGGAAAATCCGGCGCCGGGACGATTTCGATCAAGTCGTCCACCGTGATGTCGGGGTCCTTGAGCAGCGCCTGGCACGCCTCGATCACCTCCGACAGGTTGTGGGGCGGAACGTTGGTCGCCATCCCGACCGCGATGCCCGAAGAGCCGTTGACGAGCAGGTTCGGAATCCTGGTGGGCAGGGTGACCGGCTCCCGCTCCTTGCCGTCGTAGTTCGGCACGAAATCGACGGTTTCCATCTCGATGTCGGCCAGCATTTCCGAGGTGATCTTTTCGAGCCGGCATTCGGTGTAGCGGTAAGCCGCCGCGGAATCGCCGTCCACCGAGCCGAAGTTGCCCTGGCCGTCGATCAGCGTGTAGCGCATGGAAAAGCCCTGCGCCATCCGGACCAGTGCCTCGTAGGTCGCCGCGTCGCCGTGGGGATGATATTTACCCAGCACGTCACCGACGACGCGCGCGCACTTCACATAAGGTCTGTTCCACACGGTGTTCGCTTCGTGCATCGCAAAAAGAATGCGCCGATGCACTGGTTTCAGACCGTCGCGCACGTCCGGCAACGCCCGGCCCACGATCACGCTCATCGCGTAATCGAGGTATGAACGACGCATTTCTTCTTCGAGACTTACGGGCAGTGTTTCTTTGGCGAATTGGTCCATGAAACCGGGAATCCTCAGGCGGGGCGCGAGTGGTCTTTTTGCAAG
>JBQTJV010000379.1:0-2376 GCA_052386775.1 Betaproteobacteria bacterium
GATGCGGTCGGTGTCCTCGCAGATGAACGCCTTCATGGCGCCGGTCGGCATGGGTTCGCGTGGCATGGTGCAGAAAGCCGCTGAATGTAGACTTCGCCATTGTGACTCAGGACCAGGCAATCTCCAAGCCGCCCGGTTCCTGTTACGATGCCTGTCCGGAATATCCCCGCCTGCGGGTGAGCAACACCTGTCGTGCACCGGCTCTAGAACCGTGCACGATCATCGACTGGAGCCCTCATGAAAGAAAGACGCCGCGCCTCCGAAAAGGCGTACCTCAAGGAATCGTTTCTGATGAGCAGCAGCGCCCGCCCGCTGCGCATCCTGTCGGAGTACCTGGAGCCACGCAGTCGTTTCGAGCACTACCGGGTCGAGGACACGATCGTATTCATGGGCTCGGCGCGGCTGCTCTCGCGGGACGACGCCGAAGCCGCGGTACGCGCCGCGGAAGCGGGGAAAGGCGACCTCGGCCGGGCCCGGCGAGGGCTGGCGATGGCGCGCTATTACGAGGCGGCGCGCGAGCTGGCCCGGCGCTTCACGGAGTGGTCGAAGCAGCTCACCGACGATGAGCGGCGCTTCGTGGTGTGCACCGGCGGCGGGCCGGGGATCATGGAGGCGGCGAACCGCGGGGCGTCCGAGGCCAAAGGCCTCAATGTCGGGCTCACCATCTCGATCCCGATTGAAGAGTTCGACAACCGCTACGTGACGCGCGAGCTGTCCTTCCATTTTCATTATTTCTTCATGCGCAAGGTCTGGGTCGCCTATCTGGCCAAAGCGCTGCTCGTCTTTCCCGGCGGGTTTGGCACGCTCGACGAGCTCTTCGAGATTCTCACGCTGCGCCAGACCGGAAAAATGCGCAAGAATCTCCCGATAGTGCTGTTCGGCGCGGAATACTGGAACGAGGTGGTCAATTTCGACGCGCTGGTCCGCCACGGCACCATCAACGAGGAAGATCTCAAGCTCTTTCACCGCACGGATTCGGTGGACGAGACGTTCGAAATCGTAACGCGCCACCTCACCGAGCACGCCATGACGGCACGCGGCGCTTTCCTTTGATCGAGACGGAGAAACGAAGATGCGCTATGAACTCTATTACACGCCATCCAATCCCGGTCGCGGGGAGTTCATCCGCCTGCCGCTGGAAGAGGCGGGCGCAGAATACATAGACGTTGCGCGCGGCAGCGGACCGCGGCAGGGTCCGGAGGCGGTGCAGCGCTTCATACAGAAGGCTTCAGTAAGGCATCCGCCGTTTGCGCAGCCGTTTCTCAAGGCGGGCCGGCGCGTGATCGCGCAGACCGCCAACATCCTGCTCTATCTGGGGCCTAAGCTGGGTCTCGCCCCCAGGACACAGGCGGATCGCCTGTGGGCGCATCAACTGCAACTGACGATCGCCGATTTGCTGAAGGAAATACAGGATACGCACCACCCGGTTGCGCACGGGCTGTACTATGAGGACCAGAAGCCCGAAGCGCTCACGTACTCGAAGCATTTCCTGGCCGAGCGCCTGCCCAAGTTCCTGGGCTACTTCGAGCGCGTCCTCGGCAGCGCGGAGGGACACGGCTTCATGGTCGGAAACGCGCTCACTTACGTCGATCTTTCGATGTTCCAGCTTATCGAAGGGCTGCGCTTTTCATTTCCGCGCACGATGCAGCGTACCGGCGGCAGCTATCCGAAGCTCGCGGCGCTCCACGATCGCGTCGCAGAGCGTCCCAGGATCGCCGCTTACCTGCAATCGCCGCGGCGCATGGCGTTCAACGACAAAGGGATCTTCCGCCACTATCCCGAGTTGGAGGAGCAGGGGTAAAGATTGTCCGCCTTCCGGGCGTACGCCGGCATCGAGACCGCCGTGCCCGGATTCCGGGTTGCACCGGAAGGAACTGCATCTTGGCTCTACAGACGGCCGAGATCTTCTATCGCGCTGACGACCAGCCCGGTGCCGACCGCAATCATCAGGATGTCGGCTGCGACGCGCACGTATTTGTGGCCCGCGGGCGGCACACCCAGCTTCACGACCAGCGTCGGGGGCAGATCATAGAAGACGACTTCGCGCGGGAGAGGCTGGCCAACCCGCCATTTCTTTGCCTGCCCCGGCGGCATGCAGCCGTTGTTTTTCTTGGCGAGCCCCGGCGGGCAGTGGCCGCCGCGAAACTCGGCCGCGTAGTAATCGCGAATCATGACACGGTGCTGATCGGTGAATACCACGCCGCTGCCGCGCACGTGGGCGCCGCGGTCGCCGCCTTTGTCGTCCCGCGAGGCCCCTTTTCCCTTGCCCTTGCCGTTTCCTTTCTCCTGCCGGTCGCCGCCGCCCGCCCAGGACGGCTTGTCGGCGTCAGCCGGGCTCGCCAGCGTTCCGGCAAAAACGAGAGCCAGCGCCCAAAT
>JBQTJV010000380.1:0-12717 GCA_052386775.1 Betaproteobacteria bacterium
CGGCTCGCGATGAGGTTCTTGGTCCAATGGTGATTGGGCGCGCCCGGAAGATCTGTCACCTTGACGCCTGGCGCATCGATCCGCGTGGCGCCTTCTTTGTACGGGAAGCGCACGACTGCGTCGCAATAGGCCACAAATAGCTCGCTCCCGACGAGTGCCATGCCGAACGGCGACTACAGGCCTTGCAGGAATACCGACCGCAGCTCCGCGACCCCGTCGCCGTCGGCATCGCGCAAGAGCGTGATGCGATTTGCACTCGGCGAACCGGACCCGGCTTTTTTCATGAAGAACTTCATGATGCGGTCCCTGAGACCGCCTTGCGCTTTCTTCGGCGGCGCGTCGCTTTCGGCGACCAGCACGTCGCCGTTGGGCAGCACGTGGAGCCAGCGCGGGTGGTCGAGCCCGGTTGCCAGTGCGGTCACGACCAGGTCCGAGGCGGCGACCGGCCTCGCCCCCTCGGGCCAGCCTCTGGCCGGCGCAATTTCGACGGTGGGAATGAACGTCTGGTTGGGCGGCGGCAGCGTGGGTTCGGGGCCGACTCCCGCCGAAAACGGCAGCTTCGCCGTGTCGCCACACGCCGCGAGCGCCATGGCGATCAGGGCCGCGACGGTGAACTGTGTCGTGCGTAGTGCAGGCATGGAAATCCGCAGTTGCGCGTACAGCGTCTGGCACGGTTCGCCCAGGTCGAGTTCCCTTTCGCCCGTTATGGCTTGTTGATAAGCTTGCTGCAGCACAATAACGTAATGCCTTACGCTAAAACGGAAGACTATGAACGCCCCCTTTCCACTTTCCGAACCGCGTACGCTCGGATTCCTGCCCGAGCGATTGAAACGCATCGAGTCCGCCTTCAACGCCGAGATTGCAGCCGGCACACTGCCCGGCGCGGTGCTGGCGATCGCGCGCAATGGCAAGCTTGGCTATTTCGAGTCGTTCGGCCACCTCGATCCGGCGGCGCGCACGCCGATGCCGAGGGATGCGATCTTCAGCATCGCCTCGATGACGAAACCGCTCGTCACCGTCGGGGCGCTCATGCTGTGCGAGGAAGGCAGGATGATGGTGAACGAGCCGGTCGCAAAATATCTGCCGCAGATCGGCCGCATGCAGCTCGCCGCGCAATGCGACGGGATGGCCAGCCTCGCATCCGCGCGCGCGATGACGATCGAGGACTTGATGCGCCACACGGCCGGCGTGAGCTATGGGCGCGGCAACACGCCGCTCCATGCGCGCTATCCGGTGTCCTCCGACAGCGCCGCGACGCAATGGACGGGCCCGGAATTCCTCGAGCATCTCGCCACGCTGCCGCTCCATTACCCGCCGGGCGCGGCCTGGGAATACAGCCTGGGCTTCGACGTGCTCGGCCTCGCGATCGAGGCGGTGGCCGGCATGCCGCTCGCGCGTTATCTCGATGAGCGCATCTTCTCGCCGCTCGGCATGGTCGATACGTCTTTTGCCGTGCCGCCCGACAAGGTGGCGCGCTATGCCCGGGCGCTGCCCGAGGACCCGGTCACGCGTGAGCCGCAGAAGCTGCGCGACGGCACCACGCCGCACAAGTTCGATTGCGGGGGCGGCTGCGCGGTCTCCAGTGCCGGCGATTACCTGCGCTTTGCGCAGATGCTGCTCGACGGGGGCGAATGGAATGGGGTCCGGATACTCGGGCGCAAAACGGTGGAATACATGACATCCGACCACATCGCGCCGGGCATCGATGTCACCAGGTTGAACGAATGGCCCAACCTTCATGGCTACGGCTTCGGGCTGGGCGTGGCCGTGCGGCGCGGCGCCGGACTGGGCGGCATGCCGAGCAGTGCCGGCGAATTCCACTGGGCCGGCTCGACCGGGACTTACTTCTGGGTGGACCCCGCGGAGCGGCTGGCGGTTGTCTTCATGGCCCACGCTCCCGGGACGATCCGCTATTACCACCGGCAGTTGCTCCACGCTTTAGTGTTGCAGGCGCTCGAATAGCGCGGAACTGAGCCTCGCGACCGGCTTCTAACCTCGACGGTCCACGCGAGGAGATTGCACCATGATCAGTCGGGCGAGCATTGCCGGTCATCCCATCCATCCCATGCTGGTGCCCATCCCGATCGGGCTTTTCGTCTTTTCCCTGGTGGCCGATATCGCGGTCTATCTCGGCTGGGTCGGGGCGTGGCCCGCCGTCGCGCTCTACTGCATCGGCGGAGGCATCGTCGGCGCGTTCCTTGCGGCGGCATTCGGTCTGGTGGACCTCCTGTCGCTGCGCGACGACCGCGCCAAGAAAACCGGCGTGGCGCACATGGTGATCAATCTGATCGTGGTCACGCTTTACATCGTCAACTTCTGGCTGCGCTACCAGGGCGAGCCGATCGATGGCATCCCCGGGACACTGTCGATCGTGGCGGTCCTGATGCTGATGGTATCCGGTTGGCTCGGCGGGCACCTCGTGTACATGCTCGGCGTAGGGGTGACGCCGGCACTCGGGCGACCGCTGATCGACCGCCGCAAGAGCAGCGTCTCCGTGCCGCAGGAGCGGCGCCGGATCCACACCAGCCAGCCTATCGGTCAGCATTAGCTGTCAGCGGCGCGAGCGTCGGTTAGCCGACCCGCGTAGCCTGAAACCGCCAAAAAACCCGCTGCACGGTGGGCGAAGCATGGGCTCGTCCCGGACGAGTGTGCGCATTCGGTTCTGGCCGAACTGATTGCATTCACGGAACGCAAGCGGCGTGAGAACTCACCCGAAATCGCGACCGTTGTAGCGATCCAGCGACTCGACAACACCGTTGTCATTCTCCATCATAGTGCGCTGTCGCGCAGGAGCCGCAATGGTTATCGAGTTGAACCTTCATAAAATGTCGGTGCCGCAGTTGACGCAATACGTCCGCGACAGGTGCATTGAGTACGGCACGGTAGAGAACATCACGGTGCACCTTTATCCTCTTGTAGAAGGCCGCGACCGGCCATTTGCCATCGTGCAAATGTCCTCTTCGGAAGAGAACGCTCGGCTTAGAAACACGATTGGCGACGGCTATTTTGCGGGCGGCGTTTGCATTAACCTCGTCCACAAGGCGTGACCCGCGTTCGGCCACAAAACCGCCCGCCCGCTCGCCTTTGTCTTGTATATAGTTGCCTCTTTTTTCCGAGGAGCGGCGGTTATGGGGGAGTGCGTAGGCATCGTCGGCATGGGGCTCATGGGGCAGGCGTTCGTTCATCACCTGCTCGAGTCCGGTTTCCAGGTTCAAGGCTACGACCTCAACGAGCGCAGCATGGCGAAGCTGCACGAACGGGGCGGCACGCCGGCCGAGTCGCCTGCCGCTGCGGCGCGCGGCGCCCGCTGGCTGATCACGTCGTTGCCGAACAGCGACATCGTGCGTGAGGTCGCGCTCGGCGCAAACGGTATCGCGGAAGGCGCGGCACACGGCCTCATCGTGGCCGATACGTCCACCTCGCGCCCCGAGGATTCCGACAAACTCGGCGTCGAGCTGGCGAAGCGCGGCGTCCGTTTTCTCGACGCTTGCGTGAGCGGTACCAGCGCCATGGCGTGGAAAAAGGATCTGATCGTCATTGCCGGCGGCGCCGCGGAAGATTTCGAGGCGGCAAAACCGCTCTTTGCGGGATTCAGCCGTGCGGCGTACCACATGGGGCCGGTCGGCTCGGGCGCGCTCACCAAGCTCATCATCAATCTCGTGCTGTTCGGCAACCGGCTGGCGCTCGCCGAAGGCCTCGTGCTCGGGATGAAAGCGGGCATGGCGGGCGAAAGCCTGCTTCGCGTGCTGCAGGACGGCGCGTGCAGCTCCAAGACGATGATCGACAAAGGCCCGAAGATGCTGAACGCCGACTACACGCCCGAAGGCCAGGTCAAGATCTCGCTCAAGGACGGGCGGCTTGCGATGGAGCAGGGGATACGGCTCGGCGCACCGATGTTCGTCGGCAGCCTGTGGACGCAAATCCAGCAGGCGGCCTATCAGCAGGGGCTCGCCGACATGGACAGCGTTGCTTTCATCGAGGTGCTGCGCGGGCTCGCGGGACTGCCAAAGCGCGTGTGAACACAGGCGCGTGCGCGTTGTGCTATCGTCATCGGGCACAGGCAGTTGACCGTGTGACGTAGCCGGAGGAGGACGCATGCACGCGCATCGAACAGGCTGCATTGTCGCCGTTGCAATCATGATGGCCGGCGCGCTCACCACGGCGCACGCAGCGGAAATCGAATACCCCACCCGACCGATCCGCATCATCGTCCCCTATCCGCCGGGCGGTTCCACCGATCCCACCGCGCGCGCATTCGGCAATTGGCTGTCCGACAAATTCGGCGTGTCAGTGGTGATCGACAACCGGCCGGGCGCGGGTGCAACCATCGGCCATGGGCTTGCCGCGAAGGCGACGCCGGATGGCTATACGCTGCTGCTCGGGACCTCGGGCGGGCTGGTGACCGGCCCGGCGTTCGGCGCCAAGCTGCCCTACGACCCGGTGCGGGATTTCGCACCGATCGGGCTCGGGGTCTACGTGCCGTTTCTGCTCGTGGTGCATGCGGGCGTTCCGGCGAAGAACGTGACTGAACTGGTCGCATCGGTGAAGACGCAGCCGGCGAAATTCAACTTCGGCTCGCCGGGCACCGGGACACCGAATCACCTCGGCATCGAATTGCTCAATGCCATGACCGGCGCGCGCTTCGTGCACGTGCCGTACAAGGGCGGCGGGCCGGCGATGGTGGATCTCTTGGCCGGCCGCATCCAGGCGCTGTTCGGCGGCATTCCCTACTGCCAGCCGCAGATCGCTGCTGGCAAAATTCGCGCAATCGGCATCGGCCATCCCACGCGGGTGCGTTCGATGCCCGATATCCCCGCCATCGCCGAGACGTTTGCGGGCTTTAATAACACGACATGGTTCGCATTGCTCGCGCCGGCGGGAACGCCCAGGGCGGTCATCAACAGAGTGAACGCCGAGATGAAACGGGCACTCGCTGACACCGCGTTTCGCAAGTACCTCGAGTCGATAGGCGTGGAGCCGGCGAGCAGCACGCCGAAAGAGCTGGGCAACATGATCCGCAGCGAACTGGCGCGCTGGACCAAGGTCATCAAGGACGCCGGCATCCAGCCCAATCCCTCATAAAAATCCCGTCCGTTTACGGAGCGTCCTGCGTCGGAAAAGGGATCAGGGTCGATTTCCCTGTAGCGGCCAGGGAAATCGGAAAATCGACCCAGCTCCTTTTCCTACAACGCGCGCAAGCGACGCTCGAGAAAGCGGCGCTCCGGCTCCTGCTGCGTCAGCGCGAGCGCGCGCTCGTATGCCAGGCGCGCATCCTCATGGCGCCCCAGCCGGCGACACATTTCCGCTCGAGCCGAGTGCG
Source organism: Betaproteobacteria bacterium (assembly GCA_052386775.1). Lineage (GTDB taxonomy): Bacteria > Pseudomonadota > Gammaproteobacteria > Burkholderiales > SG8-41 > DSOT01. The sequence continues at coordinate 5,321 of JBQTJV010000380.1, forward strand.
CGAGGTGATAGTCGGCAAGATCACCGCCCTGGAGGATTTCGTCGATCAACTCGAGTCCCGCGGCAGGTCCATCGCGCATTGCTATGGCGACCGCTCGGTTGAGCGCGATGACGGGAGAACGATCGGCGCGTGCCAGCACGTCATAGAGGGCGACGATCTGGGCCCAGTCGGTGGCCGCGGCAGTCGGCACTTCGGCGTGCACGGCAGCAATGGCCGCCTGCAGCGTGTACGGACCGAATCTCCGCGTGGCGAGCGCGCGCTCCACCAGCGCAGTGCCTTCGGCAATGTATTCGCGATTCCACAGCGAGCGATCCTGTTGCTCGAGCAGAATGAGATCGCCGTCCGCGGTCGTGCGCGCGTCGCGTCGCGACTCCTGCAGCAGCATGAGCGCGAGCAGTCCCATCGCCTCGGGCTCGGGAAGCAGTTCGACCAGCAGCCGGCCGAGCCGGATCGCCTCGCCCGACAGATCGTGGCGTGTGACCGAGGCGCCCGATGAAGCGGAATAGCCCTCGTTGAACACGAGATAAATCACGCGCAGCACTGCATCGAGCCGCTCGGGTAATGCTTCGCGCGCCGGCACTTCGTAGGGAATGCCGGCATCGCGAATCTTCGCCTTGGCGCGCACGATGCGCTGAGCCAGCGTTGGCGCACCGGTCAGAAATGCGCGCGCGATTTCCTCGGTCGTCAGCCCGCACACTTCGCGCAACGTGAGCGCCACCTGCGCATCGGCGGTCAGTGCGGGATGGCAGCAGGTGAAGACGAGCCGCAATCGGTCGTCTTCGACGCTTTCGGGGTCCGTGTCCGGAGCTTCGACCGCCAGCGATTCGACGTGGTCGATGTGATCGTCCAGCGGGTCGAATCGAGCGCGGCGGCGGATGGCATCGATTGCCTTGAAGCGGCCAGTGGAGACCAGCCATGCGCGCGGATTGTCGGGAAGACCTTCCTTCGGCCACTGCTCGAGCGCCGCGCGAAACGCTTCGTGCAGCGCTTCTTCCGCAAGATCGAAGTCGCCGAGGAGGCGAATCAGCGTCGCGAGGACACGGCGCGATTCGGCGCGGTAGACCGCATCGACCGCGCGGGACATGTTCTGGCCTTCAGCGCTCGCCATGGCGGAATTGTACTCAGCAGCACCTCTGCAAAGAAACCTGTGGTTCGACTTAGAAAACATGCTGCCTGCCAAATGGACGCATACTACAATCGGGGTTGGCGGTCGGTTTTCCGCCCGGCGGCGCGCCGTCGCCGACCTGCACTCTCACCGAACCCGCACGACGGGCTCATCGCGTCGCCATCGAAGCGGCCTCGCGCGTCAAAACCAGCATATGGGTGGTCGTGGACTCTCTCGCGTCATGATGATGTGCTCCAAATCCGGACTCCTGAAGGGCGCGATGGCGGCAATGCTGCTCGCGGCTGCTGTCGCGGGAGCCGCGGAGCCCTCGCTCCTGGAATGCGACCGCGTGGCTGCGTGCGAACTGCAGCTCTATATCGAAAATGACAGTGTGGGCGGCGGGACCGACCGTTATTACACCAACGGCATCAAGCTCGGTGGCGGCGTCAATGCAAATCGCCTGATCGAGCGGCTGTTCCAGCAGCCGGCGGAAACGGTGCTGCGCCGGTTCTCGGACAACCCGGGCGACGTGCACGTCGGGCTCTTCGTCGGCCAGAATATGTACACCCCGAAGCGCATCGCCGTCGCTGCCCCGCAGCCCTTCGACCGTCCATGGGCGGCGTGGCTGTATATCGGCGGCGTGGCGCAAAGCGTTGCGGGAAACCGGCTGCAGACCGTCGAATTCGACCTCGGCATGATCGGCCCCGCGGCGCTCGGGAAAGAGGTGCAGACCGCATGGCACGATGTGGTCGGCGCCGATCGCCCGCTGGGATGGCACAACCAGCTCAGGAACGAGCCCGGTCTCATGCTCACTTACCTCGAGAAGTGGCGCTACGGCTACGCGACCGGCGTCGAGATCGTGCCGCATTTCGGCGCCAGCATCGGCAATGTGATGACGCTGGCGCGCGCAGGTGGCATCGTGCGCGCCGGAAGCAACATGTCGGGATTCGGCCCCGATACCATCGAGCCGGGCGGAGCGATGCTGCAGCGGGTGCGGTTGCAGGACGCGCACTCGCAGGCCGACCGGCGCGAGTGGTATGTCTTCGCCGGCGCGGACGCTCGCGCCGTCGCCTACAACGTCTTTCTCGACGGTACCATGTTCCGGTCGGGACCCTCCGTGGACCGTCGCGATTTCGTCTACGACCTCAAAGCGGGGTTCTCGATCCGGATACCACCCGCGCGCATTTCATTGACGCAGATCTGGCGCAGCGAGGAGTTCACGACACCGGCGGGTGGCGGTGGCGGTCAGCGCTTCCAGTCGCTCAACCTGAGCTGGGAGTTCTAAGGCGACCCTATTGGTCCCGGGGTTTGACGGTAAGGGCCATGCCGATCGCGCCGGCATAGAACACCACCAGCCTGACCGGCACTGTCCCGATGTTGCGGCCGTTGTGGACGGTGCCCACGACTTCGACCAGTCCCTGACCCGGCCCGACGCGCTTGGTCTGTCCGTCCTTGAGCGTCACTTCGAGCGTGCCTTCCAGCACCATGCCGAACGAAGGCACCGGATGCGCGTGCCAGCCGGTCTCCGCGCCGGGCGCGATCTCGATCACCATCCCGCTGATTTCCGCCTGCCCCTGGGGATACGCGATCGGCGCGCCGTTCCAGCTCGTCGTTGCCCGGAGCAACGGCATGACTTTGATCGCCGGCGTAGCGTCCAACGCGTGGGCGCCGGGCGAAACGGCGAGGGTCAGCACGGCGGCGGCGAAAAGATTTCGGATCTTCACAGCGAACCTCCATTGTCGTTATGCGCACCGGCAGTCTGCAGTACGGCCCCGACAGCAGCAATAGCGGTTCCATGGGGCGACATTGAACCGAGCGCGCGTGCCCCCTGTCGTAGCTTGCAGGCCGATCCGCAAGCCCAGTTCATCTGCTATGTATCCCGGCAGCAATCCCTACCGGCAGTCGTGCCCTCCGTTGCGGTCAGTGCGCGCGATCTGCGCCGCAGGGGCCTGTGCTGCAGCGCTCTTTGCCGCGGCTGCGGCAGCATCCGATTCCCGCGGTCTTTTTTGCGCGACGCCCAGCGCCTGCGAGCTGCAGTTCTACATCGAGAATGACATCCTGGGTGGTACGGATCGCTATTACACCAGCGGCCTGAAATTGGGCGGCGGGGTCGGCGCCGCGGGCCTCGTGGAGCGGATCTTCCAGGCGCCGGCTGAGCAGGTGCTGCGACGAATCACCGACGACCCGCGCGGCGTTCAGTTCGGCCTGTTCGTCGGCCAGCAGCTCTACACGCCGCGCGAGATCGAAATTGCGCAGCCGCAACCCTTCGATCGTCCCTGGGCGGCGTGGCTCTACATCGGCGGGATGGCGCAAAGCGTATCCCGGAATCGGTTGCAGACGGTGGAGTTCGATGTCGGCGTGATCGGGCCCGCGGCGTTGGGCAAGGAGATGCAGACCGTAATCCACGAGGCGACCGATTCGACGCACCCGAGGGGCTGGCACAATCAGTTGTCCAACGAGCCCGGCTTTCTGCTGGCCTATATGGAGAAATGGCGCTTCGGCCCGCGTACCGGCTTGCAGTTCGTGCCGCACTATGGTGCAACGCTCGGCACGGTGATGACCCTCGCGCGCCTCGGCGGCACCGTGCGCGTGGGGCGCAACATGAGCGACTTCGGCCCGGATACCATCGAACCCGGCGGCGCGATGCTGCAGGGCGTGCGCCTGCGGGATCCCGAATACAAAGAGGGCCGCGGGGAATGGTATGTGTTCGCGGGCGCGGAGGCCCGGGCCGTGGCACACAACGTCTTTCTCGACGGCAACGTCTTCCGCTCCAGCCCCTCGGTGGACCGGCAGGACTTCGTCTATGACCTCAAGGCCGGTTTTTCCGTGCGCATAGCTTCTGCCCGCCTGTCCCTCACGCATGTCTGGCGCAGCGAGGAATTCACGACGCCGACGAGAGGCGGCGGCAACCAGCGCTTCCAGTCGATCAACCTGAGCTGGCAGTTCTGAAAAATTCGATAGTTATCGCTTTTACTTCAGCGCCTCGGAGATGAGCTTTCCGATCGTCTCATCGATGTTCTTTACGTACTTGGCGGCACCCTTGATCGCATAGCGTTGGTCGACGTAGGTGCCGGTGGTGTAACTCACCCATACCTTGCCCTGAGAGTCTTGCCACGCCAGCGCTTTAAACGGCAGGTCCAGGCCCGCGAGCGGCGCTTCTTTGACGATGTGGGGCCCACCAGCACCGCGTCCGAAAATGATGAGCTCGTTGGGCAGAATATCAACCTTCACTTTCTTGGACATTGCCTGATAGTCGATGCGGTTGAAAATGTGGGCACCAATACCCTTGGCCGCAGCTTCTACGCGATCGATCGTTTCGGGGACTGAGTAATTGCTCGATTTCGTGACGATGCCCGTGTTGCTGCTCAATGCTCCGCCGTCCTGTGCGGTGGCGGTGAATGGAGCAGCAATGAGAGTGATGACTGCTAAACGTCGGATGGCGACGGCGTGCATGACTTCCTCCTTGTTGACGTGAGGTCCATTACCTCGGGCCAAGTATGGGAAGCGCGCCGGTGCGGGTAAATCCTACTGAGGTCCCGGGAGGAAAGTCCTGCATTGCGCTTACACCGGTGCGTCCGCTATCCTGCTCCCATGAAAGTGCTTGTAGTCGATGATCATTCCCTCATACGGGAAGCGTTGCGCAACGTGCTCATGGAAATTGATAGAGGCTGCGAGTTGCTGGAGTCCGCCGACAGCGCGGGAGCGCTGCGGATCGCCGCGGCGCGACCCGACATCGATCTCGTGTTGCTTGACCTGAACCTTCCGGACGCCGACGGTTTCGCGACACTGGAAGAGTTACGCCGGCGCCGTCCCGCAACTGCGGTCGTCATGCTTTCCGCTCAGAACGACCACCAGCTCGTTACCCGCTCCATCGCGCTCGGCGCGGCGGGCTACATTCCGAAGTCGACATTGCACGAGGTCATGGTCAGTGCGTTGAGACTGGTGTGTTCTGGCGGGATGTATCTGCCGCCGGAAGTGCTCGCTGGAGCTGGAATGCGTCTGGCCGAGCCGCAGCTCACCGCGCGCGAGCGCCAGGTGCTCGCTTTGATGCTGGAAGGCAAATCGAACAAACGCATTTCCCGCCACCTCGGCATGGCCGAGGCGACGGTGAAGAATCATGTGACCGCTATTCTGAAAGCGCTGGGCGCGAGCAATCGCACGGAAGCGGTCATCGCCGCGGGGCGCCTGGGCTGGAAACCGGGTGCGGGCGCGCCTGGGTCAGGCGTGCCTTGAGCAGTTGGCTGACGAGTGCGCGCAGCCGTAGCGGCGCCACAGGTTTGGTGAGAGCGTGCAAGCCCGCTGATTCGATAGCGCGCATTACGTCAGCCCCGGTGTCGCCCGTAATCATGAAAGCCGAGATGTCGGCGCCAAATGCGCGGCGCAACTGTGCGATTGCCTGCAGTCCGGTATCGCTGCCTGCGAGGCGGTAATCGGAAACGATCAGATCCGGCATACGGCGGTGTTCCGCAAGCTTGAGTCCTGCTTCGGCTGCGGAGGCGACCGCAACGACTTCGCATCCCCAGCTCGACATCAGGCCGCACATCGCCTCGCGTGCGAGCGCATCATCGTCGATCAGCGCGACGAGCGTCCCGCGCGGGACACCGGTCTCGAGGGCCTCGCGCTGAGGTGAAGTGGCGCGGACCTCGCCGCGCGTAAGGATCACGGAAAATCGCGATCCACGCCCTACGCGTGTAGCCATCTCTAACCGATGGTCGAGGAGCCGGGCGAGGCGCTCGACGATCGCGAGCCCGAGCCCCAGGCCTTTGCTGCGGTCATGATCCGGATTGGCGAGCTGGTAGAATTCGCGGAAGACGTTTTCCCGCTCCGCGTCGGGAATACCGGTTCCGGTATCGAGCACGTCGATGCGGACCGTTGTGCCGCGACGCCGGCAGCCGATGAGCACCCCACCGTTCCGCGTGTAGCGAACGGCATTCGAAACGAGATTCTGAATGATGCGGCCGAGCAGCATCGGGTCGCTTCTGACCCAAACCTCAGTGTCCACAACGCGCAAGACCAATCCATTCTGGTGCGCGAGCGGCTCGAACTCATCGCGCATTTTCGAGAACAGCCGGTCCAGCGGAAAATTGACGGGTTCGGGCGTGACCGTGCCGGCATCGAGGCGCGAGATGTCGAGCAGCGAGTCGAGCAGCGCGCCCATGGCCTGCGCCGACTCGTGTATGCGATCGACCAGGCGCCGCTGCTCGATCGATTGCGGTTTCGCCTGAAGCTGTGCGATGAACAGGCCCAGTGCATGCATCGGCTGTCGGAGATCGTGGCTCGCCACAGCCAGGAACCGCGACTTGGCACTGTTGGCAAGCGCAAGCTCGCGGGTGCGCTCCGTAACTTTCTGCTCCAGCCCTTCATGAGACTGCCGCAAGCTCTCTGCCATCGCGTTGAACTGATCCGCGAGCATCTCGAGCTCGTCGCCGGTCCGGACATGCACGCGATGATCGAGCCGGCCCGCGGCAAGGTGCACAGCCCCGGTCTCGAGGGCCTTTACCGGTGCCGCCATTCTTTGCGCGACCACGAGCGCGCCCAAAGCAGCCAGCACCAGCGACAGCACGGCAACGATGGCGAGACGGGTGAGGCTCGCGTAGACCGGCGCGTAGGCCTCCGCGATCGGCTGCTCGACGACCACCATCCATCCGGATGCCGCCATCGGGGCGGATGCCGCAATAATCTGTGTTCCGGAGTGGTTCTGCGCGCGCACCGCGCCATGAGTTGCGCGAGTCTGGCTGAGGTGGGAGAAATCGCTGTTCTGCAGAACCAGCTTAAGATCGGGATGAGCGATCAGCCGGCCGCTGCCATCGACGACATAGGCGTATCCCGTGCGTCCGAATTCGATCTCTGAAACGCTGTCCCATACGAACTTCAGGTTGAGGTCGGCCAGAGCAACCGTCTCCGCACCGAGACGCGCCGGTACCGCGATGCGGGTATAAGGCTCTGTCCCCTTGCGAAAGGAAACGGGGCTGAAGTGAAGGGTGCCCGAGCGCGCCGCGAGAAAACCCGCGTCATGCGAATAATCGATTCCCCCCGCCATCACGTCGAGCTCCGTACGCGAGACGAGCAACTCTTCCCGGCCCAGGCGGTCGAGCTGCCGGATATCCGGGACCGCCGGGACCTGCATCAACAGGTTACGATATTCGAAGCGGCGCTGTAACAGCGACCCTTCATCCTCGTCGAGCAGAGGCATGTTCACCCACGCTACCTGATCCACGACGCTCTTGACGTAATCGTCGATGCGCAGGGCGGCGGCGAGCGCTTTTTCCTCGGTTAGCGCGGAAATCGCGGT
>JBQTJV010000381.1:0-3626 GCA_052386775.1 Betaproteobacteria bacterium
TTGTTCTGGGCGGCTAGTCTGGCTTGCGGCGATAGTGAAAATCCTCACGGAATTCCGATTGAGTGTCGCCGCCTCGAGGCGGGGCTCCGCAGACAGATAGTTATCCAACAGGAGGTTCCATGAAACGATTGCTCTTAACAGGTTTGGTAGCGATATTCTGCATCACGAATTCCTTTGCGCAGGAAGCCGGAAAAGTCGAGAGAAAAGGCACGAGCGGGAAAGTGAAGCACGAGGAAGTAGTATCCGGCTACCTGACTAATCTGAACGGCAAATACAAGCTGCGCGTCTCTGAAAATACCTTTGAACCGGGCGGGTACGTGGGCGACCACCACCACAGTGGACCGGGCATTCGTTTAGTGACGGCCGGCGAATTCACATTGACTCATCAGGACGGCAAGGTGACGGTCAAGAAAGTGGGCGACACGTTTTACGAAGGCGGGGATATCTCCATAAAGGTTCAAAATAAGGGCACCGTTCCAGCCGTGCTTCTCAATTTTGAAGTGCTTGCGGTCGACTGGAAGGGGCCCTCCAACATCCCTGTGAAATCGAAGAAGTAAGGCCATCGGATTGCCGGAAGGAGATTCGGGGGATGACCGAATCCCGTCCGGTATCGTTGAGACTCTGAGAGGGCATTACCATGACAGCAGCGACGGATACGAAGGTAACGTATGGATTTTGGGGTGCCGCGGCGGGAGCGGCGATCGCGATGACGATCGGATTTGTATGGGGCGGCTGGACGACTTCCGGAACGACCCAGAAGATCACCGAAGAAGCCGTGCTGACCAGCCGTGCCGCGATCTGCGTAGCACAATTTATGAACAGCCCGAATCACAAGACGATGATCAAGGCGTTCCAGGACGCGGAAAGCTACCAGAAAGCCGAACTCGTGGAAAAAGGCGGTTGGGACAAGATGCCGGGCGACGAAAAGGCTGCCTGGGGCGTGTCCCATGCCTGTGCCACGGGGCTGGAAGCGCGCATCAAAACCGGCGTTTGATTGACGCGGCGCGGCCCGCGAGCCGGTGGCGACTTTCAGCGGCCGCCCGCTGTTTCCGCGGCCGGCTCCAGCTTTTCGAAGTCGATGCGTTCCTGCACCGGCAGCCCTTGCAGATAGCGGCGCAGGCAGTCCAGCCCCATCTCCACGGCGCCGAGGCGTACCCAATCGCGACCGCCCACGATACGACTGCGTCGGGTTGCCACATCGTCCTGGGTTGCGATGGCCAGGCACACCGTGCCGCCGATGTCGATGCGGTCGGGGCCCTCATCGACGTCGATCAGCACTGCCAGCGCGTGCGTGGTTCCCGTCTGGCGGCGGACCGCCTGTGCCACTGCCTCGGCGTGTTCGCGTGCAAGCGTGCCTGCCACGGCGTCGGGCTGCAGTCCGACTGCAGCGCACACTTCCCGCAGGTCGCGGGCCACGATACCGCGTCGCAGGATGCTTTCCGCGCCCGGCAGGTGACCGACGCGGCCGGCGATCTGCCCGCTGGTGAACGTTTCCACCAGCGACAAAGTGGCTGATGCACGCGACAGGGCGTCAAGCACGACGCCCTCCAGCGTCTGATCGCCTTCGGCCAGAATGAAATTCCCGAGGCGCCGTCGCACCTCGTTCTCGATGGGCGCGAGCTTTCGCTGGATATCCGCCATGTCTTTCCCGCGCACCGTCAGTTTCGTCTCCAGTTGCGGATAGTGGGCGCGGAAACCGAGCTTCACGCTCCCGTCCGGAACCAGCGCTTCCACGCCGGCGAGCAGCGTATCGGCGTGCGATTCGCCGATGCCGTAGGAGTGGAAGCGCTTGAGGAAGATCGCGGTCTGCATGCCGCTCTTCGCGAGCAGCCGGGGCACGATCTGCTCCTCCAGCATGCGCCGCATCTCGCGCGGTACCCCGGGCGTGAAATAGAAGCGGGCGCGACCGATGTCCACCGCGAAGCCGCACGCCGTGCCGACCGGGTTGTCGAGCACTTCCGCCCCTCTCGGCAGCATGGCCTGCTTGCGATTGTTGGGCGGCATGACGCGGCTGCGGCGCCGGAAGTATTCTTCCATGCGGGCGAGCCACTCCTCGCTCAGGGCCAGGTCGACACCGGCTGCGCGCGCCGCGATTTCCTGCGAAAGATCATCCACCGTCGGGCCCAGCCCGCCATTCACGATGACTGCGTCGGCGCGCTTCCCCGCGAGCTGAAACGCGAGGAGGAGGCTCTCGCGATCGTCGCCGACCGTGGTTTCCCAGTGCACCGAGAGCCCGTAATCCTCCAGTTTCTGGCTGATGTAGCTGAAGTTGGTGTTGACGATCTTCCCGGTGAGCACTTCGTCGCCGGTGCAGATCACTTCGATGCGCAATTCCATCGCCCTTCCCGCCGTGTTGCTCTGCAGCCGCGCTTCAATCCTTGGAGCCCGGCTTGGCCCGATCTATTCCGAGCGGGCGCTTGACCAGCTCCGGCAGCATCGCGCGCTCGAAGAACTCCACGCCGACCTGGGCCAGGCGCTTTTCCCCGATCAACTGCGCGGCATCCGGGCCGGCCTTTTTCCACGATTTGTATTCGTCCACGTAGGGAAGCCCGATCGACTGGGCGAGCAGATGCACGTAGTTGTAGGCGCGGGTGTCGGCATGGGCCTCGAGCCCGCAGATCTCGCGATAGCACTGGTGGAACGTGGCAACCACCGCGTCCGCGCGATGCAGGGCGACGCGGCGCAGCGTCTCTCGATTCATGTCCTCCATCGCCTTGGGGACGATGTTGAGCAGGGCGCACATGTAGCCGGGCGCCGCGTAATCATCGTCCACCACTTCCACTCCGGGTATGAGGCTCAGGAGCGCAGCAACCTTTTCGTTCACCGCGACCCGATCATTGAAGCCAACGTGCTTGTGCAGCAGCACACGCATCGGCACCGGGTCCTTCAGCAGTTTTGCCAGCGCCGTCCGATGCTCGTAGAGCACATCGACGAAATAGGTCAGCTCGAACTCCGGCTTGTAGGCCTGGCCCATGAATTCGGTCATGTGCGAGTGGCAGGAAGGACACCACGCCACCACGCGTTCGCGCCCCATGGCGTTGAACTTGCTGACCGTGCGCCGCGCCATGCCGTCGGCGGCCGTCAGGTTTTCGTCCTTGGACGTGCCGCAGCAGTAATCCGGGCCGCCCGCCGGCCGGGCATCGATGCCGAGCAGCCGCAGGATGTCGAGGCAGCCATGGATGATGTCGCCGTGACGCAGCACGTTGCAGCCGTACCAGAATGTGACGCGCTCGCCCATTACATCCACTCCTTCAATTCGTCCTCGGTAAGCTGCAATTTGGCGAAGGCGCGGATGCGGTCGTAGTAATCGCGGTCGTGGCGTGCGGGAATGTGCTTTTCGCCACCCAGGCCGCCGGATGCCATCATGCGCGCAATCCGCACCATCATTTTCGGGTCGACATTCTCCGGGCACGCGGGTACGCACGAGCCGCTGCGCACGCACACCGAGGCCCAGCCTATCGCCTGCGGGCTGCTTCGTTCCTCGTGCAGCAGGGCGAGCACGTCATCGACCACGGCTTTCGGCTCGGCGCCGGTGAGCGCGGGGCTGTAGCGCGTCATGGGGCAGGCTTCGTAGCACTTGCCGCAGCGCGTGCAGGCGGCGAGGATGCGGTCGGTTTCCTCGCAGA
>JBQTJV010000382.1:0-37652 GCA_052386775.1 Betaproteobacteria bacterium
GACCCCTCCTGCCCTGCACGCGTAGCGCGCCGCGCCGCGAGCCAGGCGAGGTAATCGTCGACATCGCCGCTGAAAGGCAGGGCGCGGCCATCGACCACCAGGAGAAATTCATCGCACACCGTGCGTAACAGCGCGCGATCGTGGGACACGAGCACGAGGCTCCCGTCGTACTCCGCGAGCGCGCGCGTCAGCGCGTAGCGCATGTCGAGGTCGAGGTGGTTCGTCGGCTCGTCGAGCAGCAGCAGGTTCGGTCGGCGCCGCACGATCAGCGCCAGCGCAAGGCGCGATTTCTCCCCGCCGGAAAACGGGGCGATCGGTGCTTCGGCCGCGCTCCCGCGAAAACCGAACCCGCCGAGATAATCGCGCAGATCCTGCTCGCGCGCTGCCGGGTGCTCGCGCACGAGATGCGCCAGCGCCGAGTCCTCGGGACGCAATTGTTCGACCTGGTGCTGCGCAAAATAGCCGATCGCCAGTCCCCGGCCCTCGGTCCGCCGGCCGCCCGCGAGCGCGATTTCACCGGCCAGCGCCTTGATGAGCGTGGATTTGCCCGCACCGTTCGGCCCGAGGAGGCCAACTCGCGTGCCGGGTCGCAGGGTCAAGGTCACCTGCTGTAGTACCTCACGCCCGGCGTAGCCCATGGCTGCATTTTCGATGGCGAGCAGCGGGTCCGGCGCCCGCGCCGGTTCGGGAAATCCGAACTCGAATGGCGCGTCGACGTGTGCGGCGCTGACGCGTTCCATGCGATCGAGCGCCTTCAACCGGCTTTGCGCCTGGCGCGCCTTGGTCGCCTTGGCGCGAAAACGGCTGATGAAGCGCTCGAGGTGCGCGATCTCGCGCTGCTGTTTTTCGTACAGCGCCTGCTGCAACGCGAGCTGCGCGGCGCGCTGCGTCTCGAACGCTGAGTAGTTACCGGTGTAGAACGCGAGACGCCGCTCGGCGATGTGTGCGATGTGACTGACGCAGCCGTCCAGAAACTCGCGATCGTGCGAGATGACGAGCAGCGTGCCGCGGTAGCTTGCGAGCCAGCGCTCGAGCCAGACGACCGCGTCGAGGTCCAGATGATTTGTCGGCTCGTCGAGCAGCAGCAGATCGGCGCGGCTCATCAGGGCGCGCGCCAGATTGAGGCGCATCCGCCAGCCGCCGGAAAACTGCGCGACGGGACGCTCGAACTCCGCGTCCGAAAATCCGAGACCCGAGAGCAGCGCAGCAGCCCGCGAGCGCGCTGCGTAGCCGCCGATCTGATCCAGCCGCCCGTGCAACTCGCCCACCCGGTGACCGTCGTGCGCCGCCTCGCTGGCGGTCAGCTCGCGCTCAATCGTGCGCAGCTCGGCATCGCCGTCGAGCACATAGTCGATGGCGTTGTCATCGAGCGCGGGCGTTTCCTGTGCGACCGTCCCGATGCGCCATGCCGGAGGAACCTCGCATCGCCCCTGCTCCGCGTGCAATTCGCCGCACAGGAGCGCCAGCAGGCTCGACTTGCCGCTGCCATTGGCGCCCACCAGCCCCACGCGCCAGCCGGCGTGGATCTGGAGATTGGCTTCTTCGATCAGGGCACGCGCGCCGCGGGCGAGCGTCAGATTGCGCAACTGAATCACGGGATGCCGTATTGAAAAAACCCAGGGCGGTCATGATAGCAAAATGCCCGGCGGCGAAATCCGGGGCGCTCCACGATTGCCCGGATCATCGACGCGGGATGCTCTACGCGAAGGGCGAGCGAACCGTAGTCGTCTCGTTCGTGCCAAGCGCGACAATGGGGACGGCGGTCTACGTACGCCTCATGTACGAGGAGCACCAGCCGTTCACATTGACCTGCTTTCCGGGAAACATCGAACACGGCGCCCACTCGCCGGAGCCCTCCGTGCTCTGAAAGAACTGGCAGTTCCCGCAGACATCGCCCGGCTTGTGGGTCGGGAATTTCTTCTTGTCCACCGTGCTGGCATCATGCTTATAGCCAAGCCGTTGCGCCTCGGCGTCTTTCTCGTCGAGACGGGGCTTGCGCTCCTGTGCCCGTGAAAAGCCGCCCGGCATCCCCAGCGCGAACACCGCCGCGGCAAGCGCGCCGGCTTTGAGCAGTCCCCGGCGCCGCGTATCAGTACGTTTCACTCGGTTGTCTCCATGGTGCTCAAGAGTGCGACAGCGGGTCTTCCATCGCGGTTCACCGGGCTCAGTGATAGTCGGCCTCGCCGATCAGCACATCGAGCGGCAGCGCGAGCAGAAAATCCACCGTGGCGCGCTGCCAGGGGCTGCGGATCGGCTCGACGCCAAGTTCCACCAGCTTGCCGTCCTGCTCGGTGCGCCACAACAGCCGGGGAGGTGTGGCCACATCACCGTTGCCATTGTGGTCAAACACCACTTCGTAGCTGTTTTCCGGGTTGGCGATCGAATCGAACTGCTGCGCCACCTGGCGCGCGAGTTCCGGGCTGTGCACCACGAGCCCCAGTTCGGTATTGAACTCGAGCGAGCGCTTGTCGTAGTTCATCGCCCCGATCAGCACTCTCTCGCGATCGAAGACGAGCGCCTTGGCGTGCAGGGAAAAGCGCCCCGAGCTTCCCGAGGCGAGCGGCGTGCCGCCACCGGCCCGTGCCAGCGTCGCCCGCGCCTCGTAAATCGCTATCCCCCCCTCGAGCAGCGCCGGGCGGTAACGCGCGTAGCCGGCGTGGGCCGCCGCGACGTCGGTCGCCTCCAGTGAATTGGTGAGCATGCGTATGGATACGTTTCTTCTGCGCAGATCGAACAGAAAGCGCATGCCCTCGTCTCCCGGCACGACGTATGGCGACACCAGGAGCATTTCCTTGCGCGTCCGCGCCGCCGCACTCGCCACGGCGGGGTGCTGGAGCCAGCTCGTGACGACCCGATCCGGCCCGGCCACTGCCTTGCGCGGCGTATCGACGACGACGTCTGCGCGCGCCCGGACGATTCCCTTGCCGTCCATCATGGCGGCAAGCGGCTCTCCGGTCGCGAATCGCTGCATGTGCTCGGTGTCTTTGAGCGCAGCGCGATATTCGCGCAACGCCTCGCGCAGGCGATCCAGTTGCTCGGGCGTGACCCGGTGGCTTTCGAAAGCCGCCACCGGAATCGACAGATCGCTCGCCCAGTACTCGTCGAAAGTACGCGACAGTTCGCGCACCACCGGTCCGGCAGAAAACAGGTCGTAATCGCCGAATTCGAATTCCGGGCTCGCCTGAAAATACTCATTGCCGACGTTGCGGCCGCCGGTCAACGCGACCGCATTGTCCGCGACCATGAGCTTGTTGTGCATGCGGTATTTGAGCTGCGGCCCGCGTACCGCCAGCTCGATGTAGCGCAGGAAGGAGTTGTCGCCGCGGTAGGTAAAGGGATTGAACAGCCGGACTTCGATCAGCGGATGCGCGTCGAGCGCAAGCACGATGTTCTTGCGCACGGCGCCGTGGTCATCGATCAGCACCCGCACGCGCACCCCGCGATCGGCCGCGCGCAGCAACGCCTCGCTCACCAGGTTGGAGGTTTCGTCCTGCCGGTAGATATAGTACTGGACGTCGAGGGTGCGCTCGGCCGCATCGGCCATCTGCAGGCGCGCAAGCAGCCCGTCGATGCCCGAAGGAAGGAGACGGAACGCGGATCGGCCGCCGTAGCGCGTTCCGGCGGCGTCGAACGCCTGGCCCAGGCGGGTCTGGAAGGGTTCCTCCAGCGCCCGGGAGGCCGGTTTGGAGGCATCGAAGCCCGCCGGTAGCGAGGCGCACCCGCCGAGGATCGCCACAATGAGCGCGGTGAAGAGCCGCACGGTCGTTCTTCGCCGCGCCCTCAAACCCGCGCCGGCGATACCTCGCACTCGCCGGCCGGGGCGGGCAAGCCGCGCTCCGCTAGCGCGTTCTTGCCGCCGACTGCACGGTCAATGCGTTGGTGACCGACTTCACGCCGGATACCGAGCGCGCGATTTCTTCCGCGCGGCGCTTCTCGGCGTCGCTGTCCACGAAACCGCTCAGCCGCACGTTGCCGTTGTTGGTATCGACGTTGACCTGCATCGCGCTCACGGTCTTGTCCGTCGCGAACGCGGTCTTCACCTTGCTGGTGATGGTCGCGTCATCGACGAACTGCCCGGTCTTCTGACCGGCGCCGGCGCATCCCGCCAGCACCGCGACGAATATGGCCGCGATGACGACGAGCAGGAAGTTTTTCACTGAATGAATTTGAGCGTGCGTTTGTTCCATGAATTTCTCCTATGGGATCAGATCAAGCGATACCGGTAACGTCCGATTCAGCGGCATCCTCTAATCGTGCCGATGAAATGACTACCATCCGACAACATTCCTTACGCATAGTTTCTTGCGCGGGGACTTTCGCTTCGCCATCAGCCAACCATGTCGTTCGCGCGCGACAGGTTGTAGCGGATTTCGATCGGCTGAGAAACCGGCTGCAGGTGCGGCTCCGCATGCCGCCGCATGACCCTGTCGTTGGGCTGCGACAGCATGTCTCCCACAACATTCAGACGATTAGCGTAGTGCGCTGCACGATGCGTCGCGCCGCGGCGACATTTCATTGGAATAAATCACGTCCGGAACAAAGGCGGCAGGCCGCTTACGCAGCAAGCGGTGGTGCTTGGTACGCGTGTTGCTTTTCATGGGGCGACGCGGCGCAATGCCGCAAGGATCAGTCGATCCGCAAAGGCGGATCGCAGAGTCGCCTTCCTTCATCCCTCCCTCCCTCCTCCCTCCGAGGAAGGCGGCTTTCTTTCCCCCGCGGGATTATCCCCGCGGGGTTTTTTTGTACGTGAACAGGACGCTCAGTACGGCGTCTTCACCACCCGGCCGCTCGACTCGACGAACCAGCGCTCGCTCGTGAACTCCTTGCCGGCGAGCCGCGCCTGCATCCAGTCGGCGACGAGCGCCTGCGGCGCGGGTCCGAGGTTGGTGGAAGCCACGCTGCCCACGGAATGCCGGCAGTCCTGGTACACCACGAGTTGCCGGGGACAGCTCAGCGTTTGAAACAGCCGCTCGGTATGCTCCATGGGAGAGAGTTCATCGGCTTCACCCTGCACACACAGGTACGGCACGCCGATCCTTTCCGCATGGCCTTCCCATGTCAGCGTCCTGCAGAAGCGGTCGAAAGCCGCCTCGTCCGTGTAGCCCGACATGTACATGAAGCGGCGCTTGAAGGTAGGCGAGGCCTCCTCGAAGATCGTGTGAAACCCCGGTTCCAGGCAGCTCGCCGTGACGGCACACGCCCGAAAGCGCGGCTCGTTGGCGCAGGCAATGGTGGAGAAGAACGACCCGAAGCTCTGGCCCGCTACGCCGATCCGCGCAGGATCGACTTCCGGCCGCGCGCGCATCCACTCCATCATGGCGCGGCCCGCTTCGATCCAGTTCGGCATGCTGACCTGGATGCCGAGCACCGCGCTCTCGTACTGGCCGGGACCTTCCACCGTCAGCACCGCCATGCCGCGGCTCAACCAGCGGTCGCCGTACATGGACACGCTCGCTTCCTTGAAGCCGTCCATGCCGGGGATCGACACCACCGCCGGTATCCTGCCGCCGCTGTAGCCGGGCGGGAGGTGGAACCAGCCGGGCAGCGCCTTGCCGTCGAACGGAATCCACGCCGCCTCGACGCGGTGGTCGGCGTGCCTGGCGTAGCGGGTATAGCACTCGCGCTTCGCCTGATTGAGCGCGATGTTCTTCTCGTTGTTCTCTTCAAACGTCCACTGTGCCGCGGCGTAATGAATCGCCGCCATGAAGTAGTTCTGGCGCGCAGTGACGTACTCGCCCGCCTCCTCCGCGGCGCGCGCTTTCGCTTCGCGCCGCCGCGCCGTGCCTTCGAACGCAGGCGCAATGTCGGCGTACTTCTTGACCTTGTCGCGGATCGCGGCGAAATCGGCATTCGCCTCCGGCCCGCACGGCGCGTTGTAGCTGATGGTGCGCGGCTGGTCCCAATCCACGCCGACCGAGCGGATGATGTTGTCGATCAACCAGCGCTGCTCGGTCCAGCGGCGCGTCACCACGCCGCGATGCGATGACTCACGATCCTCGGGCATTGTCATCTCTCCTTCGCGGCCCGCCCGCGGGCGAGCATGCACTCGGTGTTCGGAACGTAGAGCAGGTGCGCGATCTTGCGCACGTAGTGATCCTCGTACGGATCGAGCCTTCCGTCCGCATAAGCGACGCGCCACAGGTGTTCGACGAACTGGACGCGGCGCGGCAGATCGAAGTCGCGCTTGATCGCCGAAACGGGCCCGTAATACGAGGTCAACTGCCGCGCCCGCCTGGCGCCCTCCTCCAGCAGGGTTGCACATTCAGTGTCCGAGGCGCCAAACAGACCGGCAAGCGCCCGGCAAGCAGCCGCATACTCCTCCGGTAGTTCCTTGAGATCGACACGCGCGGATTCGTGCAACAGGCTCGCC
Source organism: Betaproteobacteria bacterium (assembly GCA_052386775.1). Lineage (GTDB taxonomy): Bacteria > Pseudomonadota > Gammaproteobacteria > Burkholderiales > SG8-41 > DSOT01. Next base: position 6,371 of record JBQTJV010000382.1, read on the forward strand.
ACCGCCAGCTGCAGATGGCGCAGCTCATAGCCGTGCGGCGTTGCGGTGTCGGAATTTTCAGCGAAGATCCGCGTGAAGGCTTTCAGCATTGCCCGGCGATTATCGCACGTGGGTCGGATCCCAGCAGGTGCGGTAGCCCTCGTCGAGCACATCGAGCTGCGCCATGTCGTCACCATCGAGCGCGAAGTCAAAAACGCCTGCGTTTTCCCTGATACGCTCCGGGCGGGACGACTTGGGAATGGCGCCGACGCCGTGCTGCAACGCCCAGCGGATCATCACCTGTGCCGCGGTTTTGCCATGCCTGGTCGCGATCTTTTTCAATCGGGGGTCGCCGAGCTTCTGCGCTCGCGCCAGCGGGCAGTAGGCCACCAGCGCGATGCCCTTCGCGGAACAGAACTCGAGCAACTCGCGCTGATGGAGAAACGGGTTGAACTCCACCTGATTGACCGCCGGCACGACGTCAGACGAGGCGATCAGCTCCCTGAGATGCGCGATGGTGTAATTGCTGACGCCGATGGAGCGGGCGATGCCCCGATCGCGCAACTCGATGAGCGCGCGCCAGGAATCCTGCCGCTTGCGCGGCTCGGGCCAGTGGATGAGGTATAGATCGATCCGGTCGAGCCCGAGCAGCCGGAGACTGTTCTCGCCTGCCGTGATCGCGGACGCGTAGCCCTGGTCCGAATTCCAGAGCTTGGTGGTGACGAACACCTGTTCGCGCGGCACGCCGGATTCGCGCACGGCACGCCCGACGTCGGCCTCGTTTCCATAGAACGAAGCGGTATCGATGTGGCGGTATCCGAGCTTCAGCGCGTGCTCGACGGCGCGCCTGCAAGTCCCGCCAGAAGCAATCTGATAAACGCCCAGCCCCAGCCGCGGCACGGCAGCGCCGTCGTTCAGGCCGATAGTGGAATGAATCGCGAGATCCACGCAGTTACCCGTGAACCTCACCCGGCCAATGTACGCGCGGCATCGGCAGGAGCGCGCGACCGCTTCAGACCATGGGATGGAATGGGATCCCTGAGGGGCCGCCGCGGTCGTTAATGCGTGAGTTCCTTAGGCGCGCCCGGCTGTTTTAACGGCTGCGTGCGGTCGAACGCATCGAGTTTCATGCATTCGGAGAACACGCGCATCACGTTCGGCACCCCCGACGTGTCGGCCTTGAAGAACTGCGCGCCGAAGACCTGCGATACCAGGCAGATGTCGGCGATCGTCGGCGCGTCGCCATGGCAGTAGCGGCCGGTCTCGCGCTCATTCGCGAGGTGTATGTCCACCGCCTTCAGTCCCTCGACGATCCAGTTCTGGGCCCAGCGGTTGCGCGCGGGCTCGTCGATCTTCAGTTCCTTCTCCAGGTAGTTGCGGATGCGCGGCACGATCATGGGATGCGTATCGCAGGCGATGATCTGCGCGAGTCCCCTCACGCGTGCCCGCCCGCGCGCGTCTTTTGGCATGAGTGGCGGCTCGGGTTTCGTCTCGTCGAGATATTCCAGGATCGCCAGCGACTGGAAGATCGCGGGGCCGCCGTCCACCACCAGCGCCGGCACGACGCGCTGCGGGTTGACTGCGCGATATTCGTCGCCGTGCTGCTGGCCCTGCAGCAGATTGATGGCGACCTCCTCGGCCTGCAGCCCCTTGAGCGCGAGCGCGATGCGCACGCGGTTGCTCGCAAGCGAACGCCAGAATCCATACCACTTGATCGCCATGATGGTGCTCCTCCTTCGAAAGTAGGTTGATGCGGACCGGTCGGTGCCGGGAATTCTACTCCGGCCCCTGTAAGGCGTATCGGTGCCTGCGGGAAGCCCTGAACAATCTCTGACGGCTCGCCCGTGAGACAGCACTCCTGCTTGGCGGGTGCCATGAGCAAACGTGGTGAAAGGCGGCTCACCGGACGGCGATCCACAATATGGTCCCGTTTGCTTGCTGGCCGCAGAGGCCCGGCCCGATAATGGCGTCATAAGGAGGGATCCGAACACCACTATGGCGAAGAACGAGCCCGATCGCGCTGGAAGCGGCGGCCCCGACGAGACGTCGGTCCGCTCGCACGGGGGTGCGAACGGCCATGCCAAGAAATGGATCGTCGGCGTCGTCGCCGTGCTGCTCGCGGTCTGGGGCGGGCACTGGCTCTACCAGCGCTGGACGCACGTTTATATCGACGATGCGCGCATCGACGGCGAAGTGATCACCATTTCCAGCCGCGTCTCGGGCTGGGTGACCGAGCTGCCGGTGATCGAAGGCGACGTGGTGAAGAAAGGCCAGCTCCTCGCGCACGTCGACGATCGCGATTCGCAGTTGAAGCGCGAGGTTCTCGTCGCGAAGCTGAGTGCGCTCGAAAACCAAGCGGCCGTGATCCAGGCGCAGTCGGGCCAGGTGGATCAGGAAACGCTCGGCAAGTATCAGAGTGAAACAAACCGCCTCGCCGCCGCCGAAGCGCAGGTCGCGAGTCTCGCCGTGCAGTTGAAGCAGGCGGAGCACGATTACCGGCGCGCGCGGGACCTGGCGGAAGCGAAGTGGCTTTCTCCGCAGGCGATGGAGCGGGCGCGCAGCACCTATCAGCAGGTCATGGAGGACCACCGCAAGGCGCAGGCGGAAGTGGCGGCGGTGCGCGGCACGCTGTCCGCGGCAGGCGGCAGCCGCCGGCAACTGCGCGTCATGGAGCGCCAGCTCGTCGTGCTCGAACGCCAGGCCGATGAGCTGCGCGCGGAGATCAAGCGCCAGGAGGTCGACATCGCCGATCGCCGCATCGTGAGCCCGGCTGACGGCAAGGTGGTCATGACCTTCGTACGCAAGGGCGAGCACGTGCAACCGGGCCAGCGCATCCTCATGTTCCATAATCCGGACGATATCTGGATCGAGGCCAACGTCCGGGAGACCGACGTGGGCCGTATCCAGGTCGGGATGAACGCAGACATCCGGGTCGACGCCTATCCGGGCAAGGTCTTCGCGGGCAAAGTGTTCCGCATCGGGCAGGCGGCCACCAACAGGTTCGCGCTGCTTCCCGATCCCAACCCCAGCGGCAACTTCACCAAGATCACCCAGCGTCTGCCGGTGCGCATCCTGCTCGGGGAGAAGAACCCCGATCTCCGCCCCGGCATGATGGTGGAGGTCTACATTGCGCTTCGAAACGACTGAAGTCCTGTTCGAGCGCTACGGGCCGCGCTACCGGTGGTTCGCGACCGTCACGGTGATGATCGGCACGGTCACCGCGATGCTGACCACCACCAGCGTCAACGTCGCGATTCCCGACATCATGGGGGCGTTCGGCATCGGCCAGGATCGCGCGCAGTGGCTCTCCACCGGCGCGCTGGCGGCGATGACGATCGGCATGCTGCTCAACGCCTGGATGATGGACACCTTCGGACAGCGCACGACCTTCATCGGCGGACTGTGCCTGTTCGTCGCCGCGCTGATCCTCGCCGGCGCGAGCCCGAACGAGGACGTCCTGATCCTGTGCCGCGTGATCCAGGGTGCGGTGGCCGGCCTGCTCCAGCCATTCTCCATGTACACGCTGTTCCGGGTGTTTCCGCCCGGGCAGCGCGGCCTCGCCATGGGCATTTTCGGCCTGAGCGTGCTGCTGGGTCCCGCATTGGGTCCGACGCTCGGCGGCGTGATGATCGAGCACTTCAACTGGCGCTACATCTTCTACGTCGCCGTGCCGGTCGGCGCCATCGCCATCCTGATGGGCAGCCTGTTCCTGCCGCAGCGCGAGGAGGAGAGCAACCGCCTGCGCTTCGACTGGCTGGGCTTCGCGCTGCTTGCCACGGCGCTCGCGACGCTGCTCACCGGGCTCTCGAACGGCCAGCGCGAAGGGTGGCACTCGGACTACATCCTCACGCTGTTCGCCATCGCCACCGCTACGGGCATCGGATTCATCCTGTGGGAGCTGAGAGCCGCTCAGCCGCTCGTCAATCTGCGGGTGATGGCGAATGCGCAGTTCACGGCGGCGGCGAGCGTGGCGTGCATCTTCGGCGCCGGCTTGTTCGGCTCCACCTACCTCGTGCCGCTGTTCGTGCAGACGGTGCAGAAGCTGACGCCGCTCCAGGCCGGGCTCATGCTCATGCCCGCGGGGCTCATCATGGGCCTTTGCATGCCGGTGGCGGGTTACCTGAGCGACCGGCTCTCCGCCCGCACGCTGATTATCGCCGGGCTGCTGTGCTTCGCCGTCGCGTCGTTCTGGCTCGCGGGCGTGGATGTGAACACGACCTTCTGGACGGTCGCGGTGTGCGTCATCATCACCCGCGTGGGCTTGAGCCTCATCAAGCCGGCGTTGAACGTATCGGCGCTGCGGGCGCTTCGCCCCGAACTGCTGGGACAGGGCGCAGGCATGATCAACTTTGCGCGGCAGTTGGGCGGCGCGTTCGGCGTGAACCTGCTGTCGGTGACGCTGGATCGCCGCACGTTCTTCCACAGCGACACGCTGACCAGCCTGCAGACGCCGGCCAACAGTGCCACCGTGGAATTGCTGCGCTCGATGGAGGCGCTGCTGGCGCGCGGCGGTGTGGCCGAGGACCTGCAGAGTGCCGGCGCGCTGCATTTTCTCGGACGCGTGATCTATGCCCAGGCCTACACGATGGGCTTTCGCGACAGCTTTCTGATCGTCGCGGTCGTGTTCACGCTGGCACTCGTGCCGGCGTGGATCATGGGCCGCGCGAAACCGACGACCTAAGGCTCAAGATCCGTTCGTCCTGAGCGGAACGAGGTGCAGTCGAAGGACTGCACCGTTCATGCTTCGAGAACCTCAGCACCAACGGTTTCCGGTTACGGCTTGAGGGCGTAGACCTCGTCGAAGCGCCGCTCGAGTTCCGGGTGCGTGCCGCGCAGCCGGTCCACCACTTCCTTCGCCCAGTCGAAGTACTGCTGCTTGCGCTCCAGCGGCCAGTTGGCGGGCGGATGCGCGGCGATATCGCGCAGATTGCAGATCTTGTCGGCGAGCTTCACCAGCTTGGCGTTCTCGCTGGAATGCCGCGCGCGGGCGACCTGCAGGCGCTTGCGCAGCGTTTTCTTGATCCACTTGGTGTCCGTCACCTCGAGCACCACGTCGGCGATGTCCTCGCCGAACATGCCCCGCAGTTCCTGCCAGGTGGTCTCGGTGTCTTCGAGCGTGTCGTGAAGCAGCGCTGCCGCGATCACTTCCGGATCGCGCACGCCGCCCTCTTCCCATAATACGTTCGCAAGCTGGATCGGATGGTTGATATACGGAGAGGCGTCCTTGTCCTTGCGCCGCTGGTCGCGATGCTTGTGCGCGGCGAAGGCCACCGCGCGCAGGATCAAGTCGGCCGGCTCGCGCTGCGGCTGGACGTGCTGCGATCGAATGATGCTGTCGAGTTCCACGTTGCTGTTCCGCGGGAGTCCGCGCGCGTGCAGTATACAATGGCACGTGCGCCTGGATGCACCGGAACAAGACCATGAAGCCCACTACCGATACGCTGGAAACGCTGCGCGCGCGGCTTGCCGAGTTTGCCGCCAAGCGCGACTGGGATCAGTTTCACAACCCGAAGAATCTGGCGATGGCGGTGGCCGGTGAAGCGGGCGAGCTGGTCGAGCATTTTCAGTGGCTCACGTTCGAGCAGGCGGAGCGGCTGCCGCGGGCGACGCGTGACGAAGTAGCGCTGGAATGTGCCGACGTGCTGCTGTTTCTCCTGCGGCTGTGCGACAGGCTCGACATCGATCTCGTGCAAGCGGCGCAGAAGAAGCTCGCGCTCAATGCGAAGAAGTACCCGGTCGAGAAGTCCCGCGGCCGCGCCACCAAGTACACCAAGCTTTAGAGTACCTAACATAATGAAGCACGTGTGCGTTGCAGCCAGAACGGATGGATCACGCGAAGGGCGGCGCAGCTCATATCGCGAATATGAGCAAGCCGACCGACAAAGTGAGCAGCCGTTGTGGCTGCAACCCTTCGGGCTGTCACGATTTTTGCCCATGACTTTGTCGCCCTCCTTAACACTATTCGCGATCTTGTCTGCGTCGAGCTTCGCGTCCTGGGCAAAAATCGTGACAGCGCATCACGCGCTTCATTGTGTTAGGTACTCTTAGTGCTCGCCTACCGGCACCTCTTCCACGCCGGCAACTTTGCCGACGTGTTCAAGCACGCGCTGCTCACGCGTCTGCTGATCACGCTCGGCGACAAGGACAAGGCCTACTGCTATCTGGATACGCATGCCGGCGTCGGCCGCTACGACCTCACCCACGCATGGGCGCAGAAGGCGCGCGAGTACGAGAACGGCATCGGCAAGCTCTGGTCGCGCGCCGACATCCCACCCGCCTTGACGCCTTATCTCGACGCGGTGAAGGCGGAGAACACCGGCCGCAAGCTGCGCTTCTATCCGGGCTCGCCGCTGCTGGCCCGGCGCTTCGTGCGCCGCATCGACCGCATCGTGCTCACCGAGCTCAACAGGACGGATTTCGCGGAACTGAAGCAGCTTTTCGCCCGCGATCGTCGCGTCGCGGTGCATCTCCTCGACGGCTACCAGGGATTGAAGGCATTCCTGCCGCCGAAAGAGCGGCGCGGGCTGGTGCTGATCGATTCGTCGTTCGATCGCGCACGCGAATTCGACCGCATCACGGCCGCGCTCAAGGAGGCGCACGCGCGCTGGGCGACCGGCATCTACGCCATCTGGTATCCGTTGATGGCGCCGGCAGCGATGCGCAACTTCGAACGCGACGTAAAGAGCCTCGAGATCCGGAAAATCCTGAAGCTCGAGATCGAAATCACGGCGCGCGAATTCGATGCGACGATTCCCGGCTGCGGCATGCTGATCGTCAATCCGCCGTGGCGTTTCGAGGACGAGGCGCGGCCGATGCTGCGATGGCTATCGGGCGCGCTGTCGGGTGAGGGCAAGGGCGGCGCGACCGTCAACTGGCTCGTCCCGGAGTGACTACGTACCTTAACGCATCGCGTTCCAAATCTTTTCCAGGCGTTTGTATGAAACGGGATACGGTGTCTTCAGCTCCTGCGCGTAGAGCGACACCCGCAGTTCTTCCAGGTGCCAGCGAAATTCCTCCAGCCGCGGATCCACGGCGCCCGACCGCCGCTGCAGCTCCATTCGTTCTTCATAGCGCTGCCACCATTCCGCGATACTCGCCGCGTGCTTGGCATCGCGCTCCGGGTCCTTGCCGTACTTGTCCAGCCGCGCCTGCATCGCCTTGAGATAACGCGGCAGGTGCGCGAGCTGCGCCCACGGTGTCCTGCTGAAGAAGCCTTTGCAGACAAGACGGGAAAGCTGCGCCTTGATGTCGGCCGCAGGACGCGCCAACGGGCCCCGGGCGTTGGCGAGGCGCTGCACGACGTTCTGATACTCGGCCACAATCTCGTTGAGCAGGCGCCCTGACGCTTCGGTCACCGCGGGCAGACGTGTCCGCGCCCTTCCCCGCTGGGTTTCGAACTCGCGCCCGGTGCGCGGCACCGCGTCCTCCCCGATGAAGGCGCGGTCCAGGATCGCGGTGAGCACGTCCGCCTTGATCGCCTCCGCATTCGCGACCGCACGCAGCTGCAGCACCGCGGGGTCGAGAGCACTGAGATTTCTCTCGACCGGCCTGATCTGCTCCTTGAGCGAAAGCTGCAGCAGACGGATCACGCCGCCGCGCATCGCCGCTTCCGCCGCCTGCGGCACGTCGAAGAGCCGGATCGCGACGCTCGTGCCCTCATCCACCAGCGCCGGATAACCCGTCAGCCTGCGCCCGCCGCGCGTGAACGCGATCTCGCGCGGCAGGTCGCCGAAATCCCAGGAGCGGATGTCCTCGCGCTCGAGCCCGGTTTTCGCGCTTCCGAACGTGAGCTGGGCCGCCTCGCCCAGGCGGGCCTTCAATGTGGCCAGGTCCCGTGCGCTTGCCAGTTCGTGACCCGCATCGTCGACGACGCGGTAGTTCATCAACAGGTGCGGCGGATAATCGATGCGCTCGATCCATCCCGTGTCCACGGGATGCCCGACGGCGCGCTGCACGTAGCGTCCCAGCGCCGCCGAGAACGACGCCCGATCGCGTTGCGCGCCGCGATCCTGCTCTTCCAGAAACGGCGTCACGTGCTCGGACACGGGCAGGAGCTGGCGGCGAATCTGTTTGGGCAGCGACTTGAAGGCGTGCGCGACTTTCTCGCGTACCATACCAGGCACCAGCCAGTCGAACTGCGCGGCCTCCAGCTTGTTCAGCATGTGCAAGGGCACGGTCAGCGTGATCCCATCCAGCGGGTGTCCCGGCTCGAAGCGATACTGCAGCCGGAGATCCGTGCCGTCGGCGTGCATGACTTCGGGAAACTGCGCCTCGGTGATGTCCGACGCCGCGTGACGCATGAGATAGTCGCGCGTCAGGAAAAGCAGCTCTGGATTCTCCCGCTCCGCCTCGCGCCGCCATTTCTCGAATCCGGCGCCGTTCACGATACCCGCCGGGAGGATCGCGTCGTAGAACGCAAAGAGCGTGTCTTCGTCCACCAGCACATCGCGCCGGCGGGCCTTGTGCTCCAGCGCCTGCACCTCGCGTATCAACCGCCGGTTGTGCTCGAAGAACGGCGCCGGCGTTTCATATTCGCACGCCGCGAGCGCCTGGCGGATGAAGATCTCCCGCGCCGTCTTCGGGTCTATCGTCCCGTAGTGCACGCGGCGCCGCGAGACGATGGTGAGGCCGTAGAGCGTGACCCGCTCGTAAGCAACGACCATCGCGCGCTCCTTCACCCAGTGCGGATCGGTGTAGTGGCGCTGCACGAGGCGTTGCGCGAGCGGCTCGATCCACTCCGGCTCGATTCTCGCGACGCCGCGGGCGTAGAGCCGCGCAGTCTCGACCAGCTCCGCCGCCATCACCCATTTCGGCTGGGATTTCCTGAGCGCCGAGCCCGGAAAAATGGCGAACTTGATGCCCCGCGCGCCCGCATACTCGCCGTCCTCCGTTTTGAAGCCGATGTTTCCCAACAGGCCCGCCAGCAGCGCGCGGTGAATCTGGGCGTACTCCGCGGGTGTCTCGTTGGGATGCATGCCCATCTCGCCCGCCAGCGCGGCGAGCTGGCCGTGGATGTCGCGCCACTCTCGCAGGCGCCGATGCGAGAGGAAATGCTCGTGCACGAGGTCCTGCAGCCTGCGGTTAGACTTCTTGTGCCTGAGCGCCTCCTCGAAGAACTTCCACATCGCCACGAAACTCAGGAAATCGGAGCGCTCGTCCAGGAACGGCTCGTGCGCCTTGTCGGCCGCCGCGGCTTTTTCCAGAGGCCGTTCGCGCGGGTCTTGCATCGAGAGCGTAGAGGCAATGACGAGCACTTCGGAAAGACACGCCTCGGCCTTTGCGGCGAGGATCATGCGGGCGATGCGCGGGTCGATGGGAAACCTCGCGAGCTGCGCCCCGACCGGCGTCAGTTCGTTGCGCTCGTCCACGGCGCCCAGTTCCGCGAGGAGCTGATAGCCATCCGCGATCATCCGCGCGCCGGGCGCCTCGAGAAACGGAAAATCCTCGACGTTCCCGATCCGCAGCGCCTTCATCCGCAGGATGACCGTGGCGAGCGACGAGCGCAGGATCTCGGGATCGGTGTACTGCGGGCGCGCCGCGTAGTCCTCCTCCGCATAGAGGCGGATGCATACGCCCGACGCCACGCGCCCGCAGCGGCCCGCGCGCTGGTCGGCCGAGGCGCGGGAGATCTTCTCGATGCCAAGCTGCTCCACCTTGTTGCGGTAGCTGTAGCGGTTGAGGCGCGCAAGGCCGGTGTCGATCACGTAGCGGATGCCGGGTACGGTGAGCGAAGTTTCCGCGACATTGGTGGCGAGCACGATGCGACGCAATTGCGCAGTGCCGGCGCGAAAGACGCGCGCCTGCTCTTCGAAGGAAAGCCGGGCGTAAAGCGGAAGGATCTCGACCCCCGGTCGCCCTGCGCCCTTGCCGAACGCATGCTTGCGCAGCGCATCGGCCGTGTCGCGGATCTCGCGCTCGCCGGGCAGGAAAACGAGAATGTCGCCCCCGGCGCGCTCGCGCATGAGTTCGTCGGCTGCGTCGACGATCGCCTGCTCGATGTCGATCTCGTCGTCCGACTCGGCTTCTCCAGGGGGCCGGTAGCGCATTTCCACCGGATAGGTCCGCCCCGACACCTCGATCACCGGCGCGCCGTCGAAATGCTGCGCAAAGCGCTCGGCGTCTATCGTGGCGGAGGTCACGATCACCTTGAGATCCGGACGGCGCGACAGGAGCCGCTTCACGTACCCCAGCAGAAAGTCGATGTTGAGACTGCGCTCATGCGCTTCATCGATGATCAGCGTGTCGTAGGCCTGCAGCAGGCGGTCGCCCTGCGTCTCGGCGAGCAGGATGCCGTCGGTCATCACCTTGACGTAGGTATGCTGCGAAAGCTTGTCCGAGAAGCGCACCTTGTAGCCCACCGCGTGCCCGAGCGGGCTTTTCAGCTCGGCTGCGATGCGCGCCGCGACGGTGCGCGCGGCAATGCGCCGCGGCTGCGTGTGGCCGATGAGCCCATTCACCCCGCGCTTCAACTCCAGGCAGATCTTGGGAAGCTGCGTGGTCTTCCCGGAGCCGGTCTCGCCGCAGACGATGACCACGCGGTTGGCGCCGATCGCCGCTGCGATTTGCTCGCGCTTGGCGACGACCGGCAGGTCTTCGGGATAAGCGGGCTGCGGGAGGTTCCGCAACCGCTGCTCAGCATCGAGCCTCACTGAGTTAGAAGCCGTGACGCAAAGGACGCGGAGAGGGCAATTTAAAGCATGGACGCAAAGGAACCCCAAAAAATGAATGTAGCCGGGATTATGTCAGTGATCGCACTTCCTTTGCGTCGCTCTTGGTGTACTGGTACTTATGTCTGTTCTAAACCCTTTGCATCCTTTGCGTCCTTTGCGTCCTTTGCGTTTTTCTTTAGCTTTACCAAACAAAAAGGCCGGTCGCGACCGGCCTTCATCGCAGGGAAAAGAGGTCATACCTTGATGTTCGGGTTGAGGCTGTAGAGCCCGGTGAACGCGGCTTTTTCCAGCACGTGCCCCTCGATCGCCTTCAGCACCTCCGGCCCGGCAAAGCTGCCGCTCGCCGGGCACTTCTCCACATCGAGTGCGTACAGCGTGAAGACATAGTGATGCGGGATGGTATCGTTCCATGGCGGGCACGGGCCGTCGTACCCGAAGTAATTCCCCGACATGTCCTTGTCCGAGGCGAACCACTTCGTGTAGTCGTTCAGGCCCTGGCGCGTGCCGCGAGGCGCCTCGGGTCCCTTCTTGCCGCGCGCGGTGATGCCGTTCGAAAATTCGCCCGCCTTGATCACGCCCCACTTCGGATCGATGTCCACCAGCACCCAATGGTAGAAATCGATACGCGGCAGGCTCGCTTGGATGGTGCGGCCTTCCTGGTTGACGTCATCCGCCTTGCTCGGCACGTCGTAATCGTGGCAGATCACGACCAGAGATTTCGTGCCTGCCGGCGTTTTGCTCCAGGTGAGATGCGGATTGCAGTTCTGCGACATCCTGACGCGCGTCTTGCGGTCGGGCGCGCAGAACGCGTATTCGGGGGGAATCGCGAAGTTGTGGCCGAAACTGGCGCTGGCAAATTCCATGGTGATCCTCCTTCCTGGCTGGGACGGGCGGACAGCCCCTTCAAATTACATGATCGGCGCGCGCGCCTCAAGTGCGGCCTGCTGCAAGCGCTCGAGCGCCGCCGTGCGCGCTTCCTTCGGCATGGCCGCCAGTTTTCTCGCGGCGGCATAAAACCGCGGCAGATCGTTCTGCTCCTGTCGCAGCAGCGCCCGGAACGCCGGAACCAGCCGGGTGTAGATCGCGACCGATGCGATCTGCGCATTGTTCGGACGCCGCGCGAACCACGCATCGTAGCCTTCGAACCCGCCCCACTGCTCTTTCAAACGTCCGTAATCGCGCAGCATCTCGTCTATCGCTTCATTTTTCCGCTTGCGCATGGCGGCGCGATCCAGCCCGCCATCGTACAACCCGGTGAGCTGGCGGTGATAGCGCTGCACCAGATCGATGAAGTCCTGCCGGTAGGCCTGCTCGCGCTCGAACGCCTGGCGCGCGCGCTCGGTGCCGTGGCGCTCCAGCCAGCGCGCCACACCGACCTGTTCCACCGCCACGGCGAACGACTCGTTGAACACGGTATCCCCCGGCGCGTAAACCACGCGGTGCGACAACTCGTGGAAGATCAGCCGCGCGATGCGGTGCTCCGGGTAGTGTATGAAGGTGTTGAGCACTGGATCGGCGAACCAGCCGAGCGTCGAGTACGCCGGAACGCCGCCCACGAACACGTCGTTGCCCTCCGCGGCCACGGTGGCGGCAAAACGCTCGGCGTCTTCCCGCGAGAAATAGCCGCGGTAGCTCACGCAACCCGCGATGGGAAAGCACCACTGCAGAGGACGCATCGAAAATTCCGGCGTCGCAAACACATTCCACACCACGAACTGCCGTTCGAGATCGGCGTAGCGCGTATAGCTGCCGTCGTCGGGCAGGCCGAGTTCGGCGCTCGCGAAGCGGCGCATCTCCAGGACTTTCGCGAGCTTGTCCCGGAGGGGCGCCGGTGCAGCCGGATCGCTGACGATCTCGTCGATCGGACGCTCGCGGCGCCAGATGTCCAACTGTCCGCTTACCGACTGCAGGTAGTAGCCGACGTTGCTGCACCCGCCCGAGGCGATCGCCAGCAGCAAGATGGCGAAGTAACGCATCAGTGCAGGAACGTGCCGCTGCGGATGAATCCACAGGCCTGCTGCGCCACCTGGCGCGACAGCAGCATGCCGGTGTGATTCACGGCGAGCACGATGCGGTCTCGCGCCTGCGGAATCTCGGTCTCCGCCACGGCGACGACGCCGTCGTTCGGCCACGTCATTTCCGGTGCCACGATGCGGCCGAGCCCGATGCCGACGCGACCGGCGATCACCCCGATGTCGCGATGCGCGGGCGGATGCGGCCGCGCGCGGCCCAGCCATTCGGGCAGGCAGCAACCCAGCACTGCGCGGCCGCCGGGAATTCGCGTAAGACGCCGCGCGACGTGGCTTCCCCCGTAAGGCGCGCCGAGCAGCACGACCCGTCCGGTTGCGAATGCCCGTGGCGACTCCAGCATCTTCAGCACGACTAATCCGCCCATGCTATGCCCGACGAAATGGATGCGGGGCGCAGCGATGCCGCGGCAGTACTCCGCCAGACGCTCGGCATTCTCGGTGAGCGTGCGCCGCATCGAGGGATAGGAAAAGCAGCGGCCGTCATACCCGCACCGGGCAATGCGCCGCCTCATCAACGACATCACCACGCCGTGCACCCACAATCCATGGACCAGTATGACCGTTTCGCGTTCGGCCATCGGAATAAAAGACGGGAAGAATCAGGCCGTCCGGCCTTCGTAGCGGGTGATCGTCGCCGGCTCCAGGTGCGCCACGTCGCCCCAGAAACTCATGCGCCACACGCGCTCCGAATAGCCGAAGCCGTTGAGGCTGGCGTTGAGCAGCGGAACCGGGCGCGGCACCTCGAAAGTGAGACCGTGCGCCGCGCGATACAGCGCGTCCAGCACGAGGCCATGGGTCACCACTGCGACATCGCAGCCGTCGTGGCGTTCCGCGATGTCGATCAGCGAGGCGAGACAACGCGCATGAAAATCGCGCGCGCATTCGCCGCCGGGCACCACGTAGTCCGGATCGCGGCTCTGGAAGCGTTGCAACTCCTCCGGGTGGCGTTCGGCGATTTCCGCGTGGGTGAGCCCCTCGAAGATGCCGAAGCGCCGCTCGCGCAGGTTGGACTCGGCGATCACATCGTGCCCGGTGCGCTGCGCGATCGCATGGGCCGTGTCCCAGGCGCGCGACAGATCGCTGCTGTAGAGCGCGACGAATGACTGGCTCGCAAGCCGCTCGCCCAGCGCCGCCGCCTGCCTGCGGCCGATGTCGGAAAGCCGGGTATCGGTCTGGCCCTGCATGCGGCGCTCGCGATTCCAGAGCGTTTCGGCGTGCCGGATCAGCGTGAGACGCGCCACTGCCAGGCCCGATTCGGCGCGAGACGCCGGTTGTCTTGTTCCCCGATGCGACGGGTAATCGCGTCCATGCGTCGGCTATTCCACCTTGAGATTGACTGCCTTGATGAGCTTGTCGTAGCGCGCGAACTCGGACTTCATGTGCGCCACGAACTGCGCCGGCGTGCCGGTGGCGGCATCGATGCTTTGTTTTTTGAGCCGCTCGAGCACGTCGGCTTGGTTGAAGCCGGCAACGATTTCGGAATTCAGCCGCTTGACGATGTGCGGCGGCGTGCCGCGCGGCGCAACCATGCCGTTCCACCCGCTTACCTGGAACCCCGGCATGCCGCCTTCGGCGAAAGTCTGGACCTCGGGGGCCGCCGCGGCCCTTTTCGGGCTCGCCACGGCGAGGATCCGCAGCTTCTTCACCGCCGCATGCGGATAGAGCGAAGAGATGCTGCCCAACATCAGGCTGATCTGGTTGCTGATGAGATCGATGATGGCCGGGCCGTTGCCCTTGTACGGCACGTGCAGGATATCGATGCCGGCGGCGTGCTTGAACATCTCGCCCGCCAGATGATTGGCCGAACCGATTCCCGCCGATCCGTATCGCAGCTTTCCCGGATTCGCTTTCGCGTGGGAGACCAGTTGGGCCACGGAGCTCGCCGCAACGGCGGGACTCACGGCGAGGACGTAGGGCTGGGTCGTCAGCATGGAGACCGGCGCAAAGTCGCGCGCCGGGTTGTAGGGCAGCTTGTCGCGCAGCGCTGGATTGACCGCGAAAGTCGTTTCGGAAGAGACCAGCAGGGTATAGCCGTCCGGCTGTGCGCGCGCCGCCATCTCGGCGCCGATGGCCGTCGCGGCGCCGCCGCGGTTGTCCACCACGACGTTCTGGTTGAGTCGCCGGGTGAGCACCTCGCTCACCAGCCGGCCCATGATGTCGGTGGGTCCGCCCGGCGGATAGGGTACGATGAGGCGCACGGGGCGGCTCGGATACTCCTGCTGCGCCCAGGCAGCCGGAATGCCGAGCAAAAGGACGACAAAACCATAAATCATGAAACGCAGGAAACCGGACGAATTCATCTTGGTCATCGCTGATGTTGTACGAATTGTGTTGATCGGGTCCGTCATCTTTCAGTGACGCGTCTGCAGGATCGCCAGCGTGCGCGCCATTTCGTTGGTCTGGATCATCAGCGCCTCGTCCGCGCCCAATCCCGGCTTGGACAGCATGAAGTCCGGCTGGCAGGCGAGCCCGATGTGGCAGGTGATGCGCGTCGACTGATCGGTTTCGTTCGCCGTGCCGCCGAGGCACGCGCCCATGCCGTTCGCCTTGCAGTAGAGCACCGCTTCGATGGTATTGTGGATGCCACCCAAATCGGGTGTCTTGATCTGCACGAAGTCGGCGGCCGATGCGGCAGCGAAGAGCTTGATGTCGGCGAGCGTGTTGCACCACTCATCCGCGATCACGCCGACATCGATGCCTTTGTCCTTCAGCAGGCCGCGCAGTGCGGCAAACTTGTCGATCTGCTCGGACTGCGTCCTGGCGATCATCGGCGATTCCACCAGCAGCCCGTACGCCCCCGATTCCTGGCGCAGCCTGGCCAGGTAGTCGCCGATCCGCTCGACGCTCATCTCGAACAGTTCGCCCAGCGTCCCGTACAGGTCCACGTGGATGCGCGGGTTGTAGTCCGGATCGCCGATTTCCTTGCAGCGCGCCGCGACACGACGCACGAAGGCCGCGAGCTTCTCTCCCTGGTAGCCGATGTGTTCGCTCACGATCTGGAACGAGGCGTGCGGCAGCAGCTCCACGCGCTTCAGGATGACGCGGTCGAGCTGCCCCGGATCGT
This sequence comes from Betaproteobacteria bacterium, assembly GCA_052386775.1. GTDB lineage: Bacteria > Pseudomonadota > Gammaproteobacteria > Burkholderiales > SG8-41 > DSOT01. The sequence goes on from JBQTJV010000382.1 coordinate 22,114, forward strand.
CCTTGTGGCACGAGGCCAGGATCGGGATTGGTGACGTCGCAATCCGGCTGCCGTATTCGCGCGCAATCACTTCGGCCATGGTCTGCCGGCAGGCGAGCGCGGTGGCGTGCAGCAAGGCCTGGCTTACGCCGTAGCGAATCGCCGTGTGCAGCCTCGCGCCCTGGTACATATAGGCGTCCATCTCTGCGGCGTGCTCGCGGAATGTCGATACGTCGCGTCCGCGCAGCGCCTGCGCCACGTCGCTGCGCAGGTACTCGATGTGTCCCCTGGCGTTGAATGCCGGATCGCGGCCGGCGACCCCCGCCAGAATGACATCCGCGCAATCGCCGAACGCAACCTGGCCGTCTTCGAGCACGAGCATGACGGAGATGACGGTCGCAGGCTCGATGATGCGCGTAAAGCCCCGCGACATCGGCACGCCCTCGTACAGGCTGCCGTTCGGTTTCGCCTTGCCGGATTTGATGGCGAGCAGATCGCGGTGCATGTAGCCGGAGCGCCCCGCCGCACAGATGACGTCTTTTACTTTCATGCGTTGTCCTGAATGCGTTCTATGCCAGCGCTTCGCAGGGCAGCCGAGCGCTGTCTGCGTACAGCGTCGTACGAATGCGCGGTCGCCGCCCCGCCGAGCGGATCAGCGCCTCCATCATCGAGGGCGTCATCTCCTGGCCGTGTGTAGCGCCGGCGGCCCGGGAAATCGACTCGTTCATCAGCGTCCCGCCCAAGTCGTTGACGCCGGCTTCCAGACAAGCCTGCGCGCCCTCGGGCCCCATCTTGACCCATGACGTCTGGATATTGGCAATCAGCGGATGCAGCGCGAGACGCGAGACGGCATGCATCAGCACGGCTTCGCGAAAGGTTGGCCCGCGCCGCGCCCGGCCCTTGCGGTAGATTGGCGCCTCCATGTGGACGAACGGAAGCGGAACGAACTCGGTAAAGCCGCCGGTCTCCGCCTGCAATTCACGCACGCGCAGCAGATGCCGCGCCCAGTGCTCGAGCCGCTCCATGTGGCCAAACATGATGGTCGCCGTCGTGCGCAAGCCGGCGTTGTGCGCGGCTCTCATCACGGCAATCCACTCCTGCGTCCTGATCTTGTCGGGACAAAGCGTCGCGCGCACTTCATCGTCGAGGATTTCGGCCGCAGTGCCGGGCAACGTTCCGAGCCCGACGCGCTTCAGTTCGGACAGAAACTCTTCCAGCGACACGCCCAGCGTCCGCGCGCCCTGCCAGACTTCGAGCGGCGAGAAGGCGTGGACGTGGATCGCGGGTGCGGCGGCCTTCGCGGCGCGGCAGATGTCGAGATACGTCCTGCCGGTGTACGCCGGATGGATGCCGCCCTGCATGCACACTTCGGTGGCGCCGCGCGCCCATGCTTCGCGCACCCGGCCCCCGATTTCTTCCAGCGACAGATCGTACGGCTTGCCCCGCAGGTTTTCGCTTGCCCTGCCTTTCGCAAAGGCGCAGAACTGGCAGCGGTAGGAACACACGTTGGTGTAATTGATGTTGCGGTTGACGACATAGCTCACGACGTCGCCGTTCATCTCCCGACGGAGTGCGTCGGCCGCCCGGCATACAGCGACGTATTCCTCACCGCGCGCGCGGAAGAGCCGCACGATCTGCGCTTCCCGCAGCGTTACGCCGCGCTGCGCTTTTTCCAGAATCGCCGCAATTTCATCGCCGGCGACGGCGACACCAGATCGCGCAAAGCGCTTGCCGTCGGCAGGCACGGCATCCTTCCGGCCCGGAGACCACGCGTCGGCGCGCGCGTAACCGTCGGTATCCATGCGACCGAGCAAGGTCTTGTGCAGTCCCGGATCGACCCAGCGCGGCATGCTGCGTGCGTAAGCGGGATAGACGGCCAGGCGTTCCACCAGTTCCTTGCCGGCATTCGCGGTCGCCCGTGCGAGCGCGCTCAGGTGCGGCCACGGCGCTTCCGGATTCACGTGGTCCGGCGTGACCGGCGACACGCCGCCCCAGTCGTTGATGCCGGCGGCGATGAGCTGCGCGAGCGCCTGTGGATGCAGATTGGGCGGCGCCTGGATGTTCATGTCCGCATCGAAGATGAGCCGCGCGGCGGCGATCGTCCACAACTGCTCCGCGAGCGAAGCCGCCGGCGCAGCGGCCATGCGCGTGTCCGGCTTGGGGAGGAAGTTCTGGATAATCAATTCCTGGATATGCCCATGGCGATCGTGCAGCTCGCGCAGCTTGAGCAGCGCGTCGATGCGCTCGGCCCGCGTCTCGCCGATGCCGACCAGCAGTCCCGTGGTAATCGGGACGTTCGCCGCGCCGGCCAGCCGCAGCGTTTCGAGGCGCACCGCCGGGCGCTTGTCCGGCGAACCGAAATGCGGGCCGCCGCGCTCGCACAACCGCTCGGCTGAACTCTCGAGCATGAGGCCCTGCGATACGGAAACCGCGCGCAAGGCGACGATGTCCTCGGCGGTCATCACGCCGGGATTGAGGTGCGGCAAGAGCCCGGTCTGCTCGAGCACCACGCGGGCGCATTCGGCAAGATACGACAACGTCGTCGCTTGTCCCAGGCGCTGCAGCGCCTCGCGCGCCGCGCGATAACGCAACTCCGGCTTGTCCCCCAGCGTGAAGAGCGCCTCGTTACAACCCGCAGCCGCTCCGGCGCGCGCGATGGCGAGCACCTGATCCATCGTCAGGAAAGGGGCCTCGACGTCGGCCGGCGACTTCGCAAAGGTGCAGTAGTCGCAAACGTCGCGACACAGCCGGGTGAGTGGAATGAAAACTTTGCGCGAGTAGGTGACGACACTGCCGTGTGCCGCATCCCGACGGCGAGCCGCAGCCCGCATGAGCGCCGGCAGATCGGCGTGGTCAACAAGGGCGTAGCTTTCGTCCGCGTTCAGGCGGCGCTCGGGCGGCAGGTCCTCGATGCGCAAAGCGTTCATGGGATGAAGCTCGCCTGTTCCGTTCCGGGACCGCCGCGTGCGCACGCGTACCCATCGCGAAGTACACGCAATCGTGCCGGAATGCCGTTCGAAGCGAGCCAGGCATGAGTTCGCGTGGCAGAGGGCGTGCGCAGGAACTCGACGATGTCCTCGGGGCGGTCGAGGTCGAGGCCCGCGCCCTTCAGGCGCAGCACCCGCGGCTCCACACCCGCCGCACGGGTCGCCTGCCGATGGCGCGCAAAACTGTCGTCGCCGAATTGGAACGGGATCGCTTCCGGCGGCGAACACAGGAGCATATTCGTCCCCCCGTCGCGATCGGCCGGCACCAGCGTTACGGCAGGCGAAGCGTGTTGTGTGTCGATGAGCGTCTCGATGTCCTGAGCCGTGACGAGCGGCACATCAGCAGGCACAACCAGCATGGCCGCATCGCCCCGGCGCTGCAGATGCCGGGCCGCTGCGATCACCGCCGACGCCATTCCGTGACTTTGGTGTTCGATCATGATGTCTGCATCGGTGCGCCGGGCAACCGCCGCGACTTCATCATCGGCCGTAATGACGATCACCCCGGCCAGCGTCTCAGCCCGCCGCAGGGCGCTTAACACGTCTTCGAGCATGACGCGTGCCAGCGCGACCCGCTCGGCTCGGGCGAGCAATGGCGCGAGGCGGCCCTTGCTGCGGCTCAGCCGCTTGACCGGAACGACGGCCCGAACGGGGCGATGCCGATTCATGTCTTCACCGCGGCCGCGTTATCGGCGATGCCGGTGATCCGGATGCCGGCGCCTTCCACTTTATAGCGGCGGTTGATGCCGATCAGCACCGCAGTCAGCGCCTCTGCAGCCACGGAATTGGCCAGCGGACCGCCGTCGATGCCGCGCGTACCCAGATCGCGGGCCAGCGCGATGACGGTTTCGCGCGCCGCACGATCGTCACCGAATACCAGCACGTCGCAGTCCACCGGACCGCCGCACTGCAACTTCGCCGCGCCGACGTTATGAAACGCCGAAACCACGCGAACACCGGCGCCCAGACGCGCCTGCGCCATTTGCGCAGCCGATACGCCCGACGGAAGCTGCACCACCGATACTTTGGGCGGCACCAGCGGCACTACGGCGTCGATCACGATCTTTCCTGCGACGGCATCCTTGATCTCATCGAGCGTGGCCTCGTGGCTCGAATACGGTACCGCAATCACGATCACGTCGCCGGCGCGCGCCGCCTCCGCATTCGCGGTGCCCCGCACCGGCGGTGCATTGTTTCCCGGCTTGATCTCGCGCGCGGCCGCCTCGGCCTTTTTCCGGGAGCGCGAACCCAGCACCACAGGATAGCCTGCGGCGGCCCAGCGCAGGGCCAGCCCCGAGCCGAGCGCGCCGGTGCCGCCGATGATGGAAACGGTGGGACGATCCGGTGTCAGAAGGACCCCCAGTGTGGAAGCGACACGCGAAATACGGCGTGGCGGCCGGCCTCAGCCGAGATTCATCTCGGTCAGCTTGACGATCTTGACGCCGGCGGCCTCGAGCGCAGCGCGCGCCGCGCGGGCGATGGCCACACCGGTCGCCTCGTCGCCGTGCACGCAAAGCGTATCGACCCGCTCTTCAAGTCGCTTGCCGTCGCGCGAAATGATGAAGCCGTTGACGACCATGTCCACCACCTGCTTCGCCGCGACCTGCGGATCCTTGATGACCGTGCCGGGAATCTTGCGTGAGGCGAGATTGCCCTTATCGTCGTACTGGCGATCGCAGTAGCCTTCGCGCGCGACCTTGAGGCCCAGTTCGCGCCCGGCCTTCTCCATCTCCGAGCCGAAGTTGGTGACGTAGATGATGCCCGGATCCACCGCCTTGATCGCCCGGCCGATGGCCATGGCGTATTCCCGATTCTCGGCGGCCATGTTGTTGAGCGCGCCGTGCGGCTTCACGTGCGTCACCTTTTCGCCGACGTAGGCCGCCATCGCCCCCAGCGCGCCGATCTGATAGGCGATCAGGTACTCCAGGTGCTTCGGGTCCATGTCGATGCGGCGCCGGCCGAATCCCCACAGGTCGTTGAATCCGGGGTGCGCACCGATGCTGACGCCCTCCTCCTTCGCGCGCTGCACGACCCGGCGCATGGTGACCGGGTCTCCGGCGTGGAAGCCGCACGCGATGCTCGCCGAGCGGATGATCTTGAGGATGGCGTCGTCGTTGCCTACGTCATAAGCGCCGTATCCCTCGCCCATGTCCGCGTTCAAATTCACCGAAATCGTCATCGTTGGTCCGTGTGCGTGAAATGCCGGAGGATGGTGGAATCAGCCGAGCGGTGCGATACGCCATGATGGCGCGACCCGGTCGGCGCATGGCAGAATTATATGGTCCTAAGTATGGAATAACAATATCATTGGTCCGCCGTTTGGGCTAACCTCAACGGCGTATTCGCCGGCCGCTTTCGATTCGATCCTTCATGACCGTTCGCTTCCTTCCTTCGGGCGATACCGCCATCGTCGCCGAGTTCGGCGATCGCATCGACCGGGAACTGAACCAGCGGGTGCTGCGCCTGAACGCGGCGGTCCGTGCGAGGCCGATTCGCGGCGTGGTGGAGACGCTGCCCACGTTTCGTTCCCTGATGGTGCACTACGACCCGCTGGTGACGAGCAGCGCCGAAGTGATCTCAGCCCTGCGGCATATTATGGACGACGGCGAGAGCAGCGCCGGTCCCGTCACGCTGTGGCGCATTCCCGCCTGCTACGAGGGGCCGCATGCACCCGACCTGGAAGACGTGGCCGGGCGCGCGCGTCTCCCGCCCGAAGAAGTCATCCGCCTCCACAGCACCACGCGCTACCAGGTATACATGATCGGGTTTTCTCCCGGATTTCCGTACATGGGCGATGTTCCCGAGCCGCTGGCCTTGCCGCGGCGCACCGACCCGCGCGTCCGCGTACCGGCGGGCTCGATTGCCATCGCAGCCGGCATGACCGCAATCTATCCCGTGGAAAGCCCGGGGGGCTGGCATCTCATCGGTGCGACGCCGGTGCGGCTCTTCGATCTGAGCTGGCCGCAACCCGCCCTGCTCGCGCCCGGGGACAACGCGTGTTTCGAGCCCGTCGATAGCCACGAATTCGATCGCATACGCTCGGCCATCGCGGCCGGCGCCTACCGCGTGCCGTTCGAAACCGTCGCGCCATGAGCGCGCATTTGAGAATCATCTCGCCGGGGCCCCACACCACCGTGCAGGGGACGCGCCGCATCGGCTACCAGGATGTCGGCATACCGGCTTCCGGACCGCTCGACGCGATCAGTTTGCGGCTCGCAAACGCTCTGGTGGGCAACCCGGCCGACACGCCGGCGCTGGAGATGTTGCTGCAGGGGCCGATGTGCGAAGTGCTCGCGGACTCGGTGCGCGTGGCATTGGTCGGATCCAGCGCAAAGCTCGAGGTGCGTTCCGGCCGGGCGCGCGCCATCGAGAGCGGCCGCAGCGTGAGACTGGAAAAAGGCGATGTGTTCCGCATCGGTGCGCTCATCGATGCCGCCTGTGCCTATCTCGCGATCGAAGGCGGCCTCGACATCCCGCCGGTGCTCGGGAGCGCCTCCACCTACGTACGGGGCGGCATCGGCGGCCACCAGGGCCGGCGGCTCCAGAAAAACGATATCGTGCCGCTGAAACGCGGCGACGTGGAACTTCACGACGAGCGTATCCTTGAGAGCCCGCTCGATCTCGCGTTTGACCAGCCGATACGCGTGGTGCCCGGCCCGCAGGCGGATTACTTCACGGCTCGCGGAATGGAAACGTTCCTGTCTTCCGTCTATACCGTCTCGCCGCACGCCGATCGCATGGGGTTTCGTCTCGACGGCGCCGTCATCGAACACGCCAGGGACTACAACATCGTTTCCGATGGCGTGGTTTCGGGATCGATCCAGGTGCCGGGAACGGGCCGTCCCATCATCCTCATGGTGGACAACCAGACGGCCGGCGGCTATCCGAAAATCGCAACCGTCATCTCCGCCGATCTGCCGGTTGTCGGGCGCCGCAGGCCCGGCCGCCGCCTCTCCTTCGTGGCGGTCGAGGTGCGCGAAGCCGAACGGCTGCGCCGGGAGCAGGAAGCCGCTGTACAACTGCATATCGATCGCATCCGTCGGATTGCCCACGCCAGCACAGCGTGACCGCGCCATGCCAGAAAGCCGAGCCATGTCCAAACTGAAAACGATGTACGCAAGAAGCGCCGTGCCGCTTTACATCCAGATCGCCTCCGCGCTGCGCCAGCGCATCGAAAGCGGCCAGTGGCAGCCGGGGCAGAAGATCTCCACGCTCGAAGCGCTCGAGCGCGAATTCGAAGTTGCCCGCGTAACCGTTCGGCTCGCCATCGAGCTGCTCGAAAGCGAAGGGCTGGTGCACCGCCAGCAGGGCCGCGGCACGTTCGTCGCCGACAAGGTGCAGAACAAGCACTGGCTGCGGCTCGAGACCTCGTGGGCGTCGCTGATCGCGCCGATCAAGAGCAACGTTCCCCGCCTGATCAAGATGGACAATCCGCCTGCCGCGCCGGCGCTCTCCGAGGAGGACGGACGGCTCGCGCCCGAATATGTTTTCCTGCGCAGCGTGCAGATGAAGAACGATACGCCGTACGCCGTGGTGAATCTCCATCTCGACCGCCGGATCTACGATCGCGACCCCGAGGCGTTCCGCACCCGCACCGCGCTGCCCATACTGGCAAGCCTGAACGGGATCACCGTCGCCCACGCGCATCAAACGCTCGTCATCGGAACCGCCGATCCGGATACGGCCGCGCTGCTGCAGGTATCCCTCGGCGCACCGACGGCGGAGTGCCACTGCGTCGTCAGGGACCGCGTTGGCACGGCCATCTATGTCGCGGACATCGTCTACCGCAACGATTGCGTCAAGCTGCACATCGACCTGTTCGGACGCGCGCCCGCTGCGGCAGAGAATCATGCAAAAGCGTTGAAACCGAAACGCCATCACACGCCGAAACGCGCGCGCAAGACACGCGGTCGGCGCGTCATGCATTAGGAGCGGTCGTGGCGAACCAGGGCATCGGCGCCAGTGTTCTCCGCAAGGAGGACGATCGTCTGCTCCGCGGGCGCGGCCAGTTCGTGGCCGACCTGCGGCTCGCCGGCATGAAAGATGTCGCTTTCGTCCGCAGCCCGCTCGCGCACGCCCGAATCCGCGGCATTCATGTGTCCGGGGCGCACCGCAGCGAGGTGTATACCGCGACGGATCTCGTCGGCGTCAAACCGATCCGCGCGGTATCCGGGCTGCCTGGCTTCAAGGTTTCAGTGCAGCCGGCCCTCGCCACGGAGAAAGTGCGTTATGTCGGCGAGTTGCTCGCCATGTGCGTTGCCGAGACGCGGGCCCGCGCCGAAGATATCGCAGCGTCCGTGACGCTGGATCTGGAGGAGCTCCCGGCCGTGCATGACATGCTCGCGGGGCGCAGGCCGGATTCGCCGTTGCTGCACGAGTCGTGGGGCGATAACGTCTTTCTCGAAACGTTCGTCGACATCGATTTCGGGAAGGCGCTCGATGCGCCGATCAAGGTGACCCGAGAAATCAGCACCGCGCGCCAGTGCATGGCGCCGATCGAGGGGCGCGGCGTGGTTGCGCACTGGGATCGGCGGCTCGAGCAGCTCGTCATCTATTCCGCCACGCAGATGCCGCATATCGTGCGCACCGGCCTGTCCGAGTGCCTCGGCCTCGACCACGAAAAAATCCGTGTCGTCTCGCCCGATGTCGGGGGCGGATTCGGCTACAAAGGCATACTTCTTCCCGAAGAAGTCGCGCTCGGCTGGCTCGCCATGCAGTGCGACCATCCGGTGCGGTGGATCGAAGACCGGCGTGAGCATCTCACTGCAGGCGCAAATTGCCGCGAGCACCATTACCGCATCACGGGTTATGCGGACCGGGATGGACGTTTGATCGGCATCGACTGCGAGGCGACGGTCGATTCGGGGGCCTACTCGTCCTATCCCTTTTCAGCATGCCTGGAAGCGGCGCAGGTCGCGAGCATCCTGCCGGGACCGTATGACTTTCCCGCCTATCGCTGCAGGACATACTCGGTCGCCACCAACAAGTGCCCCATCCTGCCCTATCGCGGTGTCGCCCGCACCGGCGTGTGCTTTGCCCTGGAACTGATATTGGATGCGATCGCACGTGAAGCCGGCGTCGAACCGCACGACGCGCGCATGAAGATCCTGGTGCGGCCCGAGCAGATGCCGTTCGACAACATCACCAGGAAACATTTCGACAGCGGCGACTACCCCGAGGCGCTGCGTCGTGCAATGGCCGCAATCGACCTGCCTGCCGTGCGCGAGCGCCAACGCCGCGGCGAGCCCGACGGACGATTGATCGGCGTCGGCACCGCGGTCTACTGCGAACAGGCCGCCCACGGCACCTCGGTCTACGCGGGGTGGGGCATCCCGATGGTGCCGGGATACGAGCAGGCCACGGCCCGGCTCACCCCCGACGGGGGACTGGAACTGCGTGTCGGCGTGCATTCCCACGGTCAGAGCATGGAGACGACGCTCGCGCAGGTCGCGCACGAGATACTCGGCGTCGAGTTCTCCCGGATCAAAGTCGTGCACGGCGACACCGCCTTCACGCCCTATTCGACCGGAACCTGGGGTTCGCGCTCGATGGTCATGGCGGGCGGCGCGGTGGCGCGCGCCTGCGAGGAAATCGCCCGGCGCGCGATCAGCATCGGCGCCTGGCTGCTCAAGGCCGAGCCGAGCGCGGTGCGGGTCATGGGCGGCGAAGTGGTCGGCCCGACGAGCAGCGTGTCGCTCAATGACATCGCGCACGTGTGGTACTTGCGGCCGCAGGATCTGCCGGCACACGTCAATCCGGGCGGACTGGAGGCAACCGTCGGCTACAAACCGCAGCGCGATTCCGGTACGTTCAGCTATGCGGCACACGCCGCGGTCGTTGCGGTGGACCCGGAAACCGGCAGCGTGGACATCCTCGAGTACGTCGTCGTCGAAGACGGCGGCAAGCTGGTCAATCCCATGGTGGTGGACGGACAGATCTGCGGCGGCGTGGCGCAGGGCATCGGCACCGCCCTTTACGAGGAAATGCCGTTCGATGCTTCGGGACAGCCGCTCGCCTCGACGCTGGCCGATTACCTGCTGCCGGGCGCCACCGAAGTGCCCGCGCTGCGCATCGAGCATATGGAAACTCCGTCACCGTACACCGAGTTCGGCGTGAAAGGCCTCGGCGAAGGCGGCGCCATCGCTCCGCCGGCGACGATCACGAATGCGATCAACGATGCACTGCGCCCGCTCGGTGCAGCGGAAATCCTGCAGTCGCCGGCGACACCGCGGCGCATCCTCGAAGCGATCGAGCAAGCGGTGCAGCAAGACAGCGGTGTCATGCCGTTGAAAAACGGCATCCACTCTGGATCCCGGCATTCGCCGGGAAGACGCCATAGAGGAGCACAGTGAAGGCGACGGCTTTCGATTACGAGCGGCCCGGCGACCTCGACGCCGTCATCATGCTCACCGCGCGTGAGGATCTCGCCGTCAAGATCATCGCCGGCGGGCAATCGCTCGGCCCGATGCTCAACCTGCGTCTCGCACAACCCGACGTGCTGGTCGACATCACTCATGTACCCGAACTCAAGCGCGTCGAGCAAAGTGCGGACGCGCTCACGCTGGGCGCCTGCATCACGCACGCCGATATCGAGGACGGGCGCGTGCCGGATGCGACAGCCGGTGCCCTCGCCGGGGTCGCGCGCGACATCGCCTACCGCGTGGTGCGCAATCGCGGGACGCTGGGCGGGAGCCTTGCGCACGCGGACCCCGCAGCCGACTGGGTCTCAGCCCTTGCCGCAATGGACGCCGAAGTCCTGGTTCGCGGCCCGGAAGGCCAGCGCACCCTCCCGGTAGCAGGTTTGATGACCGGCGCGTTCGAAACAATGCTCGCCGCGGGTGAACTTATCGAAGCCGTCCGCGTACCGAGGTTTTCGAGCGGCGCGCGCTGGGGCTACTACAAGATCGCACGCAAGACCGGCGAGATGGCACAGGCGATCGGCGCATTTTTCCACGACCCCGGCCGCGGCGTGTGCCGCGCCGTGATGGGTGCGACGGAATCGGTGCCGATCGTGTTCGAAAATGCGGCGGCGCTCTTCGGCGGCAATGCGGTGTCGTTCGCCGCAGCCAAGTTCGATTCGAACGTTGCAGCGCAGGCGCTCGCTGCGGCGGGCATTATCGACGCCGTGGATCGCAAGCTGCACATCACCGCGTTGCGGCGCGCCGTCGAACGGGCGGCTCCTCTATGAGAGCGATCACGCTGACGGTGAACGGAAAACCGGTCACGGCGAACGTCGAACCGAGGACGCATCTGGCCGACTTTCTGCGCGAAACGCTCACGCTCACCGGAACGCACCTGGGCTGCGAGCACGGCGTGTGCGGGGCGTGCACGCTGCTGGTGGACGGCATCCCGGTGCGCTCGTGCATCACCTTTGCCGTCGCCTGCGAAGGTGCGACCATCACTACGGTGGAAGGCCTCGACCACGACGACATCGCCAGCGCGTTGCGTGCCGCGTTCGCTCGAGAGCACGGGCTGCAGTGCGGCTACTGCACGCCGGGGATGCTGGTTTCGGCGCGCGACGTGGTGATGCGCATGCCGGACGCCGATGAACGCGGCATCCGCGTCGCGATGAGCGGGAATCTTTGCCGCTGTACCGGCTACGCGGGCATCGTACGCGCGATTGAGCGCGTGCTTGCGGAGCGCAAGACCAGTGCGCGCGCGACGCCGGTCAATCCGCGCACGGCGCTGGGGCCGGCGGGGTCGGGTCATGCGACGGCTCTTTCGTCCGGTCAACCGGCTGCCGTACCGCGGAACGGCGCGGTCCCCGGGCAATCTGCCAGGACAGCGAGCATTGCGCCGTCGGTCGGGGCCGGTGTGCCGCAAACGACATTGAACGAGACCTTCGTAGTGGATTTCCCGCGCGGGCAGGTCTGGGAGTTTTTTGGCAGGCCGGCAGAAGTCGCGACCTGCCTGCCCGGGACCTCCGTCATCGGCATGCCCACCGACGATCGCATCGAGACGCGCCTGCGCGTTCGTGCCGGGCCGATCGTTGCGGAGTTCGAGGGCGCCGCCGATGTCGCGCGCGATCCCGCCACCTGGTCGGGCACGATTCACGGGAACGCGCACGACGCGCGCTCGCGATCAACGACGCGTGGCGAGATACGCTATCGCCTGCACGATGAAAGAGACGGCGCCGCGACCCGCGTGGATATCGAGATCGGATTCACGCTCACCGGCGCGCTCGCGCAATTCAGCCGCTCCGCCTTGCTGCGCGACATCGCGCGGCGCATGACTGATAGTTTCGCGAGAAATCTCCAGGCCCGCCTCAGAAAAGAAGCAGAAAACCCGTCAGGGAAAGCTGCTCAACCCGCAGCCGAGTTGAACGCCGGATCGCTCATCCTTCCCGTGCTCTGGGAGCGCGTCAAAGCTTTCTTCCGCGACCTTTTCCGGCGTTAGAGCGCGCAGTCCTGGCCACTGCGCTGCGCTCGATCTCCTGGTTTCCGCCGGCGAGGTGGCTACCGCGACCCCGTTCCGCTGATCGCCTCCCACAGCCTGGCCGGCGTGAGCGGCATCTCGAGACGCTTCACGCCCAGCGGCCGCAGCGCGTCGAGCACCGCGCCGGCCAGCACCGGGATCGAGGCCGTGCAACCCGATTCGCCGACACCCTTCACCCCGAGCGGGCTCACCTCGCTCGGTGTCGGGTGCTCCTCGCAGCGCAGCTCCGGGAGCAGGCCCGCGCGTGGCATGTAGTAGTCCATAAAGCTTCCCGTGAGCGGCTGCCCCGTCTGCGGGTCGTAGACCATCTTCTCGCCGAACACCTGCCCCGCGCCTTGGGCCACGCCGCCGTGGAGCTGCCCCTCGACGATCGCGTGGTTGATGACGGTGCCGATGTCGTCGACTGCGCAGTAGGACACGATTTCCGTCGCACCGGTGTCGGGATCGACCTCGACCTCGGCGATATGGCAGCCGTTCGGCCACGTGTGTCCAAACTTGCCGTCCGCCTTGAAGGTCAGAGTCTTCTCCTTCGCAAGATCCGCGAGCTTCACGACGCGGTTTGACTCGCCGGTGGTGAATTCGCCGCGCCCGTAGGCGACCTGCGATGGCTCGACGCCGAGTTCGAGTGCGGCGAGCGCCTTCCCTTCCTCGATCAGCTTGAGCGCCGCCAGGTGACACACACTGCCCGCACCGACGGTGCTGCGCGATCCGCCGGTGCCGTTGCCCTTCAGCTTCGTGCCGGGCGCGCATTCCACGATCTTCACCTGTCCGGGCGCGATCTCCAGCGCTTTCGCGACGATCTGCGCGTAGGTCGTCTCGTGGCTCTGGCCCTGCGACTTGGCGACCGTGAACGCGGTGACCGTGCCGTCCGCGTCGAGCTGGATCTCGACTTCGTCCACGGGTGCGTTGCCGAGTCCGGTATTCTCGATGACGGTCGAGATGCCGATGCCCCGCAACTTCCCTGCCGCCTTGGATTTCGCGCGGCGCTCCGCGAAGCCCTTCCAGTCGGCAAGCCTCAGCGCCTTTTCCAGCATGCCGGGCAGGTCGGCTTTCTCGTAGACGCCGCCGTAAACGCCGGCGGTCGGCGAGGAATACGGGAACGCGGACGGCGGAATGAAGTTGCGACGCCGCAGCTCGGCCGGGTCCATGCCGATCTCCGCCGCGGCCTGATTGACGAGGCTCTCGACGACGTATGCGACGTCCGGACGGCCGGCCCCGCGGTAGGAGGCGAGCGGCGTCGTGTTCGTGAGCGGAATGCGATAGGTCCCATAGAGCGCCGGTATCAGGTAGACGCCGGTCATGCAGTTGGTCGTGTTGCGCACGTGCCCCTGCGCGCCGGGCGAGAGATACGCGCCCAGATCGACGATCCAGTCAATGCGCATCGCCAGGAACTTCCCGTCGCGGTCGAGCGCGAGCTGCCCGTGGGCGATCATGTTGCGGCCGTGCGCGTCGCTCAGGAAGCCTTCGCTGCGTTTGCAGACCCACTTGACGGGCGCGCCCAGCGACTTCGCGGCGATCATGAGCGCGATGTATTCCGGGTAGGCGCCCGAGCGCTGGCCGAAGCCGCCGCCGACGTCGCGCACCTCGATGACGAGCTTGTCCTGCGGAACCTTGGTGTAGTTCGAGATCTGGTTGCGCAGCGTGGTGACGCCCTGCATCGGGGAGTGGATGCGGTAGGTTTCCGTCGCCGCGTCGTAGGCGACGAGGCACGCCCGCGGCTCCATGGGATTCGGGGCGACGCGCGTCGACACGATCTTCGCGCGCGTCACGTGCGCGGCGGCGGCCAAGGCCGCCTCGACCGCATGCTGATCGCCGATCTCGGCTTCCCACGCGAGATTGCCCGGGATCTCGTCGGCGAGCAGCGGCGCGCCCTCGGCGAGCGCGGCTTCCGGATCGGTGACGCATTTCAGCTCGCGATACTCGATCTCCACCAGCTCGGCAGCGTCCTCTGCGGCGCCGGCACTGTCGGCAACGACCAGCGCGACGGCCTCTCCGACGAAACGGACCCGCTTGTGCGCGAGCACCGGGCGCTCCGGCGAGCGCGCCTTCATACCGTTCTTGCCGACGAAGCCCATGGTGTGCGGAGCCTTGACGTAGCCGGCACGGACCGCATCCTCGCCGGTGAAAACGGCCTTTACGCCGGGGAAGGAGACGGCCTTCTTCGTGTCGACCGAGACGATCTCCGCATGCGCCCGGTCGCTGCGCACGAACGCGGCGTGAAGCTGCTCGGGCAGATTCCAATCGGCGGCGTACGTGCCGGCGCCCGTGATGAGGCGTGCGTCCTCTACGCGGCGGCCGTCGTGATGGTGATGGGCTTCGTTGCTCATAGCTGGTCCCGTTCCTCGTCGCTTATCTGATTCTGGGAGTTTCGGGCATATGGACCCGACCACCATTCATGGTGGCATGCATGGGAGGCAGCATACACCGGGTGGCAAGGGCGAGCCTGGCACGAGACTGGTCCCTTGATTCCCGTGAAGCTACCGCTGGGCAGAGGCCGGAAGCGACCCGTTGCTGCCTGTCGGATTTACCGACAGCGGACGTGTAACGTCCGCGTTTTGCCGCGCCGCATGCGCAGCGCAGCGTGTTGACGACGTCTGCCAACACGCGCAGTTAGGTTTCAACCTCATACGTCGCCCGCCCTTTCGCTATCGCTTAACTCTCTACTCGTTCCCCTGAACGTGGACCAGCCCGCGCAGCGGGCTGTACACGTACCGCATATCGGTGCCGCGGCCGCGCCCGTCCATGTACAGCCAGTGGAATCGTAGCGAGTGCGGCACGCCGTCGTAGACGAAGTCGATCTCCTCAATCGTTACCTTGAGCGGTCGATGCTTGCCGCGCGGGCAGTCCAGTTGGTAGTCGCGCACCTCGCCCTGCTTCCAGCGGCCGAGCGGAAATTTCACCTCCCCGCGGCAAGTCTCATAGCGCGAATCGAAGACGCGGCCGAGGCCCGTCCGGTCGTCGCGGATGGTGAAGTGCTGGCGCTTGTCGCGGTTTAGGCGCTCGGTAGACCTGGATGCCGTTCCATGCCGTCGGCCCCGTGATGTTCTTGTCTCCTCGCTGCCCGAACTGGAGCGCCGCCGGCGCCATACGAATCTCCTGCGTGCCATCCCAAGGCGCGCCGGTCCAGAGTTCAACGGG